>DATIMT010000035.1:0-31786 GCA_035475035.1 Arthrobacter sp.
GCTTGAGGCGGACCATGCCCGGCTTGGCACCCAGGCACTCCTGGCCAGGCTGCGGGCGGTTGATCCGGTATCGGCGGACAGGGTCTCTGACGCCCGGCGGATCATCCGGGCCCTGGAGGTCGGCGAACTCACCGGAAGGCCCTTCAGCTCCTTCATGCCCCGCCGCGAGTACCACCGGCCAGCCGTCCAGGTGGGCCTCACCGTGGACCGTGAGGTCCTGCGTGAGCGGCTGGCAATACGTGTGCACCGGATGGTGGACTCCGGCCTGCTGGACGAGGTCCGTATGCTCGACGCACGGGGCCTGCGCCGGGGCAAAACCGCATCCCGCGCACTCGGCTATGCACAGTTCCTGCGGGTCATCGACGGCGTGTCCACCATCGAGGATGCGGCAGAGGAAACGATCGTTGCCACCCGGCAGTTTGCCCGGCGCCAGCTGACCTGGTTCCGCGCCGACCCCCGCATCTCCTGGCTGGACTGGCAGGACCCGGAGCTCGTGGGCAAGGCAAAGGATCTGTGCGCGTAGGGCTGTTCCGATAGTTGCGGTTTCAGCGCCGGCAGCATCCGCCGCTACGCTTGGGACCATGAATGCTACCCCCGCAGAAACCGCCGGACCCGCCCTGCACGCACTGAGCGGGCTCCGCTTTTCCAAGGGGCATGGCACTGGCAACGACTTCGTCCTGGTGGCCGACCCTGAAGGAATCCACGCCATCGGCGCGGACCAGGCGGCAGCACTCTGTGACCGGCACCGGGGGATCGGCGCTGATGGGCTGATCAGGGCGGTTCCATCCCGTTTCCTGCCCGAGGGCCAGGAACTGCTGGCCAATACCCCGGACGCGGAATGGTTTATGGATTACCGCAATGCCGACGGCTCCTTGTCCGAAATGTGTGGCAACGGGGTGCGGGTCTTTGTCCATTTCCTGCGGACCCAGGGCTTGATCGACCTGCCCGACGGCGGATCGCTCACCATCGGCACCCGCGGCGGGGTGAAGACGGTGGTCCGGACCGGGGACGGCTATGCAGTGGACATGGGGCCCTGGGAGTTCATTTTCCCCGGGGAAGCCAGCGCCAAGGCCATGGATTCCCTGGTCACCGCCGACGGACTGGAAGTTCCCCGGCCGGCTCTTTCCGTGAGCATGGGCAATCCGCACACCGTGGTGGCCCTCGCGGAGCTGGCCGAGCTCGCCGGCACCCGGCTCTTCACTGCGCCGAAGGTCGATCCCGTGCCGGTGAACGGGACCAACGTGGAGTTCGTGGTTCCCGCGGAGCCGCTGGTCCATGACGGCGTCGGCTCGGTAACCATGCGGGTGCACGAGCGTGGTGTGGGGGAGACCCAGTCCTGCGGAACGGGTGCCTGTGCTGCCGCCGTCGCAATCCGGCACTGGGCCGGCGCCGAAGCCCCTGATGCCTGGCGCGTTAACGTTCCCGGAGGCGTGGTGGGCGTGAAGTTCTTTGCCGGCCCCGGCGGCCACGAGCACGTTGAGCTCAGCGGCCCCGCCGTCATTGTGGCGAGCGGGACGCTTTCCTGACCTTCAGGATCCGGAAGGATTTTGACGTCGACTCACGGGTCACCGTGAAGGAATTGTCCAGTTCGGCAGTCAGCCAACGCTGAAGCGAGTCCGAGCCGAGATTTTTCTGCACCACCAGCCAGGCAGTGCCCCCGTCCGCCAGGCGCGGCAGCCACAGCTTGAGCAGGGCGTGCAGTTCCTCCTTGCCGATCCTGATGGGCGGGTTGGACCAGATGGTGTCGAAGCGCATATCAGGGTCCACCGCCTCCGGCGTGCTGGCGACGACGTTGGATAGTCCAAGCGCGGCGGCGTTGTCGTTGGTCAGGGCAATGCAGCGTTCGTTGACGTCTACGGCATAGACCTTCGACCCGGGCGCCAGGAGTGCCATGGTGAGCGCGATAGGCCCCCACCCACACCCAATGTCCAGCAGCTTGCCTTGGGGGTGCGGGGCCGGAACTTCCGCCAGGAGCACCGCGGTGCCCTTGTCGATCCCGTCCGGGCTGAAGATGCCGTTGGACGTCTGGAGCCTGCGCGTTTCACCGGCCAGTTCCACCGTAAGAGGTTTGCGGGTAAAGGGGCCGGCGGGCGAGGTGCTGAAATAGTGAGCGGACTCCATAACTGGCCAGAGTAGTTCCCCTTGCAGCGTAATGGGAAACCGTGCGACGACCGCTCTGTTAGGCTGTGAGGCATGTTCTTGATCTTCGAGTAGCCGGCACGGGCCACGCCCGTCCGCAGCCTGTCCTCCAGCGACAGTCCGTCCCGCAGCGACGCAGGTTTCCAGCCTTCCGCTTGTGCACCGGCCAGATACATCGGTCTGTCCCGGCCGCCGGACAATACTCGAAAGTCAGCTTCCTGCTGCACTTACCGCCATTTTCCGGCCTTTTTCAGCCCTGCCGCCGTTCCGACGCGGCATCCCCCGCCCCGGCAGCGCAGCCGGTGGCGAAAAACCAGGAGTATTGCATGACCGCAGGCCGTCAGCCCAGCGCGAATACGTTCCACAATCCAACCAATCAGCACTATTCTGGAATTGCCGAATCTTCAAAGGAGACCATGACCAGCCAGCCCAATACCGGTTCCGATCCAGCCGACCAGGACATGAGTCCGCAGGAGATCCAGGCTGTTATCGACCGGATCCTTGCCAAGGACGTCCCGGCGAAGAATGTCGGCACGTCCGGCGGTGAAGGCAGCGGGAATGGAAAAGCGGTGCTCGGCATGGCACAGGCTATTTCCCGCCTTGATGAAGAGCACTCAACGTACGACGGCGACCAGCAGGACCTCGAGGAACGGCGCGCCCTGCGCCGAAGGGCAGGCCTGTCCACCGAACTCGAAGACGTTACCGAAGTTGAGTACCGCCAATTGCGCCTGGAGCGTGTGGTCCTCGCCGGGCTTTGGTCCGAGGGAACGCTTGCGGATGCCGAGAACTCGTTGCGTGAGCTGGCAGCCCTCGCCGAGACCGCCGGTTCGGAAGTCCTTGACGGCCTGGTGCAGCGCAGGGACAAGCCGGACCCCGGAACGTTCCTGGGCTCAGGCAAGGCAGTTGAACTCAAGGACATTGTCATGTCCACCGGGGCGGACACCGTGGTGGTGGACGCCGAACTGGCGCCTTCCCAGCGGCGTGGCCTCGAAGACATCGTCAAGGTCAAAGTCATCGACCGTACGGGCCTGATCCTGGACATCTTCGCCCAGCACGCCAAGAGCCGCGAAGGCAAAGCCCAAGTAGAGCTGGCGCAGCTGGAGTACCTGCTTCCGCGCCTGCGCGGCTGGGGTGAGTCAATGTCCCGTCAGGCCGGTGGCCAGGTGGGTGGCGCCGCCGCCGGCATGGGCTCCCGTGGCCCCGGTGAAACCAAGATCGAACTGGACCGGCGCCGGATCCGTACCCGGATGGCCAAACTCCGCCGCGAAATCGCTGCGATGAAGCCTGCACGCGAGACCAAGAGGGCCAACCGCCGTCGTAATGAAGTGCCGTCGGTGGCCATTGCCGGGTACACGAACGCGGGCAAGTCCTCATTGCTCAACCGGCTCACGGACGCCGGCGTCCTGGTGGAGAACGCGCTGTTCGCCACGCTGGATCCCACCGTCCGCAAGGCGGAAACCGCTGACGGCCTGGGCTACACCCTGGCCGACACCGTTGGATTCGTCCGTTCGCTGCCCACCCAGCTGGTGGAGGCTTTCCGCTCCACCCTTGAGGAGGTGGCGGATTCTGACCTGATCCTGCACGTGGTGGACGTTTCGCACCCGGACCCCGAAGGACAGATTGCGGCCGTCCGTAAGGTCTTCAGTGAGGTGGACGCCCGCAAGGTGCCGGAGATCATCGTCCTCAATAAAGCTGACGCAGCCGATCCCTTCGTGGTGGAGCGGCTGAAGCAGCGCGAACCGCGCCACGTGGTGGTCTCGGCCCGCACGGGGGAGGGCATTCCGGAACTGCTGAAGGCCATCAGCGATGCAATTCCGCGGCCTTCGGTCAGGATGGACCTGCTCATCCCGTATGACCGCGGAGACCTGATCAGCAAGCTCCATGAGTCGGACGCAGAAATCCTCAGCGTGGACCACGTTGAGGCCGGGACCAGGGCTGAGGTGAAGGTCCGGGAGGGCCTGGCGTCCGAACTGGAACCGTTCGTCGTCAATGACTGATCCCGCCGCCGGGGAAGCCGCGCAGACGGCCGGCGAGCAGTTCGTTATTGAACTGCTCGACCGTGCCGTCGCGGGCATGGGCGGACAAAGCCGCACCGGACAACACGAAATGGCCAGGCAGGTG
The DNA here is from genome assembly GCA_035475035.1 of Arthrobacter sp. Lineage (GTDB taxonomy): Bacteria > Actinomycetota > Actinomycetes > Actinomycetales > Micrococcaceae > Arthrobacter. The sequence goes on from DATIMT010000035.1 coordinate 4,261, forward strand.
GCCCGGGCCATCGAATCCGGTGACCATCTGTTGGTCCAGGCAGGCACCGGCACCGGCAAGTCGCTGGCGTACCTGGTCCCGCTCATTGCCCATGCCCTGGAAAGCAACAAGCCTGCGCTCGTGTCCACGGCTACGCTGGCCCTGCAAACCCAAATTGTTGGCAGGGACCTGCCCCGGCTCCTGAAGAACATCACTCCGGCCCTGGAACGGCCGGTCAAGGTTGCCTTGGTGAAGGGGCGTTCCAACTACGTCTGCCGCCACAAACTCGAAGGCGGATTCCCCTCTGAGGAGCCTTCAGAAGGGCAGCTCTTCTCCTTGGGCGAGGACACCAGCGTTCCGCATTTCGCCGCGTCCGTGGGCGGACCCTCCTCCCAGCTGGGCAAGGAAGTGGTGCGGCTCCGCGAGTGGGCGGAGAAGACAGCAACCGGCGACCGGGATGAGCTACTGCCCGGCGTGACAGACCGTGCCTGGCGCCAGGTTTCGGTGACCTCCATGGAGTGCCTGGGAGCCCAAAAGTGCCCTATGGCCGCTGAGTGTTTCAGCGAGCTGGCCCGGCAGGACGCCGCCGAGGCAGATGTTGTGGTGACCAACCACGCCATGCTTGCCGTCAGCGCCTTCGAGGGACTCGCAGTCCTGCCCGAATACGACGTCGTGGTGGTTGACGAAGCGCACGAACTGCAGGACCGGGTCACTGGAGCCGTGTCCGGGCAGCTGTCCGTGGCCATGGTCCACGCTGCCGCTTCCGGCGCGCGGAAACATACCGCCATCACCGTTGACGCCCTCAATGCCGCGGCGGACAACCTTGAGCTGGCCCTCGCCGGGGCACCGAACGGCCTGCTTCCCAACGGCCTGAACGATGAACAGCTGGACTGTGTGGACCAGCTGCGGGAGGCGTGCCGGGCTGCGCTGTCCGATTCCAAGGGGGACAGCAACACTACAGCCGACGGCGGTCGTCAGCTCGCCAGGTCCCGCCTCATGCTCATCCTGGAACTGTGCGAGCGGCTGGTCGCTGCCCGGGAAAACCGGGAAGTCGTCTGGTTTTCGCGCGCCAGCACCTTTGATCCCGGGCAGGGATACTCGCAGCCCGATGAGAATGCGCCGGTCCTGATCAACATCGCACCGCTGTCCGTGGCCGGCAGGTTGCGGGAAGGCCTCTTCGCCGGGCACACCGTCGTGCTCACGTCCGCCACCCTGGCCATCGGCTCGGCGTTTGAACCCGCAGCCGGTGGACTGGGCCTTATTGGCGACGGTGCGCCCAGCTGGACCGGCGTGGATGTGGGTTCGCCCTTCGACTATCCACGACAGGGCATCCTCTACGTGGCCGGCCACCTGCCAAAGCCCGGCCGCGGTGTTTCGCCGGAAGCGCTGGAGGAACTCGAAGCGCTCATCAAAGCATCGGGCGGGGGAGCCCTGTGCCTGTTTTCATCCCGCCGGGCTGCCGAAGAGGCTGCGGACGCCCTCCGGCCCAAACTCGATGTGACCGTCCTGTGCCAGGGCGAATCGACCATGACCGCCCTGGTCAGGCAATTTGCCGACGAACCTGACACTTGCCTCTTTGGGACCATGTCCCTCTGGCAGGGGGTGGACGTCCCAGGAGGCTCCTGCCGCCTGGTTGTGATTGACCGCATACCGTTCCCCAGGCCAGACGATCCCCTGATGACAGCGCGGTCGCGTGCCGTGGCGCAGGCCGGCGGAAACGGCTTCATGTCCGTCTCGGCAACGCATGCCGCCATCCGACTGGCACAGGGCGCGGGCCGGCTGATCCGATCGACTGGGGACAAGGGCGTCGTGGCCGTTCTGGATTCGCGGCTGGCAACAGAGCGCTATGCCGGCTTCCTGCGCGCAGCCCTGCCCCCGTTCTGGGCTACCACGGACCGCACCAAGGCGCTGGCCGCCCTGACCAGGCTGGGCGCGGAGGCCGGCAGGTAAAGGGTTCCAGCCAGCATCAGGGGCAGCGGAAATAGCCAGCTGCCTGGGCTGGGCGGCACAGCTGAAGAAAAGTCAGAGGGAACGCAGGACTGAGACTACTTTGCCCATGATCGTGGCGTGGTCTCCCAGGATGGGTTCGTACTGCGTGTTTTGGGGCAGCAGCCAGGTGTGGCCGTCGCGCTGGCGGAACGTCTTGACGGTGGCTTCGTCGTCGAGCAGTGCAGCGACGATGTCCCCGTTGGCAGCGTCCGCTTGGCGCCTCACCACCACCCAGTCACCGTCGCAGATGGCGGCGTCCACCATGGAATCTCCTGCCACCCTGAGCATGAAAAGTTCGCCCTGGCCAACGAGCTGGCGGGGGAGCGGCATCACATCTTCGATGAGTTGCTCGGCAAGGATGGGTCCACCGGCAGCAATCCGGCCCACCAGCGGAACCATGGCTGTGTCGAGCGCCGTGGGCAGCTCAGTTACGGTGGCACCGCCGCCAGCGGCCTGTGGGGCAGGAGACGTGCCGCCAGCTTTGCCCGGAGCACCGTCCAGGGTGAGGGGCATCAGCACTTCCATGGCGCGCGGCCGCTTGGGATCCCGGCGAAGGTAACCCAGCTTCTCCAGCTGTGAGAGCTGGTGGGTGACGCTGGAAAGACTTGCCAGGCCAACGATGTCCCCGATCTCGCGCATGGAGGGCGGGTACCCATTCTCATTGACTGAGCGCTGGATGGTTTCCAGGATCTTCTTTTGCCGGGCCGTCAAACCCTTGGCAGTCCTCTTGGATTGCGGGGTGGTCCTGCCCCCGACGGCTGCTGCTGCCATATTCGCCATTGCCTTTCGCTTGCCGCCGGATGTTCCGCTTGGCACTGTTCCGCAGTGCCCCGGGGAGGACTCCCACTGTCATTGTCAGACCCTGCTGTTCAACTTCAGTGGTGGTTGTTCTTTGGTTCCAAAGCTAAGCCAGCCACATGGCTTTTTCAAACATTTGTTCTAGCGAGTCTCGACATTGTTCGTTGATAGGTGCTAAAACTTAACAAGCAAAGTTCGAATATGTGTTCTAACCAGTGCGTGCCCCATTCGAAGATGTGGCCGGAAGAAGTCCCCGGCCCCCGTGTGAATGGCTGGGGCGGCGGCCTGGACGGACACCCGGGCAGCACGGCAGGTCCAGGAGGGCCCAGTTCATGTCAGCTATATCGCTTCATCACGTTTCACTTTCGGAACACGTTTCCGCGCAGCCGCGGAACTCTTCAGTGCGGCGGACGGCATCAGCCGCGCCCTTGCGGCTCACCCGCCGGGGGCGGGTCGTCCTGGTCGGGGTGCCGCTGGTACTCCTCGCCGTATTGCTGATGTCGCTGTCCGGACTCTTCAACTCGCCGGCCAAAGCCTCCGATTCTGCTGCCGACCTTGCAGTGACGCCCACGGTGACTGTTACGGTGCAGGCCGGCCAGTCGCTGTGGACCATCGCAGGCGCGGTTGCTCCGGACCGTGATGCCCGGGACGTCGTGGCGGACATCGTCCAGCTCAACAACCTCTCTGCCGGGGCAGTCCTGCCTGGCCAGCAACTGTTCGTCCCCACGCACTGAGCGGGCGGTTCGCCGGCACGCGGCGCAGGAATGGTGACGGAAATGGCCCGCGGCAGAGCTTGCCGCAGGCGAACAGCAACTGTCACATTTTCCGGTAGTTGCCGGGGCAACTAAACTGTTCAGGTGAACGACCAGCTAGAACGTCTGAACCGGCTTCCCCTCCGCAGCAACCTTCGCGGACTAACCCCATACGGGGCGCCCCAACTGGACGTCCCCATTCTGCTGAACGTCAACGAGAATACGCATGGCGTTCCCGCAGACGTGCGTGCCGCCATCAGCGCCGCCGTCACTGAGGCTGCAGCAGGGCTTAACCGCTATCCGGACCGTGAGTTCACCGAACTGCGCAAAGCCCTGGCGGAATACCTGGGGCATGGGCTCGACGAGACCAACCTCTGGGCAGCCAACGGCTCCAATGAAGTCCTGCAGCAGATTCTCCAGGCCTTTGGCGGCCCCGGACGCACCGCCCTGGGCTTTCCCCCCACGTATTCCATGTACCCCCTGCTGGCCAGCGGCACCGACACGCAATACATCACCGGGGAACGCGCCGAAGGCTACGACCTGACCGCAGAATCTGCCGCCCGCCAGGTGAAGGAGCTGCAGCCAAACATTGTGTTCCTCTGCTCGCCCAACAATCCCACCGGGACCGGACTTGGGCTGGACGTTGTGGAGGCTGTCTATGAGGCAGGCGGGGACAGCCAGGCCATCGTGATTGTCGACGAGGCTTACCACGAGTTCGCCCATGACGGTACTCCGAGCGCGCTGACCCTGCTGCCCGGCCGCGAGCGGCTGATCGTTTCCCGCACCATGAGCAAGGCATTCGCCCTGGCAGGCGCCCGTCTCGGCTATATGGCCGCGGCTCCGGAGGTCACCGATGCCCTGCGGCTGGTTCGCCTCCCGTACCACTTGTCCGCCATCACCCAGGCAACCGCCCTGGCCGCCCTCGAACACCGCGAAGCCCTGATGGCAGATGTCCAGGACATCAAACAGCAGCGTGACCGTATCGTCGCGGAACTCACCAGGATGGGCCTCAGGCCGGAAGCATCGGACTCCAACTACGTGTTCTTCGGCGGCCTGGAGAATCCGCACCAGGTATGGCAGGAACTGCTGGACGCCGGTGTGCTCATCCGCGACGTGGGAATCCCCGGCCACCTCAGGGTTACTGCGGGTACTGAGGCGGAAACCACAGCCTTCCTTACCTCCCTGGAGCGCATCCTTGCGGGCCAGGCTGCGCTTCCCGCCTAGACTTGATAGTGCGGCGCTGGGCGCCAAGAACCACTTCTTCTCCCACAAAGGATCCTTCACCATGAGTCCAACCGGATCGAATACGGCTGCGGACCGGACCGCCCGCATGGAGCGTGCCACCAGCGAGTCCTCCGTGCTCGTGGAGATCAACCTCGACGGAACCGGCGTATCGGACATCGATACCTCCGTGCCGTTCTACGACCACATGCTCACGGCCCTGTGCAAGCATTCCTTGATCGACATGACCGTCAAGGCCACCGGAGACACGCACATCGACGTCCACCACACCGTGGAGGACGTGGCCATCACGTTTGGTGAAGTGCTGCGCACCGCCTTGGGCACCAAGGCCGGGATCCGCCGGTTCGGTGAAGCCACCGTGCCGCTGGACGAGGCACTGGCCCACGCCGTAGTGGACGTGTCCGGGCGGCCGTACCTGGTCCACGGGGGCGAGCCGGCGGGCCAGGAATACCACCTGATCGGCGGCCACTTCACCGGCTCGCTGACCCGCCACGTCTTCGAAGCCATCACTCTGCATGCTGGTATCTGCCTGCACATGAACGTCTTGGCGGGCCGGGACCCGCACCACATCGTCGAGGCACAGTTCAAAGCCTTTGCACGCGCCCTCCGCGCCGCCGTCGAACCCGATCCCCGGGTCGAAGGCATCCCCTCCACCAAGGGTGCGCTATGAGCGGGCAGGTCCTGAAGGACGGGGCAATCATCGATCCGACAGCATCGCGCAGGCTGCCGTCACCCGAGGGCAAGCCCACGGTGACGGTGTTGGACTACGGTTCGGGGAACGTCAGGTCCGCCGTGCGTGCACTGGAACGTGCCGGCGCAGAAGTGATCCTGAGCGCCAAGCCTGAAGATGTGTTGAACGCAGATGGCCTGGTGGTGCCCGGGGTGGGTGCGTTCGAGACAGTGATGCGCGAACTCAAGGCCGTGGACGGTATCCGGCTCATCGGCAGGCGCGTGGCGGGCGGACGTCCTGTGCTTGGCATCTGCGTGGGCCTGCAGGTCCTGTTCGAGGCCGGAGTGGAACACGGCACCGAAGCCGAGGGTATCGGCGAGTGGCCCGGCAAGGTGGAGGCCCTCCGCGCGGAGGTGGTTCCGCACATGGGCTGGAACACCGTCACGGTGCCCGAAGGTTCAAAACTCTTTGCCGGCGTCGAAAACGAACGGTTCTACTTCGTGCACTCGTACGGCGTTCAGGAATGGAACTTTGACGTCATCCAGCCACGGATGGCGCCGCCCCTGGTCACCTGGTCCGAGCACGGCGGGCCGTTCATCGCCGCCGTCGAAAACGGCCCGCTTTGCGCCACCCAGTTCCACCCCGAAAAGTCCGGCGACGCCGGGGCGCGCCTCTTGCGCAACTGGGTGGAAGGCCTCCGCAAGCCTTCGGCCGGTGAACCCGGTGCGACGGCAGCGGATGCCGGCAGTGACGCCTAGATGTGGTCAGTACTCCTGATGGGCCTCGCCGGCATTCTGATTGGTGGCGGCATCTCGTTCCGGCAGCAGCGTAAGCCGCTCTGGACACAGGTGGCCTTCTACGTCCTGGCTGCCATGTCACTGCTCGCCGCCTATCTGCTGACGCTGCCGGCCAACTGACCACCAACCGGCAAACTGGCCACCAGCCGGCAAACTGGCCACCAGTCGGGAGACGGAGCCTCCCGCGGGGCCTGACTGACCACGCCTTTGCCCGAACCGAACAATCGACACCAAGGATGAGTATGACCACCTCACATGACCTGCCGGTACTTGAACTGCTGCCCGCCGTCGACGTCGTCAACGGCCAGGCCGTCCGGCTGGTCCAGGGTGAGGCCGGCAGTGAGACCAGCTACGGCACGCCCCTTGAAGCGGCGCTGAACTGGCAGCAACAGGGGGCCGAATGGGTGCACCTGGTGGATCTGGACGCCGCTTTCGGCCGTGGCTCCAACGCCGACCTGCTCCGCGAAGTCGTGGGCCGGCTGGACATCAAGGTGGAGCTCTCCGGCGGACTCCGCGATGACGAGACCCTCGAAGCCGCCCTCGACCTGGGCGTAGCCCGCGTCAACCTGGGAACGGCTGCCCTGGAGAACCCCGAGTGGACCCGGCGTGCCATCGAGCGTTTCGGCGACAAGATCGCCGTCGGCCTCGATGTCCGCGGAACCACCCTGGCAGGCCGCGGCTGGACCAAGGAAGGCGGGGACCTTTGGGACGTGCTGGGCCGCCTTGAAGAGGCCGGCTGCTCCCGCTACGTGGTAACCGACGTGACCAAGGACGGCACACTGCAGGGACCCAACGTCGAGCTCCTTCGCCAGATGGTGGAAAAGACCGGGAAACCGGTGGTTGCCTCCGGCGGCATCTCAAGCCTGGACGACCTGAAGGTCCTCCGGTCCCTGGTCCCCCTGGGGGTGGAGGGCGCCATTGTAGGCAAGGCCCTGTACGCGGGAGCCTTCACCTTGCCCGAGGCCCTCGACGCAGCCGGCCGGCGCTAGGCCGGGCGGCGTATTCATTCCATGCCTGACCTCGAGGAGCCGGGACGCCCGGCAGCCCGCCAACTCCCGGGCCATATTGCGGCAGCATTGGCCGGTGCCGGCGGTGCCACCGATTCGGCGGGCCAGCCGTGGGCAGGGCGAAGCCTTGCCGGTGACGACGGGAAGATCCACAACTTCGAGGACGACGACGGCACAGCCGACGCCGGTTACGTCGCCGCGGTCGGCGCGCTTCGTCGGGGGAACGGCGATGAAGCGGAAGTTGTTGCAGCGCTGGCGACGGCGCGGGTTTTCATTCCGATCGTGGCGCAGCTGGCTGAAGAGGTGGAAACGGACCACGGGCTGCACGCCGACAAACAGGCAGACATGGCGCTGGTGACGCTGAAGGCAGCCGACGGCAGGACCGCACTCCCCGCATTCACCTCGGCCGCCGCGCTGGCAGCATGGCATCCCGAGGCCCGGCCGGTGGCTGTCTACGCCGCCCGGGCGGCCCTCTCCGCCGTTGCCGAAGGCGCCGAACTCCTGGTCCTGGACCCCGGAGCCGACGTGACGTTCGTAGTGCGCCGCCCGGGCGTCTGGGCACTGGCCAAGCAGCACGGCTGGACCCCTTCGTACAACGACCCTGAGCTGGCCGGCGAAATGGCCCGCGCCGCCTCCGGCTTTGCCGCCATCCGCAGGATCGAACTTTTGCCGGGCAGGGGAGTAGCTGCCCGCGCTGCCGATGGCGCCGTGGTCCCCGGCGGCGGCGCCGGGCCGGAGCTTCAGGTGGTCCTGTACCTGGAGGACGGCCTGGATGCCGCCGGTGTGCAGGAACTGGTGGCCGGCCTGCAGGCGGAGTGGACGCGGAATGTATTGTTTGGGGAGCGCGTCGACTCACTTGAGATAAAACTGAGGCGCGCTCCCGACTAGCCGGCAGCCGGATGGGCAATCCCCGCCACTGCTGCGGTAAACCCTGAAGGACTGCTTCGTGAATTTCGCTCTCTACCGGGAGTTGCTGGCCATCCGGCCCATCCGCCGCCTGCTGCTGGTGGGCATGGTTGCCCGCATCCCGCACTCGGCGGCCGGGGTGCTGCTGACCCTGCACATCGTCCTCACCCTTGGCCAGGGGTATGCCGCCGCCGGCGCTGCCGCAGCCGTGATGACCATCGGTATTGCCCTGGGTGCACCCTGGCGGGGCAGGCGCGTCGACACCGTGGGACTGCGGACTGCCCTCATCCCGTCCGTGATCTCGGAGACGGTGATCTGGGCGATCGTGCCGCACGTGTCCTACCAATGGCTCCTTCCACTGGTCTTCGTGGGCGGCCTGCTAACACTTCCCATCTTCAGCGTGGTCCGGCAGTCCCTGGGCGTCCTGGCGGAGGGAGACCAGCGCCGGACAGCGTTCGCCCTGGACGCGATCACCACGGAAATGGTGTTCATGATCGGTCCGGCCGCCGGCGCCATCGTGGCCACCAGTGGGTTCACCATTGCCGGCCTGACCGTGGTGGGCGTGACCACTTCCCTCGCCGGACTGTTCCTCATGTGGTTCAACCCGCCCACCCGCAGCCCGGGCCAAACCGCCGAATGCGCCGAGGATAAGCAGCATGCCGCGGAAGCTGCCGTCGTCGCCACCGCGCCGGCCCACGTCCAGGAGGCTGCCGCGGAACTGGCACCCGCGGGGGCGGCCCCGGACGCTGCGCAGGATGGCCTGCGCGGAAGACTTGCCAGTGGGTTCTCCTGGTTCACTGCAACGGTGGCGGCACTCTTTGCCGTCGCCGCGGGCGCCGGGATGGTCCTGAGCGGCACCGACGTGGGCATCGTTGCAGCCCTGGAACGTGGTGGACACCAGAGCGAGATTGGCATCGTCTTCCTGTTCTGGTGCGCTGCATCGGTTGTGGGCGGCGTGATCTACGGCGCCATGCACCGGCCCATACCGCCTATCATCCTGCTGCTCGGCATGGCGGCGCTGAGCCTGCCCATGGCTTTTGCGCACGATACCTGGACACTGGCCTTCGTCTCCGTCCTGCCGGGCCTGCTCTGCGCTCCCGTGCTCTCAGCAGCCTCCGAAAAGGTCGCCGACCTGGTGTCGGAGGAGCGGCGCGGGGAGGCCATGGGCTGGTACGGCTCGGCACTGACCGCCGGCGTTGCGCTCGGTTCGCCGCTGGCCGGGGTCTTCATTGACCTCATGGGGCCTTCTGGAGGCTTCGTTTCGGTCGGCGCCGCGGGCGTGGTGCTGTGCCTGGTGGGCCTGGCCCTCCAGCAGCACCGCCGGCGCCGGGCAGCGTGACCTGGGGCAACCGATAGGAGCAAACGGACAGTCACTTGAGAAACGACGACGGCGGGACGGCCTGAAAAGGCGGTCCCGCCGTCGGATGCTGTTTGGGGAGGTTCTTCCTTAGTTGACTGCGCCGGTGTACTTTTCACCCGGGCCCTTGCCCGGAGCATCCGGAATCAGCGACTCTTCACGGAATGCCAGCTGGAGGGACCGCAGCCCGTCGCGCAAGGGTCCGGCGTGCTGCGAGCCGATTTCGGGGGCAGCCGCGGTCACCAGGCCGGCCAGCGCGGTGATCAGTTTCCGGGCCTCGTCCAGGTCCTTCAGCTCGGCGGCGTTGTCTTCCGCAGCGAGGCCAAGCTTTACCGCGGCGGCGCTCATCAGGTGCACCGCGGCCGTGGTGATGACCTCTATGGCGGGGACCTCCGCGATGTCACGGACCTGTTGTGAAACGTCTGCGCCCGCGTCACCGGGCTCAAAGACGTACGAATTACTGTCTGGGGTGCTCATACTGGTAAGCTTGACACAGACCGACTGGATGTCGTTATTTCAGAGATTGTCCCAAACGATCAGGTTCCCAACAGCGCGTTCCAGCGTTGACGGGAATTTTTTCTGTAGAATGGCATCCAGTTTGCAAGCGGAGTTCTCTCCCACCCGCGTCAGCCGCTGTCCCAGGCGTTCCTTCGGAACCTGCAGGGGGCGCAAGGTTGCCGGGTACCAGGTTGGGCATGGACCGGCATTTGCCGGGACTGTGCACGTGCAACCCCTTAGTGGGTTGCTGAGCCAACCTATTTGAGGCCTTCGATTGCTCCGGCAATTGGGGGCCTTCTCTATTTGTCGGGATTCAACAACAAACACAGGAGCTTTAACATTAGCGAGCCAAGAATCAATGAGCGTATCCGCGTCCCCGAGGTGCGGCTGGTCGGCCCTGCAGGTGAACAGGTAGGAATCGTCCGTATTGAGGACGCCCTGCGCCTGGCTGCCGAGTCCGACCTTGATCTCGTTGAAGTCGCACCTCAGGCGAAGCCTCCGGTGTGCAAGCTGATGGACTTCGGCAAGTACAAGTACGAGGCCGCGGTCAAGGCACGTGAAGCCCGGAAGAACCAGACGAACACCGTTCTGAAGGAAATCCGGTTCCGCTTGAAGATCGATACCCACGACTACGAGACCAAGCGCGGGCACGCCCTTCGCTTCCTCGGTGCCGGGGACAAGGTCAAGGCCATGATCCAGTTCCGCGGCCGTGAGCAGCAGCGTCCGGAGATGGGTATCCGCCTGCTCCAGCGCTTCGCGGACGACGTCGCCGAAGTCGGCGTCGTGGAGTCCAGCCCCCGCATTGATGGCCGGAACATGGTCATGGTGGTTGGCCCGCTGAAGAACAAGGCCGAGGCCAAAGCTGAAGCACGGCGCGCCACCCAGCGCGCCGAAGCCAAGGCACAGAACGAAGCCAAGGCCGACGGACGCGTTGACACGTCCGGCAAGGACCAGGCGCCCATGACGCAGTCACTGGCGGACCTCCTTCCGGAAGGTTTCACCGTGTCCACGGAGCCGGAGGCTGCTCCCGTGGAAGAGGCGCCCGCCGAGGCGCCCGCTGCTGCGGCCCCGAAGCAGGAAGCCCCGAAGCAGGAAGCTCCCAAGCAGGAAGCTCCGAAGCAGGAAGTCCCCAAGGCTGCTGCTCCGAAGCAGGAAGCTCCGAAGGCTGCCGCTCCGAAGCAGGAAGCCCCCAAGGCTGCTGCTCCCAAGGCCGCCGCTCCGGCGCCGAGGCCCGCAGCTGCTGCCAAGCCGGAAGCCGCTGCACCGGCGGCGCCCAGGCCTGCGGCTGTGCCTGCACCGCCGAAGCCGGTGGCCAGGCCGGCTGCGCCCAAGCCTGCTGCGCGCCCTGCCCCCAAGGCAGCGCCGAAGCCGGCCGGCAAGAAGACCAACTAGTTCCAGCTGCCGGGGTATGCCCCCGGCAGTCAGCAACCAGCATGCTGCCCGCAGGGGCGGCTGCGCGATAGAACTGCGGCCTCCGGGCCCGCAGAAACGTAAGGAGATCGGTTCCCATGCCGAAGATGAAGACCCACAGTGGTGCTAAGAAGCGCTTCAAGCTGACCGGCAGCGGCAAGCTGCGCCGCCAGCAGGCCAACCGCCGCCACTACCTGGAGCACAAGTCCTCCCGCCTGACCCGCCGCCTCGCCGGCGACCGGATCGTCTTCAAGGGCGACGCCAAGGTCATCCGGAAGATGCTCGGCATCTAATTTCCAAGTTCTATGAGGGGCCGCCGCCTGGTGGCCCGTCACCTGCCAAACAGCATTCTCAGGCCGCCGGGACACCGGCAGTAGATGCTTGGGACCAGATTTTTGAAGGAGTACGCACGTGGCACGTGTGAAGAGGGCGGTCAACGCCCACAAGAAGCGCCGGGTTGTTCTTGAACGCGCAAAGGGTTACCGCGGACAGCGCTCGCGCCTGTACCGCAAGGCCAAAGAGCAGCTGCTGCACTCGTTTGTGTACAGCTACGGTGACCGCAAGAAGAAGAAGGGTGACTTCCGCCGCCTGTGGATCCAGCGCATCAACGCTGCTTCCCGCGCCAACGGCCTCACCTACAACCGCCTCATCCAGGGCCTGAAGGCCGCCGAGGTCGAGGTTGACCGCCGTATGCTGGCCGAGCTTGCCGTCTCTGACGCCAACGCCTTCGCCGCACTGGTCCAGGTGGCCAAGGATTCCCTGCCGGCCGACACCTCCGCCAAGAAGGTAGCCGCAGCCTAAGGCAAGCCGCTTATGCCCCTCGTCTGAGGGGCCCGTTCAGGAGCAGGTGGCAGCAGCTACTACAGTTCTTGTATGAACGAAACCGGGCGCCCGCAAGATTTTCCACTGTCCAACCCCCGAGCCGATCGGGTCAAGGACGTGGCAAAGCTTGCAGGGCGCCCGGCCCGTTTAAAGCGCGGCCAGTTCCTCGCCGAGGGTCCACAAGCCGTCCGCGAAGCACTCAAACTCCACCAGCAGCGCCTTGCGGCGGGAGCTCCCGGAATAGTCACCGAGGTTTTCGCCAGCGAAGGCTGCCTGGACCGGTTCCCCGAATTCGAGGACCTTGCCGAGGGCACAAATGCCCGGCTGGCCACTGACGAGGTCCTGGCCGCCATGGCGGACACCGTCAACCCGCAGGGAATCGTCGCCGTATGCCGGTTTGTGGACGTGGCCCTGGCAGAGGTACTCGACGCCGGACCCCGCTTGATTGCCGTGCTGTGCCAGGTGAGGGACCCCGGGAATGCGGGAACAGTCCTCCGTGCCGCGGATTCCGCCGGTGCTGACGCCGTGGTGTTCACCGCATCCAGCGTGGATATCTATAACCCCAAGGCGGTGCGCTCCACCGCAGGTTCACTGTTCCACCTTCCCGTTGTCCTGGCCGCGGATCCGGCAGAACTGGCGTCGGCCTGCAAGGCCCGCGGCATCGGTATCCTCGCGGCGGACGGGTACGGGCAACTGGACCTGGATGTCCTGCAGGACGAGAACGCCAGACGCAGGCTGACTGGAACCGGTCCAGAATCGGTGTTCGACCTCGCTGCGCCTACCGCCTGGTTTTTCGGCAACGAGGCGCAGGGACTCTCCGAAGAGGAGTTGGCACTTGCGGACCACCGGGTTGCTGTTCCCGTCTACGGCGCGGCCGAAAGCCTCAACCTTGGAACAGCGGCCACGGTATGCCTCTATGCCAGCGCGCGGTCCCAGCGCCGGGCCAGCACTGCGGTGGGAGATGCTGCGGTGGAACAGGAACGGGCCGGATAAGGGGGCGCGACGGCGGCCGGCACGCGGCGTGCGCAGGAACACTCCCGGTGCCACGACATCCCGGGCACAAAGAAAAGGCCCCGGGAAGTCCGGGGCCCATTGGGTATTGACAGACAGTTCGGTCAGGGTGCGCGGGTAGCTTTTCCGCGTCCGGTGACTGCTCCGTAGATGCCGGCGACAACCAGGCCGCCGACGATAGCGAGAATCCAAGTGCCGAGGTCGAAGAAGGCAAGATCGCCCTTGTTGAACAGGAGGCTGCCAATCCAGCCGCCAACAATGGCTCCAACGACACCCAGGATAAGGCTGGTGACCCAGCCGCCGCCGACCCGTCCGGGCATAACGGCCTTAACAATGGCCCCGACGATCAGGCCCAAAATAATCCAAGCAAGAAAACCCATGTCTCCTCCTTATTGTGACCGGGATTAATAGTCCCGATGAGGCTCAAGCTAACATAAGCACCCCATAAAGTCAGTAGCCGTAAGGGCGGTGTTGCCGCATCGTTAAGAGGCCGCTGTTGCCACGTGTCCCCGCGGATTTCAGGCGGCGAGCGGCCTCTTGCGTTCGAGCAGGCCGCTGAGGAGGGCGACGCCGAAACCAAGGACCGCGAGGACTGCACCGACGAGGGCCGGGGCAACGAAGCCCCAGCCAAGGGCGATGACGAGGCCGCCGAGGAATGCGCCCAGGGCGTTGGCGACGTTCAGGGCGGCATGGTTGAGGGAGGACGCCAGCGATGGGGCGTCCGGCGAGGCATCCAGCAGCCGGGTCTGCAGGGCAGGGATGAGCATGGAGCCCGAAGCTCCCACCACGAACACCATGACCATGGCGCTCCACTGCCAGTGCGCGGCCACTGCGTAAACCACAAGGGCCACGGCGATGGCGGGGAGGACCCGGTACAGGGTGCCCATGACGGATTTGTCGGCCAGCCTCCCGCCGACGATGTTTCCGGCCACCATGCCCAGTCCGTAGAGCGCCACCACGAGGGGGATGAGGGCGGAGGGGATGCCGGCTACCGCGGTCATGGTGTGGGCGATGTAGGTGTACGTGGCGAAGAAGCCGCCAAAGCCCACGATGCCCACCAGGAGGGCCAACCACACCTGAAGCCGCTTAAGGGCCCCGAGTTCGCGCCGGATGCTGGCGTCCGGGTGGGCTGCCTGGAAGGGCACGAATCTCCACACCATGACCAGCGCCAGCAGGCCGATGGCACCTACCAGGACAAACAGCAGGCGCCAGCCGAAGGTCTGGCCCAGCCATGTGGCGAACGGTACTCCCACCACATTGGAGACACTGAGTCCGGCCATGACCATGGAGATGGCCCACCCCCGGCGTGTGGGCGGAACGAGGGATGCGGCGATGACGGCCGCAACTCCGAAGAATGCGCCGTGCGGCAGGCCGGCGGCAAAGCGGGAGAGGAGCATCGACCCGTAATCGGGGGCTATGAACGAGGTCAGGTTGGCCACGGTAAAGAACAGCAGCAGCCCCAGCGCCAGTTTCTTCCGGGGCAGCTTGGCGCCAACGGCGGCCAGCAGCGGTGCTCCAACCACCACTCCCAACGCGTAGGCGGAGATCAGATGGCCGGCTTCAGGGGTGGTGATGCCGAGGCCCTGCTCCACTTCCTTGAGCAGTCCCATCATGGTGAACTCGGTGACGCCGATGCCCACCCCGCCCATGGCCAGGGCAAAGATGGCCATGCCGACGTTTGGGGCCTTGGTGGGTGATGCCGTGGAGGAGTGAAGAACGCTGCTCATGTGCCTGCTTCTCGAAACGTGGAATTCAAAAGGGACGGATGCCACGCCAATGGGGCAGGAAGGACCGGACAGTCTGGCAAACCCTGGGTGGGAAGGACCTATTCCCGGGGCTGGGAATGCTGTTCAGCGGTATTCCCATTGTGGCCCATAGAATGGGCCGGTGACTGGACTGATACAGGTTGTGGGCGGAGCTGTGGTGGACCGGCTGGCCAACCCAACGGCACTGCTGGTGGCCCGGCGGAGCGCGCCCGAGCATTTGGCCGGGCTGTGGGAGTTTCCCGGGGGCAAGGTTGAACCTGGGGAGGAACCCGAATCTGCGCTGGTGCGGGAGCTTGCCGAGGAGCTGGGGATCGGCGTACGGCTGGGACCGGAACTGCCCGCAGAAACACGTGCCGGCTGGCCCCTTAATGAACGGGCCAGCATGCGGGTCTGGTTCGCGGAGGTAACCCAGGGCGAACCGCTGCCCCTGGAAGACCATGACGAACTGCGGTGGGTGGAACTCCGGGACCCGGAAACCGTCCTCGCCCTGCCCTGGATCCCGGCCGATTATCCGATTGTCCGGGCGCTGCTGGACTCGGTGGTGTCGCCGCTCGGCGGGGCCCGCTAGAAGAGTACGTCCTGCTGGGACGGCCGGGAAGAAGCTTCAGCGGGGCCACCCGGACCCGCGGCGGGAATGATCCCGGCCGGATATTCCGCTTCCTCTGCACGGGGATCGTCCAGGGCAGGCTTGTCGAGGTCGCGATGGCTGAAGCCGGCGGAATGTGTAAATCCGTGGCGTGCCTTGAAGTAGCGGACCTTGCCGGCAAGCCACGTCCGGTACTCCTTGGACGCGTAGGAGCCCGTGCCGTACAGCCGACGGTAGCGCCCGGCGAGTTCGGGATGGTGGGTGGCGATCCACTTCATGAACCATTCCCTGGTACCCGGCTTCAGGTAAAGGGCTCCCGCGCTGACTCCTGTTGCTCCTGCGGCCGCCAGTGAGCCGAAGAGCGCATCCAGGGCTTCGTCGCTGTCGGAGAGCCACGGCAGGATGGGCATGGCCATGACCCCGCAGGGCAGCCCGGCCTCGCGCAGCCGGGAGACCAGTTTGAGCCGCGCCCTGGGCCCGGGAGTACCGGGCTCGATGGCTTCCGATAGGGCCTCGTCCGTCATGGCCAGGGAAATGCCCAGCCCCACGGGCACCTGCGTAGCAGCCCTTTTGAGCAGCGGGATGTCCCGCGCCAGCAGCGTTCCCTTGGTGAGGATGGACAGGGGAGTACCGGACTCCGCCAAGGCGTTAATGATGCCGGGCATGAGCTGGTAGCGGCCCTCGGCCCGCTGGTAGGGATCGGTGTTGGTGCCGAGGGCCACCTGCTGGCGCGTCCAGGATGCCTTGTTCAGTTCCTTGCGGAGAATTTCCGCGGCGTTCACCTTCACCACCACCTGGCTGTCAAAGTCCATGCCGGCGTCGAAGTCCAGATAGGTGTGCGTTTTGCGGGCAAAGCAGTAGACGCAGGCGTGGCTGCACCCGCGGTAGGGATTCACCGTCCATTCGAACGGCATCTTCGACCCCGCCGGAACCCTGTTGAGCACTGATTTGGCAGTGACCTCGTGGAACGTGATGCCGGCGAACTCCGGAGTGGTGACGGAGCGGACCAGGCCTGCCAGTGGAAGCAGTGCCGGAACAGCTCCGCCCGCGGTATCCGGGGCGGGGACCAGTGCTTGCGCTTCCCATCTCATAACGTACATTCGAAAACATGTTCGAATGGAAGTCAAGGCTGCCGCGCGGTGGGACAGGCTAATGCCGCAGTTCCCAGGTGACGGTAACCCCTGCCTCCACCCGGTTTGCGCCGGGTTCCACCACCAGGCCTTCGGTGGCAGAGGCCCGCTGCAGGCCGACCATCGGCACCGGTCCGGCGGCGGGACGCTGGTCTGTCACGGACAGCACGCGGCCCAGGCTGGCCGAGGCCAACCCGGCATACTGCCCGGCGGCGCGCAGTGCGTTATGCCATGCGCCATCCCGGGCCTCCGCCCGGACGGCGGAGTCATCGGATAGAACCAATTGCAGGCTGTTCAGTCGAACACTGTCGCCGACAGCACCCACGGCCTCGGAAATGATGGCGGATGCACCGCCGATGTCCCGCAGCCTGACGGTCAGGCTGCTGGAGGCAACATAGCCCACGAGCTTCTGGCCCTCGCCGTCACGCCAGGCGAGGTCGGCACGGACGGCCAGGCCGGCTGTGCGGATATCGGCAGGCGCGACGCCGCGGCTCCGGAGGACCGATGCCACTGCGGCCAGACCCTCTCCGCACGCCGCATACGCCTCAGTCACCGTTTCGGCGCGGCACTCCACGCCCACTGAAACCAGCATCAGGTCAGGGGCCGCTTCAGCCCATCCCGTCCCCGTGACGGTGACTGTCCCCGCATCTGCCGGCGCCTGGGATTCCGGGTCCATCACACCTGCCTCCCTGCCGGGAGCGGGTAGCCGCCGGCGGCCAGGCCTGCCCGGCGCTCGAAGAAGTTGGCCGTCCCGGGGTTTCCGGTACGAAGCACCGACCAGCCGGCGGCTGCCAGGTACAGCGGAATGAAGGGCAGCCCCAGGCACCAGGCGTACTGGCTGCAGTGCTTTTCCTCGTGTCCCAGGAGTGCCGGCCGTGACAGCAGCTCCTCTGGGGTACTGCGGCACAACACCACGTTGCCCAAGGTGTAGGCGTGGGCAAAAGGCAGCCTCCAGCGGTAGCCCCCTGCAATGATCATTCCCCGCGGACCAGGGCTGATCCGCGCCCGCGAGGCGAGGGCGACGGCGAGCCCGGCCAGGGTGCTCCCGTTGAGGAGGTTCGCTGCCCGCCTGAGCCGCTGGGCCGTCGTCGGGCCCGGAAGGGAAGCCGCACGCTGACGCCAAGTCATGAGGCCATGGTAGCCGGAGGGTTCAACTAGACTGGAGGGCAGTGGCCGCCGGTCCTGCCGGCGAGCCCTGACCTGGTCATTGAATGGACTGAACGTTCAGCGCATTCATCCATGACCTGCCAGCGACGGACGCGCCGGGCGGGAAACCGCGCACGGCTGCCCCGCCCGCCGGCAGCCACGACTCGTAGCTAAGAACAGTAGATGACTGAAACTTTGCCGGGCGCCGCCATCCCGAACCCCACGGATGAAGCCGCCATTAACGCCGCTGTAGATCAGGCCATCACCGCCATCGCCGGTGCGGCCACCCTTGACGAGCTGAAGGCGGTGCGTCTTGCCCACAGTGGTGAGAAGTCCCCCCTGAGCCTCGCCAACCGTGAGATTGGCCGGTTGCCCAAGGACCAGAAAGCGCTCGCCGGAAAGCTGATGGGCGCCTCCCGCGGTCGGGTCAACAAGGCGCTCGCCGAGCGGACCGCGGTGCTGGAAGCGGAGAACGACGCCAGGATCCTGGTTGAGGAAACCGTGGACGTCACGGCCGCCCCCCGCCGTCGCCGTGCCGGTGCCCGCCATCCCCTCTCCACGCTGCAGGACCGTGTGGCGGACATCTTCGTAGGCATGGGCTGGGAAATCGCCGAAGGCCCCGAAGTGGAGTCGGAGTGGTTCAACTTCGACGCACTGAACTTCAAGCCGGACCACCCGGCCCGCGAAATGCAGGACACCTTCTTCGTGGAGCCCCCCGAAGCCCACCTCGTGATGCGCACCCATACCTCCCCGGTGCAGGTCCGCTCCATGCTGGAGCGCGAGGTGCCCATTTACGTGCTGTGCCCGGGCAAGGTGTTCCGTACCGATGAGTTGGACGCCACCCACACGCCGGTGTTCCACCAGTTCGAGGGCCTGGCCATCGACAAGGGCCTGTCCATGGCGGACCTGCTTGGGACCCTTGAGCACTTCACCCGGCAGATGTTTGGCGAGGAGGCGAAGGTCCGGCTGCGGCCCAACTACTTCCCGTTCACCGAGCCCTCTGCCGAGCTGGACATCTTCCACCCTGGCGCCAAGGGCGGCCCGCGCTGGATCGAGTGGGGCGGCTGCGGCATGGTCAACCCCAACGTCCTCCGCGCCGCCGGCATCGACCCGGACGTGTATTCAGGTTTTGCCTTCGGCATGGGCATCGAGCGCGCGCTCATGTTCCGTAACGAAGTGGGCGACATGCGCGACATGATCGAAGGCGATGTACGGTTCAGCGAGCACTTCGGGATGGAGATCTAACAGTGCGTATTCCCCTTTCCTGGCTGCGTGAATTCGCAGAGGTACCGGCCGATGCAACGGCCGAAGACGTCATGGCCAAATTGGTCAAGGTCGGCTTCGAAGAAGAGGCTGTCCACCGTCCCACCGACACCCTGCAGGGTCCCGTCGTGGTGGGCCAGGTCCTGAGCCTGGTCAAGGAACCACAGACCAACGGCAAAACCATCAACTGGTGCCAGGTGCGGGTCGTCCCCGAAGGTCAGGCGCAGACCCTTACCGGAGACGGGATCGACCCGTCCGGTGTACAGGGCATCATCTGCGGCGCCCACAACTTCGTTGAGGGCGACAAGGTGGTGGTCACCCTCCCGGGCGCGGTGCTGCCCGGCGACTTCCGCATCTCCGCCCGCAAGACCTACGGGCACCTGTCCGCCGGCATGATCGCCTCCGTCCGCGAACTGGGCATCGGCGAGGACCACGACGGCATCCTGGTACTGTCCCGGATCGGCCTCGACCCGGAAATCGGCACCGACGCCATGGAGCTTTTGGGGCTGTACGACCAGGCCGCCGAAATCAATGTCACCCCCGACCGCGGGTACGCGTTCTCCATCCGCGGTGTGGCCCGGGAATACGCGCATGCCACCGGCACCTCCTTCACGGATCCGGCCGGGAAGGTCAATGCACCGGCGGAGCTCTCCGGCGGCCACGGCGTGAAGCTCAACGACGACGCCCCCATCTACGGCAAGCCCGGCTGCGACCGTTTCGTGGCACGCACCGTGCGCGGCGTGGACGCCACCCGGCCAACCCCGCCGTGGATGGTGTCCCGGCTCCGGCTCGCCGGCATCCGCTCCATCTCGCTGCCCGTGGACATTTCCAACTACGTCATGCTCGAGCTGGGCCAGCCCACGCACTGCTATGACCTGGACAAGCTCTCCGGCGACATCGTGGTGCGCCGCGCGTACGCAGGGGAGAAGATCACCACCCTGGACGGAAAGGAACGCGCGCTCGCCGCCGAGGACCTGCTCATTACCGACAACTCCGGCGCCATCGGCATCGCCGGTGTCATGGGCGGCGCGGCCACCGAGGTGAGTGACTCGACGTCGAACATCCTGGTGGAAGCCGCGCACTTTGACGAAGTCTCCATCGGCCGCTCACGCCGCCGGCATAAGCTGCCCTCGGAAGCGTCCAAGCGCTTCGAGCGTGGCGTGGACTGGCAGGTGGCGGGCATCGCCGCCCAGCGCGTGGTGGACCTCCTGGTGGAACTCGCCGGTGGCACGGCAGATGAGGCCGGGACCGACGTCGGGACCGCCCCGGAGACCATCACCATCGAATTGCCGGCCGGTTTCCCCTCGGCCCTGATCGGCGTCGACTTCACCGAAGCGCAGGTTGTCACCTCCCTTGAGGATCTGGGCGCTGTGGTGGTGAAGGACGACGGCGGCTGGAACGTTACGCCGCCGAGCTGGCGCAGCGACCTGGAGACCAAGGAAGACCTGACCGAGGAAATCGCCCGGCTGGTGGGATACGACAAGATCCCGGCCACCCTGCCCGTGGCGCCTCCGGGGCGTGGCCTCACCCGGGTCCAGCAGCAGCGCCGGCGCCTGATCCAGGCACTGGCGGACGCCGGCCTTACCGAGGTCCTGTCCTACCCGTTCGTTTCCAAGGCGGCCAATGACACGTTCGGCGCGGCGGAAGAGGGCACGGCGCGGAGCGCCCTCAAACTGGCCAACCCGATCAGCGAGGAGCAGGGCTACCTGCGCACCTCCATCCTGCCGGGGCTGATTGAGGTGGCCAAGCGGAACCACTCCCGTGGCTTCCGCGACCTGGCCCTGTTCGAATCGGGACTGGTGTTCCTGCCCGGCGGGACCACGGGTACGCCCTCCATCCCGCCGCTGGGCACCAAGCCTGCCGCCGAGGTGCTCGACGCACTCTACGACGGCGTCCCGGATCAGCCGTTCCACCTGGCTGCGGTCCTGACGGGCCACGATTCCCCGGCTGCTGCCTCCCACACTCCCCGGGCGTGGGACTGGGCGGATGCGCTGGACGTTGCCCGCCTCGCCGGCGACGTCCTGGGCCTCGACCTTGTCGTCACCCAGGGCAGCCACCAGGCCTTCCATCCCGGCCGCACCGCCAGGCTGGAGCTGCGGACGGGGGAGACCGTGGGATATGCGGGCGAGCTGCACCCGAAGCTGCTGGCCGCTTCGGACATGCCCGCCCGTTCGGTAGCGCTTGAAATCAACGCGGACGCCCTGTTTGAAGCCGCGCCGGACGTGATCGTGGCCCGCCACATCTCCACGTTCCCCGTGGCCACCCAGGACGTGGCGCTCGTCGTCCCGGCCGACGTCCCCGCGGACGAGGTCCTTGCCGCCCTGCGTGAAGGTGCCGGTGAGCTGCTGGAAGATGTGGCTTTATTCGACGTCTACGCGGGCAAGGGCATCGAGGAAGGCAAGAAGTCCCTGGCCTTCGGCCTCCGGTTCCGGGCCGCTGACCGCACGCTGACGGCGGACGAAGCCTCAGCTGCGCGTGAGCAGGCAGTTGCCCTGGCCGCCGAACGGTTCGGAGCCGTCCAGCGCTGACCTGGCAAACGCTGAGCCGGCCGGCATGCACGACAGAAATCCCCGCAACCACGATCGGTTGCGGGGATTTCTCCGTCACACGGGGAAAGCGGTTGGCTACGGCACCAGGATGACCTTGCCGGTGGTCTTCCGGCCCTCGAGGTCGCGATGCGCCTGGGCTGCCTGGCTCAACGGGTAGCGGGCACCGATCCGCACCTTCAAACTGCCGTCCGCAGCGGCGGCAAAGACCTCGTCCGACCGCCAGCGCCGCTCTGTCGCATCCCGCAGGTAGTGGCCCATCGTGGGGCGGGTCAGGAACAGTGAGCCGCCCGCGTTGAGCCGCTGCGGGTCAAAGGGCGGGACGGGGCCTGATGCGGCGCCGAAAAGGACCAGCATTCCGCGGACGCGCAGGGCGGCCAGTGAGCCGTCGAACGTATCTTTCCCCACGCCGTCGTAGACCACGTCCACACCCGTGCCTCCCGTGATGTCCGTGACCCGCGCCGCAAAGCCCTCATACCGCAGCACATGGTCCGCTCCGGCGTCGAGGGCCAGCTGCTCCTTTTCATCCGTGGAGACCGTGGTGATGACTTCCGCACCGCGTGCCTTGAGCAGCTGGATCAGGAGCAGCCCCACCCCGCCCGCCCCGGCGTGCAGCAGGACCTTGTGGCCGGTCTCCACCTTGAAGGTGGAATTCATCAGGTAGTGGGCGGTGACGCCCTGCAGCGGGAGGGCCGCGGCGGTATAGACGTCCAGGCCCTTCGGTACCGGCAGCGCGGCGTCCTGGTCCACCAGTGCCTGGTCCGCGTAGCAGTTGATGCCCTCGGCCGTGGCGATCCGGTCACCCACGGAGAATCCGGTGACACCTTCGCCCACTGCCTCCACCGTTCCTGCGGCTTCCGCGCCGGGTGTGAAGGGGTACGGCACCTTGTAGGTGCCGCTGCGCTTATAGGTATCGATGAAGTTGACGCCCGCCGCAGCCACTTTAAACAGCAGCTGGCCCGGTCCGGGAACGGGGGTTTCAACCTCGGCATAGTCAAGGACTTCCGGTCCGCCTGCCTGCCGTGCGACGATTGCGTGCGTCATGGCTCTCCTTCCGCGGGTCCCGGCGTCTCCGGCCCCGGCTGCCGAAACCATCCTATGGATACTGCGCGCCACGGTGACAAGCGCTGAGGAACGCCACGCCACAGTACGTCGCGTATGCATAAATATCGGTAGTAATGCATAACTATTGCTGTATAGTCGGAGCATGACTATTTCTGTTGCGGTGTCCGGAGCCAGCGGCTACGCCGGGGGAGAGGTCCTCCGCCTCCTTGCCGGGCACCCCGGTGTGACCATCGGCGCCATCACGGCCCACAGCAACGCAGGTTCCCGGCTCGGTGAACTGCAGCCCCACCTGCATGGACTGGCCAGCCGCATCCTCGAAGACACCACGGTGGAGAACCTGTCCGGCCACGATGTTGTCTTCCTCGCGCTGCCGCACGGTGCCTCGGCTGAAATAGCGGCGCAGCTTCCCGAGGGAACAGTTGTGATCGACGCCGGCGCCGACCACCGCCTTGAGGACCCCGCAGCCTGGGAGAAGTTCTACGGCTCGGCCCACGCCGGCACCTGGCCCTACGGGCTCCCGGAACTGCCCGGCCAGCGTGAAGCCCTCAAGGGCGCCAAACGCATCGCCGTGCCGGGCTGCTACCCGACGTCGGCCCTGCTGGCCCTGACGCCAGGGTTCGCCGCCCACCTCTTGGAACCCGACGACGTCGTGATCGTTTCCGCGTCCGGCACCTCCGGTGCCGGCAAGGCGGCCAAGGTCAACCTGATCGGTTCCGAAGTGATGGGCTCCATGAGCCCTTACGGGGTAGGCGGCGGCCACCGGCACACGCCCGAAATCGAGCAGGGACTTTCCAACGCGGCGGGGGAGCAGGTCACCGTTTCCTTCACGCCCACCCTGGCTCCGATGAGCCGCGGCATCCTCACCACCGCCACCGCAAAGGTCAAGGCCGGCACTACGGCTGCCCAGCTGCGGCAGGCCTGGACCGACGCGTACGACGACGAGCCGTTCGTCCACGTACTGCCCGAGGGCCAGTGGCCCGGCACCAAGTCCGTCCAGGGCTCCAACCACGCCGCCATGCAGCTGGCCTTCGACGCCCACACGGGACGGGTGGTCGTCACCTGCGTGATCGACAACCTCACCAAGGGCACTGCCGGCGGCGCCGTGCAGTCCATGAACATCGCACTCGGCCTGCCGGAAACCGCCGGCCTCAACCTGCAGGGAGTAGCCCCGTGACCATCACCGCACCCCAGGGATTCCGGGCCGCCGGCGTCACTGCCGGACTCAAGGCCTCCGGCAAGCCAGACCTCGCCCTGGTCGTCAATGACGGGCCGTCCAAGGCCGCCGCTGCCGTCTTCACCAGCAACCGGGTGGCCGCGGCCCCCGTTCACTGGTCCCGCCAGGTGGTCTCGGACGGGCGCGTGGACGCGGTCGTCCTCAACTCCGGTGGAGCGAATGCGTGCACCGGACCCACAGGCTTCCAGAACACGCACAGCACCGCCGAAAAAGTGGCGGAGGTGCTGGGCATCTCGGCCACGGACGTCGTTGTCTGCTCCACCGGCCTGATCGGCGAGCAGCTGCCCATGGACAAGATACTGCCCGGCGTTGAGGCGGCTGCTGCGGCGCTCAGCCCTGACGGCGGCCCGGCTGCCGGCACGGCCATCATGACCACTGACAGCGTGCCGAAGTCCGCTCTCTTCATCGGTACCGACGCCGACGGCCAGGAATTCAGCATCGGCGGGATCGCCAAGGGCGCCGGCATGCTGGCCCCCGGCCTGGCCACCATGCTGGTGGTGCTCACCACGGACGCCATGGTGCAGCCGGAACTGCTCGACGTCGTCCTCCGCGATGCCACGCGCGTCAGCTTCGACCGGGCCGACTCCGACGGCTGCATGTCCACCAATGACACCGTTGTCCTGCTCGCCTCCGGCGCCTCGGGTGCAGTGCCGTCGGCCGAGGCCTTCGGTGCCGGCCTCACCCAGGTCTGCGCCGAGCTTGCACGGAAGCTGATAGCCGACGCTGAAGGCGCCAGCCATGACATCGCCATCCGCACGTTCAACGCCGCCAGCGAAGCGGATGCCGAAACCGTCAGCCGCTCGGTGGCCCGCTCCAACCTGTTCAAGGCCGCCATCTTCGGCAAGGACCCCAACTGGGGCCGAGTGCTCTCCGCCGTCGGCACTACGGACGCCGCCTTCGAGCCCGACCAGCTCAACGTTGCCATGAACGGTGTCCAGATCTGCCGCAGCGGCAGCATCGGCGACGACCGAAGCCTGGTGGACCTGGAACCACGCGAGGTCCTGGTGGAGATCGACCTGCAGGCCGGCGATGCCGAAGCCACCATCTGGACGAACGACCTCACACACGACTACGTGCACGAGAACAGCGCCTACTCCAGCTAGGGCCCACGCGCCCAGGCAGGAACCGCTGCGGAAAGTGACAACATGAACACCCAAACACGCGAAACCACCAGCATGTCCGACGCCCAGGACAAGGCGGCGACCCTGATCGAGGCGCTGCCCTGGATCCAGCGCTTCGCCGGCACCATCATGGTGGTCAAGTACGGCGGCAACGCCATGGTCAACGATGAACTCCGGCGTGCTTTCGCCGAGGACATCGTCTTCCTGCACCATGTCGGCATCCACCCGGTGGTGGTCCACGGCGGCGGCCCCCAGATCAACTCCATGCTCGGCCGGCTCGGCATTGAGTCCGAGTTCAAGGGCGGCCTGCGCGTCACCACGCCCGAGGCCATGGACGTGGTCCGCATGGTCCTCACCGGCCAGGTGGGACGCGAACTGGTGGGCCTGATCAACTCCCACGGCCCCTACGCCGTCGGCATGTCCGGCGAAGACGGCGGCCTGCTGCGCGCCGTCCGCACCGGAACCATGGTGGACGGGGAAGAGGTGGACCTCGGGCTGGTGGGTGAGGTGGTGGGCGTGGACCCCGCCGGCATCGTGGACATCCTCGACGCCGGGCGCATCCCCGTGATTTCCACGGTGGCCCCGGAAATCGTCGACGGCGGTGACAGTGTGGTGGGGACCGCGCGGTTCCAGCCCACGGGCCAGGTCCTGAACGTCAATGCCGATACGGCAGCGGCCGCGGTCGCGTCGGCGCTGGGCGCGTCCAAGCTGGTGATCCTGACCGACGTCGAAGGCCTCTACGCCAACTGGCCGGACAAGTCCTCCCTGATCTCCTCCCTCACGGTGTCGGAGCTGCGGGACATGCTGCCCCGGCTCGAATCCGGAATGATCCCCAAGATGGCCGCCTGCCTCAAGGCTGTTGACGAGGGCGTGGAACGGGCACATATCGTGGACGGGCGACTGGCCCACTCCATGCTTCTTGAAACATTTACGACGGCGGGCATCGGCACCCAGGTAGTCCCCGACGAGGAGATCAACGGATGAACATCATGGAAAAGTCATCGGTAACAGAGTTGGTAGAGACGACGGGCCATGCCGGCTCCGAGTGGCTGTCCCGCTACTCCACCTCGCTGATGAACGTGTTCGGCACGCCGCAGCGCGTCCTGGTCCGCGGCGCCGGTTGCCTGGTGTGGGACGCCGACGGCAAGGAGTACCTGGACCTGTTGGGCGGCATCGCCGTCAACGCCCTGGGCCATGCCCACCCCTTCGTGACATCCGTCATCGCCAGCCAGTTGGCCACCCTGGGACACGTGTCCAACTTCTTCACCAGCCCCACCCAGGTGGCACTGGCCGAAAAGCTCCTGGAACTGGCCCACGCTCCCGCCGGGTCCAAGGTGTTCTTCAGCAACTCCGGCACCGAGGCCAACGAGGCCGCCTTCAAACTGGCCCGCCGCAACGCCGGCACCGCTGAGGTGAAGCGGACCAAAATCATCGCGCTCGAAGGCGCCTTCCATGGCCGGACCATGGGAGCGCTCGCGCTTACGGCCAAGGAAGCCTACCGGACGCCGTTCGAGCCGCTGCCGGGCGGCGTGGTGCACATTCCGTTCGGTGACATTGCCGCACTGGAGGCCGCGGTCGATGAGACGGTCGCCGCCGTGTTCCTGGAACCCATTCAGGGCGAGGCCGGCGTCCGGCCGCTGCCGCCCGGCTACCTGAAGGCCGCGCGCGAAGCCACCAGCAAGGCCGGCGCCCTGCTGATCCTGGACGAGGTCCAGACCGGCATTGGACGCACCGGCAAGTGGCTCGCCAGCGAGGACGCCGGGATCGTCCCCGACGCCGTCACCTTGGCCAAGGGCCTGGGCGGCGGATTCCCCATCGGTGCCCTGATCACCTTTGGTGAGCAGACGTCGTCGTTGTTGTCCGCCGGCCAGCACGGCACCACCTTCGGCGGAAACCCCGTGGCCACCGCGGCGGCCCTGGCCACCCTGCATGCCCTGGAAAGCCAAAACGTGCTGGCCAACGCCGCCGCCGTGGGGGAGCACCTGCGCTCCGCGCTGGCTGCCATAGCCGGCGTCACCGAGGTCCGGGGCGAGGGACTGCTGATCGGCTTCGACCTTGACGCCGACGTCGCTCCCGCCGTCGTGCAGGCCGGCCTGGATGCCGGCTTCATCGTCAACAGCCCGGGCCCGCGCACCATTCGCCTGGCCCCGCCGCTGATCCTCACGACGGCACAGGCCAATACCTTCCTCTCCGCTTTCCCGGCAATCCTCCAAGCAGCTAAGGACGCCCAGTGACCACCGCAACCCGGCACTTCCTCAAGGACACCGACCTCTCCCCGGCCGAGCAGGCGGAAGTCCTGGAACTCGCGTCCCGTATGAAGGCTGCCCCCTACAGCGTCCAGCCGTACGCCGCGGAAGGCAGCGGCCGCAAGACAGTGGCCGTGATCTTCGACAAGACCTCCACCCGGACCCGCGTCTCCTTCGCCACCGGC
>DATIMT010000036.1:0-11777 GCA_035475035.1 Arthrobacter sp.
GCCAACACCCAGAGCTTCGCGGTGATGCTCAAGCCCGCCATGCAGAAGATGCTGGACAGCCGGCGCGGAAACCTCACCCCTGCCGCCGCCCAGGTCAGCGGCGCCATCACCGGCAGCCAGTTGGGCGCCGTCCTTGCCTTCCTGTCCAGCAAGGTCCTGGGCCAGTACGATCCCTTCGCAGCGCTGGCGGAAAATTCCACGGCACCCGCGGCCGGCAGGCTCCTGCTGGTGGCCCCAAACATCGTCTCAGTGGAGCGCGAGCTCAACGTCGCCCCGGAGGATTTCCGGCTCTGGGTTTGCCTGCACGAGCAGACCCACCGCGTCCAGTTCGCCGCAGCACCCTGGCTGCGCCACCACATGCTGGAACAAATCGACGAACTCAGCGGGCACCTCCTGGGCAACGTCGATTCCCTGATGGAACGCGCCTCGGCTGCCGCGCGCTCCCTCAAGGACCGCTCCGCCACCGGAAACACCCCGGGCCGGGGCGCCATCCTGGACCTCCTCCAGGACCCGGAGGAGAAGGCCGCCATCTCGCATCTCACCGCCGTGATGAGCCTTCTCGAGGGGCACGCGAATGTGGTGATGGACGCAGTCGACGCCAGCATCGTGCCGTCCGTCAAGACCATCCGGCAGCGGTTCAACGACCGCGGCAAGGACCGCGGCGTGATCGAGAAGTTCATCCGCAGCCTCCTGGGCCTGGACGCCAAGATGCGCCAGTACTCCGACGGCGCCCGTTTTGTCCGCGCCGTGGTGGATGTGGCCGGGATGGAGGGCTTCAACAAGGTCTGGGAGTCGGTGGAGCACCTGCCCACCGAGCCCGAGATCCACGACGCCAAGCTGTGGCTCGACCGGATGGGCCTCTGATTGCCCGACGCCGAACTGCCTGAGCCGCTGTTGCCCGACCTCGAACTGCCCGTCGCTTCGTCGCCTGACGTGCCGCCCGCCGTCGTTCCTGCCGCTGTTCCTATGGGCCTGCGCAGCGGGCGGCGCCGGCCCGGACGGCTCGCGCCCGTCGTCGGAACGGCGCGCAAGATGCTGCAAACCGCGCTCGTCGACGCCGGGTATCCACGCCACGTTGTCGTGGCGTGCAGTGGCGGCCCGGACTCCCTGGCGCTCGCCGCTGTCGCCGCGTACTTTGCGCGGCGCGGGCACGTGGACGGCCGGCCGCTGAGCGTGGGCGCGGCGGTGGTGGACCACCAGTTGCAGGAGGGCTCCGGTGAGATTGCCGCCCGCACCGCCGACGCACTGGAGGGGCTGGGCCTGTCGCCGGTGGAAATCCGTACCGTCACGGTGGCCGGCGCCGGAATGGGCCCGGAAGCCGCGGCACGCGAAGCCCGGCACGCCGCGCTCGAAGCCGCAGCCGCTGAGCAGGGTGCGGATGCAATCCTGCTGGGCCACACCCTCGATGACCAGGCAGAGCAGGTACTGCTGGGCCTGGCCCGCGGCTCCGGTACCCGGTCCCTCGCGGGCATGCGTCCGGCCCGGGCAGGCGCCGGAAACACGGTCCTGCTGCGCCCGTTCCTGGGCCTGCGCAGGGCGGACACGGAGGAGATCTGCGCGGTGGAGGAACTGGCTCCCTGGCATGATCCCACCAACACCGATCCCGCGTTCGCGCGGTCCCGGACCCGGGTGGAGGTCCTCCCGCACCTGGAGGAGAACCTGGGCCCCGGCGTCGCCGAATCCCTGGCCCGGACCGCCGCCATCCTGCAGCTGGACGCCGACTACCTTGAGGATGTGGCGGAAAGCACCTTCGCATCCCTGGCGACGCGGGACGGCGGCGTGCTGAGCCTGCCGGAGGAGGCGTTGCGTGCCCTCGCCCCGGCCATCAGGTTCCGCGTCATCGCCAAGGCAGCGGCCGACGTCGGCGGGCAGCAGCCCAGCTACCAGCGCCTTTTGGCGGCGGAAGCGCTGCTGCGGCGTCAGGGTTCGGCGGGCCCGGTGGAGCTTCCCGGAAGCGTCAGTGTGTACCGGTTGTCGCTGGCGCAGCTGGAGGGATCGAAGGACCCTGCCGCGCCGGGGGCCCCGGGCAGCGCCGGTTCTGTTCCCCGCGAAGGCGCGCGCTGTGGGAAGCTAGTATTCCGGCCTCAAAAACCGCCTAAAAAATAGTCGCACCCCGCATCTAAACAGGAGCCATTGGTGGATTCAAACGACGTCCAGGCAGATCTCAAGCACGTTCTCTACACGAGGGAACAGATCCAGCAGCGGATCACCGAACTCGCCGCGCAGATCGACAAGGACTACGAAGGCCGCGAGATCCTCATTGTGGGCGTCCTCAAGGGTGCCGTGATGGTCATGGCTGACCTTGCCCGTGCACTTCACAGCCACATCTCCATGGACTGGATGGCGGTGTCCTCCTACGGTTCCGGTACCCAGTCCTCGGGCGTGGTGCGCATCCTGAAGGACCTCGACACGGACCTGATGGGCAAGGACGTGCTGATCGTGGAGGACATCATCGATTCCGGCCTCACCCTGTCCTGGCTCAAGACCAACCTGGAATCCCGCGGCACCGCTTCGGTGGAGATCTGCACCGCATTCCGCAAGCCCACCGCGGCCAAGGTGGAGATCGACGTCAAGTACGTGGGTTACGACATCCCCAACGAGTTCGTAGTGGGCTACGGCCTGGACTACGCCGAAAAGTACCGCAACCTTGACTTCGTTGGCACCCTTGCCCCGCACGTCTACGAGTAACCGCGCCGCGCGCCCGGCCGCCGGTGTCCTCCGGTAAACCCCGCCACTCAGGCAAGTCCTGGCCTGTCCCGGCACGTGCTACGCCCAGAGGGAACTTTTAGTTTTCGCTATGCGTGATGTACTCCGGACGGTGTATAGCTAGAAGCTGACGCAGCACCATCACGCGCGCAGACTACTCGGCGTGAAGCACTACCGGAAGGGACGGGGCCAGCCCCCGAACAGATGAAAGCTAAGAACTTCTTCAAAGGCCCGGGCATCTGGATCGTCATTGTGGTCGGTCTGCTCCTCGTGGCCTTTGCAACGCTCGCCCCCGGCGGTGCGGCCCGGATCGATACGGACAAGGGTCTGGAACTGCTCGCCAGCAACAAGGTGGAGCAGGCCAAGATCTTCGACGGCGAGAACCGTGTTGACCTCACCCTGAAGGACAACCTGCAGGTGGATGGGCAGGACAAGGGCAAGAGCGTCCAGTTCTTCTTCGTCGATGCCCGCGGGCAGGACGTCGTGAAAGCCGTGACCGACGCCAAGCCGGCACAGGGCTTCACCGACCAGCCGATTGAAAGCAACTGGTTCTCCGGACTGCTCTCCCTCCTGATTCCCGTCATCCTGCTGGGCGCCCTCTTCTGGTTCCTGATGACCCGCATGCAGGGCGGCGGCTCCAAGATCATGCAGTTCGGCAAGTCCAAGGCCAAGATGGTCAGCAAGGACATGCCGCAGGTGACCTTCGCCGACGTCGCAGGTTCCGACGAGGCCGTGGAGGAACTGCAGGAAATCAAGGAATTCCTGCAGGAGCCGGCCAAGTTCCAGGCCGTCGGTGCCAAGATCCCCAAGGGCGTGCTGCTGTACGGCCCGCCGGGCACCGGCAAGACCCTGCTGGCCCGCGCGGTGGCCGGTGAGGCTGGCGTCCCCTTCTTCTCCATTTCAGGCTCGGACTTCGTGGAGATGTTCGTCGGCGTCGGCGCATCCCGCGTCCGCGACCTCTTTGAGCAGGCCAAGGCCAACTCGCCCGCCATCATCTTCGTCGATGAGATCGACGCCGTCGGCCGCCACCGCGGCGCAGGCATCGGCGGCGGCAACGACGAACGTGAACAGACCCTCAACCAGCTGCTGGTGGAGATGGACGGCTTCGATGTCAAGACCAACGTCATCCTCATCGCAGCCACCAACCGCCCCGACGTCCTGGACCCGGCACTGTTGCGCCCCGGCCGCTTCGACCGCCAGATCGGCGTCGACGCGCCGGACCTCATCGGCCGCGACCAGATCCTCCAGGTCCACGCCAAGGGCAAGCCGATGGCCCCAGGAGTGGACCTGAGGGCAGTAGCAAAGAAGACGCCCGGCTACACCGGTGCAGACCTCGCCAACGTCCTCAACGAGGCCGCACTGCTGACAGCGCGGTCCAACGCCAACCTGATTGACGACCGCGCCCTGGACGAGGCCATCGACCGCGTCATGGCCGGCCCGCAAAAGCGCAGCCGCGTCATGAAGGAACACGAGCGCAAGATCACTGCCTACCACGAAGGCGGCCACGCCCTGGTGGCGGCCGCACTGCGCAACTCGGCTCCGGTCACCAAGATCACCATCCTTCCCCGCGGCCGGGCCCTCGGCTACACCATGGTGGTTCCGGAAAACGACAAGTACTCCGTGACCCGCAACGAGCTCCTGGACCAGATGGCCTACGCCATGGGTGGCCGCGTCGCAGAGGAAATCGTCTTCCACGACCCGTCCACGGGTGCCTCCAACGACATTGAGAAGGCCACTGGTACCGCGCGCAAGATGGTCACCGAGTACGGCATGAGCGAACGCGTGGGCGCCGTCCGGCTGGGCCAGGGCGGCGGCGAACCCTTCCTGGGCCGCGATGCGGGCCACGAGCGCAACTACTCGGACCAGATCGCGTACGTCGTGGACGAGGAAGTGCGCCGCCTGATTGAGCAGGCTCACGATGAGGCCTACGAGATCCTCACCGAGAACCGGGACATCCTGGACTATCTGGCTCTTGAGCTGTTGGAGCGCGAAACGCTGAACCAGGCCGAGATCGCCGACATCTTCCGGGACGTCCGCAAGCGTGACTTCCGCGAGGTGTGGCTCTCCAAGCAGAGCCGTCCGGTGCAGCTGACGGGGCCGGTGGAAAGCCGTCAGGAGCGGGCCGAGCGCGAGGCGCAAGAGGAAGCAAAGAAGGCTCGGCTGGACGAGCCGCTCGACGCCCAGCCCCCGCATCCCCAGGGCGTTCCGGAGGATGCTCCCTTTCACGGAGGCGTCCCCGACTCGGGGCCTGACACCCTTCGCGGCTAAGCTTTCACTGTGACTTCTTTCGACGACGACGACGTTCCCGCCTCAGCCGGATACCTGGCGGAGGACGGTTCCCACCATTCAAAACGCGAAAAAGTGGACCGGCCGAGGATTGAGGCGGCCGTCCGTGAGATCCTCCTCGCCATCGGCGAGGATCCGGACCGCGGCGGCCTCCTCGACACCCCGAAAAGGGTTGCGAAGGCGTATGCCGAGGTGTTCGCCGGGCTGCACCACGATCCTGCGGACGTCCTGTCCACCACGTTCGACCTGGATCATGAGGAACTGGTCCTGGTCAAGGACATTCCTTTCTATTCCACCTGCGAGCACCACTTGGTGCCCTTCCACGGGGTGGCCCACGTTGGCTACATCCCTTCGCATGACGGCAAAGTTACCGGGCTGAGCAAGCTGGCCCGGCTCGTGGACATTTTTGCCCGCCGCCCGCAGGTGCAGGAGCGGCTCACCACGGAAATTGTCGAAGCGATGGTCCGGCACCTCAAGCCCCGTGGCGCGATCGTCGTTGTTGAATGCGAGCACATGTGCATGTCGATGCGCGGTGTCCGCAAGCCCGGAGCGAAGACCGTCACCAGTGCGGTCCGCGGGCAGCTTCATGACCCGGCCACCCGTGCCGAAGCCATGAGCCTCATCCTCGGAAGGTAACCACACACCATGGATTCACTCGCTGCAGCCCCCGGAACGGGGCCCGCAACCTCTCCGCTGCCCATCCTGCGCAAGCCCCGCCCGGCCGCGCGCTTCGAGGAACTGCCCACTGGCCGCACCTTGGTCATGGGAATCCTGAACGTCACCCCGGATTCCTTCAGCGACGGCGGGAAGCATGCGACGGCGGATACCGCCATCGCTGCCGGCCTGCGGATGTTCTACGCCGGCGCGGACATCATCGACGTCGGGGGCGAGTCCACCCGGCCCGGCGCTGAGGATGTCACCCCGGACGAGGAACAGCGCCGCGTCCTGCCCGTCATCGAAGCCCTGGTGAAGGCCGGTGCGCTCGTCAGCATCGACACCACCCATGCTTCAACGGCCGAAGCGGCCGTCAGGGCCGGCGCAGCCATCATCAACGACATTTCCGGCCTGACCATCGAGCCCGAAATGGCTGAGTTCGTGGCGGCTTCCAAGGTGCCCTACATCCTCACCCACCGCCGCGGGGACGCCCGGACCATGAACTCACTCGCCGAATACACGGACGTTGCCGGGGAAGTGGTGGCGGAGCTGGCAGGAGTCCGCGACAAGCTCTACGCCGCCGGTGTCAGCCAGGACCAGATCATCATCGACCCGGGCCTGGGATTCGCCAAGAACGACGCCCAAAACTGGGAACTTCTGCAGAACCTGGATCAGCTCGACAGCCTTGGCCACAGGGTCCTGGTGGGTGCCTCCCGCAAGCGGTTCCTCGGCACCCTGCTCACGGTGGCCGGCAAGTCCGCGGCTCCGGAGGAACGGGACGGCGCTACAGCCGCAATCACTGCCATCAGCGCCTACCGCGGAGCCTGGGCAGTCCGCGTGCACGACGTCGGATCGAGCCTTGACGCCGTCAAGGTGGCTGCACGGATGGCGGCAGCATCCACAGCTCAAGCCGTACCCAAAACACAATAGGGCCGGGGGACCCATGGACAGGATTACGCTGACCGGAGTGACCGCAGTCGGCCACCACGGTGTCTTCGATTTTGAGCGCCGGGAGGGCCAGCCTTTCGTTGTGGACGCAGTGCTCTACCTGGACTTCACCGAAGCGGCGCAGTCCGACGACGTCCGGGACACTGCGCACTACGGGGAGGTGGCGCAGCGTATAACCGAGTGGATCTCCGGCGAGCCCCTCAACCTCATCGAGGCACTCGCCGTGCGGATCGCCGACAGCCTCCTGGCCGAATTCAAGCTCCAGGCCGTGGACATCACTGTGCACAAACCCCAGGCCCCCATCGAGGTCCCCTTCGGTGACGTGGCGGTTACCGTCCACCGTGCGCGGGTTCGTGCAGGCGATGCATTGTCAGGGGCCCGGGCGTGAACGGGGCCTATTCCAAGGCCGTGCTCGCGCTGGGCAGCAACCTTGGTGAACGGAACGAGACCCTGTCCGAGGCGGTGGCGGACCTGGTGGATCCGCCGGAGGTCCGGCTCCTGGCCGTCTCACCCATCGTCCAGACCAAGGCCGTGGGCGGACCCGCCGGGCAACCGGACTTCCTGAACATGGTCATCACCGTGGAAACCAGCCTCACCCCGCAGGAGTTGCTGGAGCACTGCCACGAGGTGGAGAACAAGCACCTCCGCGTCCGGGAGGTCCACTGGGGGCCGCGGACGCTCGACGTCGACATCATCACCTACGGGGACCTCCACAGTGACGATCCCGCTTTGACCCTCCCGCACCCCCGTGCCGCGTCGCGCGCTTTCGTCCTCTATCCCTGGTCACTCATCGAACCCGCCGCCACCCTGGACGGCAAACGTATCAGCGCCCTGGCGATGCAGGCAGAAGATTTTGCAGACCTTGCCCCGTTCGACGGGTTCGGCGATTTCGACGGCATGCCAACGGCGGGAGCGGTGGAGGAGCGATGAAGCCCATCAACCCGCTGCGCCTGCTGTTGATCTGCATCATCCTTGCCGTCGCGGGTTGGGCGGCCACGGTTGTCACCAGCCGTTACAGCATGGCCACGCCCGTCCTGCCTGCCACAGCACTTGCCACGATGGCCGTCATCGTCATCATCACGCTGGTTCTTGGCATCCGGGTCCTGCGCTGGCGCAACAGCCAGAACCCCAACAGCACGGCGAAGAAGACCCAGCTGGATCCGCTCCTGGCCGCGCGGACCCTGGTCCTGGCGCAAGCGTGCGCCTACGCCGGAACAGTGCTGCTCGGCTGGCACGTGGGCATTTTCCTGGACCAGCTGAGGGTCTGGAGCCTGCGGAGTGACCAGGGCATCACCTGGCTGGCCCTGGCCATGGCCGGCGGCGGGCTGGTGATGATCGTGGTGGGGCTCCTCGTGGAGCGGTTCTGCAAGATTCCGCCGGAGGACGGCGATACCAGCGGCGCCGACGGGAAAAAGAGCCGGCCCGCGCGCGGGGAGGCCGCGGGGGAAGGCGAATATGCATACCGAGGCGATTGATCCGCCGGGTATTGCCTGGCAGCGGGTGTCGCCGAAGTACGTAACCGTCCGGCTGGTGGAATGGGCTGCGGCCAACCTTGCCACCGTGCTGGTCCTGTCCGCGCCGCTGGTATTTATCCTCCTGGGGTGGTGGCGCTGGCCGCCGCTGTGGCTGGCCATCACCGTCCCGGCCGCCACGCTGCTGGTTGCCGTGTGGCGGCTGGTGCTTATCCCGCGGCAGGTGCGGGCCATCGGCTACGCCGAGCGCGACGACGACTTGCTGGTCAGGAGCGGCATCTTCTTCCAGCGCACCATGGCCGTCCCCTACGGCCGTATGCAGTACGTCGATATCGCGGTGGGGCCGGTGGAGCGCGGGCTGGGCCTTTGCACCGTGAAGCTCCACACGGCCTCACCCGGCACGAACGCGCGCATCCCCGGGCTGCCGGCAGCCGAAGGTGCCCGGCTCCGGGAACAGCTGGCCGCCCGCGGCGAAGCCAGGCTGGCAGGGCTGTGACCACTGACGGCCAGCTGCCCGGGCCGCCTGCGGGGCCGCCTGCTGCGGCCGGCCCGGAAACCAACAGAACGTCCGACGACGAGTGGTTGCGGGTGCATCCCGCTACACCGTTCGTGCGGGGGTGGGTCGCCCTGGCCGCCATCACCTATTTCTTTGGCCGGGACCTCTTTGAGCGGATACTCCAGGGCCAGCCCGTGTTCGAAGAAGGCCTCGCCAGGCGCGCACCGTGGCTCCTGGGCGGTGGTGCGGCGGTGCTTGCCGTGGCCGTGCTGGGGTTCGTCCTCACCTGGTACTTCACCAAGTACCAGGTGTCCGGCGGCTACGTCCGGGTCAACAGCGGGCTCCTCTTCCGCCAGCACCGGCAGGCGAGGCTGGACCGGGTGCAGGCCATCGATATTGTGCAGCCGCTGCTGGCCCGGATCTTCGGATTGGCGGAACTCAAATTCGAGGTGGCCGACGCCGGTGAATCAGCGGTACGCCTGGCCTTCCTGAAAATCGATGACGCCCGGCAGCTCCGCGCCACCATCCTGGCGCGCGCTTCCGGGGCCGTTCCCGTTGCCGGCGCCGTTCCCGACGCCGACGCCGACGCCGGTGCCGGTCCCGGTCCCGCGGAACGCAACGGTTTAACGGATTCGTCAGGGGCGGGGCATCCTGCCCGGCCCGCCGCCGAGGCGCCGGAGTTCACGGTCCTGGCCGTGCCGCCGTCGCGCCTTATTGGATCGCTGCTCCTGAGCGAGCAAAGCGCCTTCATTGTGGTGGGGGGCATCGCTTCGGTGGTCCTGTCAGCTTTGACCGACAACCGCGCCTTCTACTTCTATCTGGTCCCCGCGGCCCTGGGCCTGGCAGCCGGCTATTGGAACTTCTTCAACAAGGGGTACAACTTCACGGCCGCCGTTTCGCCTGACGGCATCCGTTTGAGGTACGGGCTGCTGGACACACAGGCGCAGACGCTTCCGCCCGGCCGGATCCAGGCGCTGAAGATTGCCCAGCCTCCGCTGTGGCGCCCGTTCGGCTGGTACCGGATGCAGGTCAATGTGGCCGGCTACGGGGCTTCCGGCAACGCCGTCGAGGGCAATACCAGGACCATTCTCCTGCCGGTGGGAAAGTTCTCCCACGTCATGGCCATGCTCTCGCTGGTCCTGCCGGACCCGGGGACCGACCAGCCGGCGGTTGTGTTCGCGGCCGGCCTTAACGGCAGGGATTCCGATGGCGGATTCGTCACCACGCCGCGGCGCGCCCGGCTGCTGGCACCCCTCTCGTGGCGCCGCAACGGGTTCACCGCAACGGACACCGCCCTGCTGATCCGTTCCGGGCGCTGGTGGCGTGAGCTCGTGGTGGTTCCCCACCAGCGAACTCAGTCACTGGCGCTGCATCAGGGGCCCCTGGCGCGCCGGTTCCGGGTGGCGGACCTGGTCCTGCATACGACTGCGGGGCCGGTTTCCCCACGGCTCACCCAGGCGGGCCTGGACGAGGCCAGGCAACTCTTCGACGATCAATCAGCGCGTGCGCGGCTGGCCCGGAAGCGGCAAACCACCGAACAATGGTTGCGGCAGGTTGGTCCAGCTGCTGCGCCCACTCCGGCGCATGGAGCCATGGAACCGCAGAAGACCAGTATCCAATACCAGCAGGAAGGCCAGCAGCATGGCTAAGCCCGGACGCCTCGGCGTCGGAATCATCGGTGCCGGCAAAGTCGGAGCCGTGCTTGGCGCAGCTTTGCGCGCGGCCGAGCACGCCGTCGTCGGGGTGTCAGCAGTGTCCGACGCAAGCCGGGAACGCGCCGAAACGCTGCTGCCCGGGGTGCCCCTCCTGGAGGTACAGGACATTGTTGAGCGCGCGGAACTGGTGTTGCTGGCGGTGCCGGATGACGCCCTGCCCGGCCTGGTGGAGGGGCTGGCGAAGCTTGGCGCATGGCAGCCGGGCCAGCTGGTGGCCCATACCTCCGGGCGGTTCGGGGTGGGCGTGCTGCATCCGGTGCGGGCCGCCGGTGCCGTTCCGTTGGCGCTGCACCCGGCCATGACATTCACCGGCATGAGCCTGGACCTCACCAGGTTGCTGGACTGCACTTTCGGGGTGACGGCCGATGCCGCGATGCTGCCCATTGCCCAGGCGCTGGTGGTGGAGATGGGAGCGGAGCCGGTTGCGATCGCGGAGGCCGACCGGACCCTCTACCACGCAGCCCTGGCACACGGTTCCAACCACCTGGTCACCCTGGTGGCCCAGGCGTCGCAACTGCTGCGGGAGGTGGGCGTGGAATCGCCGGAGCGCATGCTGGGGCCGCTGCTGCGGGCCACGCTTGAGAACGCGCTGGCCTCAGGGGAGTCCGCGCTGACGGGCCCGGTGGCCCGAGGCGACGTGGGGACGGTCCGCGCCCATGCCGAGGCTTTGCGCGAGTTCGACGGCGGCCGGCAGGGTGACGTGCTGGAGGCCTACCTTGCGATGGCACGGGCCACGGCCTTGCGGGCAGAAGGGCGGGGACTGCTGAAACCTGACCAGCTGAAGGGGCTGCGCGAAGCCCTCGATCCGAAGGAGGACTGAATGTCCATTCAACTCGTCACCACCGTTGCCGAATTGCACGCGGAAAGCGCGCGTTTGCTGGCGGCCAAGCAGGGCGTTTCGCAGGGGCTGGTGCCCACCATGGGTGCGCTCCACGAAGGCCATGCCGCGCTGGCACGCACCGCCGTCGAGAACAATGACGTGGCGGTGGCCAGCATCTTCGTCAACCCCCTGCAGTTCGGCGATGCCGTGGACCTGGACCGGTACCCCCGGACGCTTGATGCGGACCTGGCGCTGCTGGAGGAGCAGGGCGTGGACCTGGCATTCGCGCCTTCCGTGGAGGAGGTCTATCCCGGCGGCGAGCCCTTGGTGCGGATCACGTCCGGCCGGATGGGGGAAAAGTGGGAAGGCGCCTCGCGTCCGGGCCACTTTGACGGTGCCTTGACCGTAGTGGCCAAGCTGCTGCACTACGGAATACCGGCGGCGGGCCGTCCGGCCGGCCCCGCTGACGGAGCTTCCGGTGCCGGCCACTTGCCGGCGTACCGTGCCTACTTTGGGCAGAAGGACGCGCAGCAGTTGGCATTGGTCCGGCGGATGGTTGCCGACCTGAACTTTCCGGTCGAGATTGTGGGCGTACCTACGGTCCGGGCGGCGGACGGGCTGGCGTTGTCCAGCCGGAACCGCTTCCTGTCCGACGCCGAACGGGACGCAGCCCTGGTTCT
>DATIMT010000037.1:0-3789 GCA_035475035.1 Arthrobacter sp.
GTCCGGGCCGTGCGTTCCTGGCGCGCGGAACCGAGGCGGCCGAGGAGTTCCAGGCGGCGTCTCTGGCCTCTTTCGCCGACGAAGAGCCCCGTGCCGTTTCCGTGCATCGGACGACGGAGTATCTCGCCGGCCAGGTAGCAGTTCCCGGCGGCGTTCCAGCCCCCGCACAGACCCCCGCTCAGGCGCTGGAACCGCTGGCGGCCATGGTGGCGAGCCTGTGCACTGTCATGCAGAAACCGGACCCAAGAAAGCCAGTCGCCCCGCCCCTGCCGGCTGAGCTGGCAGAACTGCCCGGAGGCCCATTTCCCGGTTCGGCAGCACCAGGCTCTCACTTTCGAGAGCCCATAATCCCGGCAGGCCAGGTTCCCCTCGGCCTGATGGATGTGCCCGTGAAGCAAAAGCTGGAGCCCCTGATGTGGAGCCCCGTCCAGCATGGCCACGCAGCATTCATTGGCAGTCCTGCATCGGGAGCCGGAGCCGCCCTGGAACTGGCCGTTTGCACGTTGATGGCCAGTCCTGACGAGGCCCACTTTTACATCCTTGACGCCCCGGGGGATCTTGCGGGGCTGGTCAGTGCACCCCGGACGGGCGCGCACGCCGGACTTCACGACCTGCGGCGGGGAGTGCGCATCCTGGAGCGGCTGGCCCGGGAATTGGGGCACCGGCTAAGCCAGCAAGCCTGCCGGCCGGTACCTCTCGTCCTCATCATTTCCGGTTGGGGATCCTGGGTGTCCGCCTTCCGGTCAGGACCGTTGGCCTGGGCTGAGGATCTGGTGCAGGACCTCGTCCGCGACGGCGCCGGGGCAGGGATCACGCTGCTGCTCCACGGTGAGCGTGAGCTTGTCACGGCCAGGTTCTTTGGCGCGGTTCCCAACCGCTTCTACTTTCCTGCGGGTTCCACCGAGGAGAGCCGCACCATGTGGCCCCGCATGCCTGCCACCGCGGATGTCAAAGGAAGGGCTGTGGCCTTGGGCCCTGTCTCGGGCAGCGCCCCGGTTGTCTGCCAGTTCTACAGCAGACCGGCCCCGGACGTTGCCCGCAGAAGCGGTGCCGGTTACCGGCCGGCGGCATCGCCGCCGTTCCGCGTGGAGCCCCTCCCGGCAAAGATTACGGTCCGGCAAATCCAAGCCTTGATGGCACCCGCGGGGAAAGAGCCGCCACCGGAACAGTCCCCGCCAGGCGCGAAACAAGTGGGAGGCACACCCGTACCCGGACGATCGCGGACGGCAGGGCGCCAGGGCGCCGTTGTCCTGGGGGTGGCCGGCGAGGAGCCGGCTGCGGCATCGTTCCGGTTGCCCGGCAAGGGAGTTATCGCAATTCTGGGCAGCCCGGGCAGCGGCAAGAGCAATACGCTGCACGCACTGGCGGCACTCAACCCAGGCCAAGCATGGGGCATCTGTCCTGTGCCGCCGGAGGACGCAGGTGATTTTTGGATGGATTTGCTGGTCCAGGCGGAGGGAGGTGGGGTACCCCGGGAAACCGTGCTGTTGGTTGACGATGTTGACTTTTTGGCCCCGCCGGCCTTGCGGGCGCTGGACCAGTTGAACGCCTTGGGCCACTCCCTGGCGGTCACCGCTGCTTACAGTCCAATGCTTGTCCAGCGTGTTCCGCTGGTCATGACTGCCAGAGCCGGGGGCGTCGGGGTGCTGCTGGGTCCTCGTTCGATGGCTGACGGCGATTTGTTCGGGGTCCGGTTTGAAGTTGAGACCAACCCCCCGCCGGGGCGCGGTGTCCTCATTTCAGGCGGCCGGTCCTGCGCTCTTCAGGTGGCCTGGGCGGGAGTACCAGGGTGAGGCTGCCTGCCGCCAGACGAAATCACCGCGCGCCCGTGGTGCGCGGAAGGGTGCGGCGTTTTCAGGTCAAAGGGCAGGAGGTTGGCTTCCTGTACGGGAGGCGTGGTGGATGACCTTGCTGGAGAACAGAAGAACGATGGCGATGACTGCGGGAACCACCATGGCCAGCCCGGCAAGGACCAGGCCGCTGGTCATGGCAGGTACCCCTATGGTCAGGACGAACAGTTGGGCCACCAGCGCGGCGGCCCTGGTCCACCGGAAGCCACGGTAGAGAAAGACGGCCACGGCGTACAGCCACGCGGAAAAAGCGAGCAGGAGGCCCAGCGTGAAGACGGCCCCCCAGAACGACAGCACGGGGCTGCCACTCAGCAGTTCGTAGCCGTACCAGCCGGCTGCAGCCAGGAGGGCAGTCGCCTCGGCGGCAGCGACCAGCGCCACCACCTTGGCCGCTGCAGGCGCAGGCTCCTGGCGATCTCCGCCTGCGCGGTCAGGCCGGCTCCGGGGCTCGTCAGGAGAGGATGGGGCACCTGCTGGGTTTACCGGGGGTCTTGACACACTGGCACCCTACCGGACATAGTCGGACACTGGTGAGGGCGGGTGCCGCAAGTGTGATGCATCGCTCAGGTTTCAACGGATATCAAGCGTTATTACCCCTTGTTTACACCGCGTTAACATGACAGGCTTGATCCAGATGACCAAGGGGGCCCAGAGGGCCCTTTTCCTTTGTAGCCACTAGTGAATAATTTCACAAAGGCACTTCCCAGAATTGGAGCAACTGATCAGCATGGATTGGCGTAACCGCGCAGCGTGCCTTGACAAGGACCCGGAACTGTTCTTCCCCGTAGGGAATACGGGACCAGCCCTCCTGCAGATCGAGGAAGCCAAGAGCGTCTGCCGCCGGTGCCCCGTTGTAGACACCTGCCTACAGTGGGCACTTGAGTCCGGCCAGGACGCCGGCGTCTGGGGCGGCATGAGTGAAGACGAGCGCCGTGCCCTCAAGCGGCGCGCGGCCCGCGCACGCCGCGCCTCCTAGGAAAGACCAGCACCGGCCGGCCGTCAGTAGAGGTCGAAGCAACCGGAAGACAGGGGCCCCGGGACAATCCAGTGTGGATTGTCCCGGGGCTCCTGTCCGTTTCACGCGGCACTCCCGGCGGCGGATCCGCGCGGCCTGGAACGCCGCCTATTTCCCTTCGAGGCTGAGCCGGATCTTGACCTCGGTCCCGCCGCCCTCGCGGCGCTCCCAGGTGATGGTGCCTCCCAGCTCGCTGGTGACCAGCGTCCGCACTATTTGAAGGCCGAGCCCCTCAACATGTGGGGTCTGCGGAAGCCCCACACCGTCGTCGGCAATGGTTACGGTCAGCTCTTCGCCGTCGTCCCCCTCCGAGCGGTCGGCAAGAAGCCAGACCGTTCCAGCCCTTCCCTCAAGGCCATGCTCCACGGCGTTGGTGACCAGTTCGTTGATGACCAGAGCGAGCGGCGTGGCGAGGTCGCTGGGGAGCTCGCCGAACGTGCCGGAGCGTTCGGTCCTGACCTGCTGGGAAGGCGAGGCCACTTCAGCAGACAGCCGGAACTGGCGGCCGATGAGTTCATCGAAATCGACACTCTGCGTCAGGCCCTGTGACAACGTTTCGTGAACGAGCGCAATGGTGGCCACCCGCCGCATTGCCTGCTCCAGGCCCTGCTTCGCCTCGTCGCTGACCATGCGCCTGGACTGCATCCGCAACAGCGCTGCCACGGTCTGGAGATTGTTCTTGACCCTGTGGTGGATCTCCCGGATGGTGGCGTCCTTGGTCACCAGCTCCATCTCCCGCCGGCGCAGCTCGGAGACGTCGCGGCAGAGAACCAGGGCACCGAACCGCTGCTGTTCGTCCCGCAGCGGAATGGCCCGCAGGGACAAGCTGACCCCGCGGGACTCGATTTCGCTGCGCCAGGGCATGCGTCCGGTAACCACCAGCGGCAGGGTCTCGTCGACCAGGCGGCGGTCCTTGAGCAGGCC
>DATIMT010000038.1:0-2601 GCA_035475035.1 Arthrobacter sp.
CGCTGAGCATCGGCATCGCCTGGCCGATCGCGGCTTGGGTTTCCGGCAGCCGCAGTGAGGCATCGTGGTGTTCCTTGGACTGCCAGACTTCGTTTACCCAGATGGTCTCGGGTTCGGCCTCGGATACCCCCACGGTATACAAGTGGCAGCCTGCTGCGCGCAGGCCGTCTGCGCCGGAGAGCAGGATGGCCACCACCTGGTCACGGTGCCCGGGTTTGGTTTTCATGGTGCCGGTGTATCCGTAAGGCATGTGCACTCCTTCAAAGTCTTGCCGGTCTGCCAAAGTCGAGCCCGGAAAGTCGGGCCAGCCGAATCGTGCTGATCACCACCTCACTGCTCCGCCGGCAAGCCTACCCGCCAGCCGTCGTCGTCGGAGGGGAGCCCAACCGGAACGGACAGGCTGACCCGGAAGCCGCCGTCGTACGGGCCTGCCGTCAGCGTCCCGCCAGCCAGCTCGGCGCGTTCCGCCATCCCGCTGAGCCCGTATCCGTGCATCGAGGAAGCAACGTGGCCGGTACTGCCGTTATCCGTCACGGTGACCTCCACCGACCCGGGACCCCAGCGCAGCGAGACCTCGACGCAGGCACCCGCGGCGTGCTTGCGGACGTTGGACAGGGCCTCTTGGACCGTGCGGTAGAGTGCCAGCGCGGCGTCAGGGGGCAGCGCGACCGGCTCCCCCGAGACCGTGTAGCTGGTGCTGGCGGGCGAGGCCAGCCGGTGCTGTTCGATCAGCGATGGAATCAGTTCCGGCCCGGGCAGTGAGTCGCCGCGCAGCGCCCGGACGGCGCGGCGCGACTCCTCCAGGCCTGCACGGGAAAGCTGGTGCGCTCGCTCAATGGCACCGTGCAGTTGCGGATCCGGTCCGGTGGAACCGGCCAGCATCCGGGCCGCCTCAAGATGAAGGGCGAGGCCGGAGAGAGTGTGGGCCAGCACATCGTGCACCTCACGGGCCATCCGGGTGCGCTCGTCGGCCACGTAGGCCATTTTCTCCGCCTCACGGCTGACTTCCAACTCCTGCAGCAGGGCGGTGATCTGTTCGCGCTGTTCCCGCTCGCGGCGCAACAGCGCCCCCACCAGGAAGAAGAAGGCGGCGCCCGCATCGGTCGCGATGATCAGGCCAAGCGCGGTCTGGCCGCTGCCCAGCTGGGCGACGTTAAAGGAGAGCACGCCCAGCAGGACGACCACAGCCAGCACCGTCCGCGGTCGGCGCAGCGGGGCGAACGCGGACGCCAGGAACAGGCCGATCACCTGGCCGTTGGGGTCCGCCACGCGCATGGCC
This sequence comes from Arthrobacter sp., assembly GCA_035475035.1. Lineage (GTDB taxonomy): Bacteria > Actinomycetota > Actinomycetes > Actinomycetales > Micrococcaceae > Arthrobacter. The sequence continues at coordinate 1,280 of DATIMT010000038.1, forward strand.
ACCAGCGAGCCGGCCATCAGCAGCATCAGCGCCACGTACGCAGGTTCAGGCAGGGCGGGCCGGACCAGGAAGGCGACGGCCGTAAGCCCGAACACGACTGCGGCAAGGAGGTTCGCCAGGCCGGCTCCGCTGCCGGCGGCACCGGCGTCGCCCAGGACAGCCGAGAGGACAACCACGGCCACCATCACCAGCCCCAGCGGGGTCAGCCATTGGATCCGGGTTGTCATGGCAGAGATTGTGCCATGGAAAGGCCGGACAGCGGGGCAGCGCGCGGCGGCGGTTACCATGGAGGCCAACAGGGAAGGGGTGCCGGGGTGGGCCATGAAGGCGTGGGGGTACTGATCGTCGATGATCAGAAAGTGGTCCGGGACGGCCTGGCGCTGATTCTGGGCATGATCGACGGCGTGACGGTCCTGGGCACCGCGGTGGACGGGGCGGACGCCGTCCGCCAGGTCCAGCTGCTGGCTCCCGAGGTGGTCCTGATGGACCTGCATATGCCCGTTATGGACGGCGTCCAGGCCACCGAGGTGCTCCGCCGCGAGGCTCCAGGATCCAAGGTGGTTGTGCTGACCACCTACGCCGACGACGAATGGGTGTTCGGCGCGCTGAAGGCCGGTGCGCTGGGCTTCCTGACCAAAGACGCCGGAGCGGATGAGATCCGCTCCGCCCTGCTGACAGTGGCGGCAGGCCGGGCGCAGCTGGATCCGGGCGTGCAGCTGCGCCTGCTGGAGGCGCTGACCCGCGGTGAACAGGCCGGCGTGGCCGGGGCCGGCGGTCGTGGCTCGGGTGGTGGCTCGGGCGTCCCCGACGGACTCACCCCGCGCGAAGTGGATGTGCTGGCGCTCGTTGCCCAGGGCCTGTCCAATACCGAAATCGCCGGCCAGCTGTTTGTCTCCGATTCGACCGTGAAAACTCACATCAACCATCTGCTGGCCAAGACCGGCATGCGGGACCGGGCACAGTTGGTGGGCTACGCCTTCCGCCACCAGCTCACGGCCCAGCCCTAGCCCCTGCCGCCCCACTCCCACGGGCCGGTTGAAGAATTCACCGGCCCGCTGGACGGATGAGGCATCGACGGTCCAGCGTGCGTTCCATCGGACGGTCGAGTCCTCCACCCTGGGGTGGAGAGGGCGCCTTCGGATGATTCCACCACCGGGCCGAGTTGCCGGGAGCCAGTGTTCCGTACCTTCGAAGTAGTCAACACCGGGCCGCACAGAGTGGCACCCGACCGAAGGAAATCATGAACACCACGCAGTGGCTTTTGAACATCGGACTCCTCGTCTTCGTCCTCGGCACCAACCTGGGTACCCGTCCGATGACCC
>DATIMT010000039.1:0-7033 GCA_035475035.1 Arthrobacter sp.
CCGGCGCCCCAGTAGCCCAATTGGCAGAGGCAGCGGACTTAAAATCCGCGTGTTGTGGGTTCGAGTCCCACCTGGGGTACAACACTGTCACGCCCACGTACGGACTGTCCCATCGAGGCGATGCCGGCCCGGGAGAGTCGAAAGCCGCCTGCTGAGCAGGCGGCTTTCGCCGTTTAATGCCTCACAGGAAACTACTGTTATAAGGCTGTGACCTCAGTCACTTAGTTTCGCTGGCGTCTATGCACTAGCTTGAAGCTAAATCAGGAATACCTGGTCCCGCTCCGGGCGCCACCGCGCCCGTTCCGTACCCGCATCGCACGGTCCTGTTTCGGAAGGCAGATTAATGTACCGAAAGAAAGTCCTCACTTCGTTGGCAGCGGCAGCCACGTTCAGCATGCTGCTGTCTGGCTGCGCCAACCAAGCAGGCCCCAGCAACACCGAAAGCTCCGGCTCGTCCAGCAAAGTGAACATTCCCGCCATTTCGAAAGTGGACGTTCCCTCCGGCGCTGTCAAGCCTGCCGGTGACGGCAAGGCAACCTGCCCGGCCACCACCACCCTGGCCTACGCCGGTGCACAGACCGGCCCCAACGCCCAGCTCGGCGTCAACATTTTCAACGGCATCCAGCTGGCGATCGACCAGCACAACAAGGCCAACCCCGGCTGCCAGGTCCAGTTCAAGAAATTCGATACTGAAGGCGACCCCAACAAGGCCACCGGCCCCGTCACGCAGCTGGTGAGCGAGTCGGACATCGTGGGTGTGGTTGGGCTCCCGTTCTCGGGTGAATCCAAGGCCACAGGCAACATCTTCGAACAGAAGGGCCTGGTGCACATCACGCCGTCGGCCACCAACCCCACCCTGACCGGGAACGGCTGGACCACCTTCTTCCGGGGCCTCGGCAATGACGCCGTCCAGGGCCCGGCAGCCGCCAAGTTCCTCACCGGTAAGCTCGGCGCCAAGAAGGTCTACCTGGTCCAGGACGACTCGGACTACGGCATCGGCCTGGGAACCTCCACCTCCGCCGGCCTGGGCAGTGCGCTGGCCGGGACAGAGAAGGTGACCACCGGGCAGAAGGACTTCTCCGCAGTCATCTCCAAGATCATGAACGCCAAGGCCGACGCCGTCTTCTACGCCGGCTACTACGCCGAGGGTGCACCGTTCGACCAGCAGTTGGTTGGAAAGGGCTTCACCGGAACGTTCGTGGCACCTGATGGGGTAAAGGACGACCAATTCATCAAGCAGGCAGGCGACGCTTCCAACAACGCCTACTTCACCTGCCCGTGCCTCCCAGGCGAACTGATTCCTGACTTCGCATCTGCGTACCAGGACCTCGCCAAGGGCGCAGCCCCTGGCACGTACTCGATTGAGGGCTACGACGCCGCCACCGTCCTCCTGTCCGGCATTGACGCAGGCAAGCAAAGCCGCGCAGACCTGCTCGCCTGGGTCAAGGCCTATGACAAGGACGGCCTGAGCAAGCACTACAAGTGGGATGCCAAGGGCGAACTCCAGGCGCCGACCGTATACGGCTACAAGGTGGAGAACGGGAAGATCGTTCCCATTGGCCCCATCGGGGAGTAGCCAGACTGGCGAAGAAAACGGCTGTGGGGGCCAGCAGTATCCGGCCCCCACAGCCGTTTCTTCGCTTGGCGGCAGCCCAGGACCAAGTTACGTCAATAGACACAAGTCCCATGGCGGGGCCCAAAAGGCCGCGTGCAACTGGATCAGGATGTTCCCATGCTTCCCTCTCTTGTCCCACTACTCCCGACTGAAAACGACTGGATCACCTTCGACATACCGTCCCTGGCCCAGAACTTCTGGAGTGCCACCTTTGATGGCCTGACGTTCGGGGCCATCTACGCGCTCGTAGCGTTGGGCTACACCCTCGTTTACGGCGTGCTGAACCTGATCAACTTCGCCCACTCGGAAGTGTTCATCGTCGGCTGCTATGCCGTCTTCTTTACCCTCAGCAACCTGGGGTTCGGACCCTCGGTTCCCCGGCTCGACATCTGGGCCATCATCCTGAACCTGCTGCTGGCCCTCGTCCTCGCCATGGTTGCCTCAGCAGTGACAGCCTTCCTGCTGGAGAGGATCGCGTACAAACCCCTCAGGCAGCGGAACGCTCCCCGCCTGGTCTTCCTGATCACCGCGATCGGTGCTTCGTTCACCATCCAGTACCTGATCTACCTGTGGCGCGGTCCCAGCCCCGAGCTTGCGCTGACCATGTTCCGGCCAACCCCCATCTTTGATGTCTTCGGCACCATCGTTGATTCCCAGCAGCTGGTGATCATCATCGCCGCGGTGATCATGATGGTGGGCATCGACAGGTTCATCAGCAAGTCCCGCACCGGCCGCGGCATCCGGGCAGTCGCCCAGGATCCTGACACCGCCACATTGATGGGCGTCAACAAAGAGCGCATCATTATTACCACCTTCGTCATTGGAGGGCTGCTGGCAGGAGCCGCCGCTTTGTTCTACGTCATGAAGATCCCGTCAGGTGTGCAGTACAGCGGCGGATTCGTTCTGGGCATCAAGGCGTTCGCGGCCGCAGTGCTCGGTGGCATCGGCAACGTCCGCGGCGCCCTCCTGGGCGGACTGTTGCTCGGCCTGATCGGCAACTACGGCCAGATCCTGCTCGGCAACTCGCAGTGGACCGACGTCGTGGCGTTCGTGGTGTTGGTGCTCGTGCTGCTGCTGCGGCCGGAAGGCATCCTGGGAACCTCCCTTGGAAGGAGCAAGGCATGAGTATGACCGATGGCCCCACGCCGCTTGAGACAGTGGCCGCGGCGCAGGCGGCAGAGGACCGGGAAGCGTCGTCAAAGGCCGCAGGCAAGAGCGACCTTCGCCAGCGGGACAAGCGCAAGTCCGGGTACTTCGCTGACCGGTGGCACGCTTTGTCCCGCCAACAGCAGTGGGCTTTCCTGGTGATCGTGGTTGTACTCGCCTACCTGCTCCCGCTGATGAACCCGCCCATCATCACCACCGAGCCGGGCAACAACTTCGCCCTGGCCTGCTTCGACATGGCCCGGTTCGCGCTCATCGCCGTCGGCCTCAACGTCGTGGTGGGATACGCCGGCCTGCTGGACCTCGGATACGTTGCCTTCTTCGCCGTGGGTTCCTACTGCGCGGCGATGCTGACCAGTCCGGACTCGCCCTTCCTCCACATCCCGTACCTGTGGACCATTCCGGTGGCCATGGCGGTCACGATGTTCTTCGGCGTGGTTTTGGGCGTGCCCACCCTTCGCCTCAGGGGCGACTACCTTGCCATTGTCACGCTCGGGTTCGGAGAAATCGTCCGTATCCTGGCCACGATCATCCCGGCAATGAAGGGCCAGGTGGGTTTCCAGAACGTCGGCCACCCGCCGGGTACTGAGCCCGACGGAACTCCCATTTTCTCCAACTCCAATGGCGTGCCCTGGTACTGGCTGACATTGAGCATCATCATCATCATCACCCTCCTGGTGGGCAACCTGGAACGCAGCAGGGTGGGCCGGGCGTGGATCGCCATTCGTGAGGACGAGGACGCCGCCGAAATCATGGGCGTCCCCACGTTCAAATACAAGGTGTGGGCCTTTGCGATCGGTGCTGCGATCGGCGGCCTTTCCGGTGCGCTCTTCGCCGGCCAAGTGGGGTTCGTCAACAACCAGAAGTTCGATGTCACTACGTCCATCCTGTTCCTCGCCGCCGTGGTGCTGGGCGGGGCCGGCAACAAGGTAGGCGCGATTCTTGGCGGCGCCCTGGTCAGCTACATTCCGCTGAGGTTCACGGCCATTGCCGAGTACAAATACCTGATCTTCGGGATAGCCCTGGTGCTGATCATGATTTTCCGTTCCCAGGGGCTGCTCCCGGCACGCCAGCGGTTGCTCGCCTACGGCCGGACTGCGCTGAACAAGGTCACCAGCCGCGACGACACCGAATCCAAGGACACGGACAATCCATCAGCCGGCACGGAAGCGCGGGCGGCCGGACAGAGAGGAGCGGAGGCATGAGCTCCGAGGAAAGGCATAGCGGCTCCAGCAGTGTGGAGGAGCAGCCGGTACCAGAGGATTCTGCAGTCGTTGCGCCGGAGATCGACATAGATGCGCTGGCTGAGGCCGGGGTTGACCAGGAGCTTGCCGAAAAGGTGGCTCCGGACCGTGACATCGCGGTCAAGGTTGGCGACAACATCGTCGAGGTACAGAACCTGACCATCAAGTTCGGTGGCCTGGTGGCGCTCGACAACATCAGCTTCAACATCAAGCGCGGCGAAATCCTGGGGCTCATCGGGCCCAACGGCGCCGGCAAGACCACCTGCTTCAATGCGATGACCGGCGTTTACAAGCCCACCAGCGGGAAAGTGATGCTGGAGGGCCAGGTCCTCAACGGCATCAAGCAGCATAAGATCACCCGACTGGGACTGTCGCGCACCTTCCAGAACATCCGGTTGTTCGGCGAAATGACCGCCCTTGAGAACGTTGTAGTGGGCCTTGACGCGAGGCACCGGACCAGCGTAGGCGGTGCACTGTTGCGCCTGCCCACCCATATCAGGGAGGAGAAGTCGGCCATCGAGCGGGGCATGGCGCTGTTGGACTTCGTGGGCATCAGCACCCATGCGCATGTCCTGTCCCGGCAACTGCCCTACGGCTACCAGCGCAGGCTTGAGATCGCGCGGGCCCTGGCCACCGATCCCAAGGTGCTGTGCCTTGACGAACCTGCGGCCGGATTCAATCCGGCCGAGAAGGAAGAACTGATGGCGCTCATCCGCACCATCAGGGATGAGGGCTATACCGTGCTGCTGATTGAGCACGACATGAAACTCGTGATGGGCGTAACAGACCGGATCGTCGTGCTGGAATTCGGGAAGAAGATCGCGGATGGACTGCCGCGCGAGATCCGTGAGGACCCGCGCGTCATCGCCGCCTACCTAGGAGAGCCCGAAGATGACGTTGCTTGAACTTAGGGACGTTTCCGTCCACTACGGCCGGATCCAGGCCCTGCGGAACATCTCCTTCACAGTCGACGAAGGTGAAGTGGTGGCGCTCATCGGGGCCAACGGTGCCGGCAAGACCACCACCATGCGGACCATTTCCGGGCTGTTGAACTGCTCGGAAGGCAAGATCACCTTTGCGGGCCAGGACATCACCAAAATGAAGGCCCATATCCGGGTGGTCCACGGAATTTCGCAGGCCCCCGAAGGCCGTGGCATTTTCCCTGGCATGACCGTGATGGAAAACCTGGACATGGGGACCTTCGGGCGCAAGGACAGAAGTGGCGTGGGGAAGGACCTGGACCGTGTCTTCGACCTGTTTCCGCGGCTGAAGGAACGGGAAAAGCAGTACGGTGGCACCATGTCCGGCGGCGAGCAGCAGATGCTGGCCATTGGGCGGGCCCTGATGTCCAACCCCAAGCTGCTGCTGCTGGATGAGCCGTCCATGGGCCTGGCGCCGCAGTTCATCCGCCAGATCTTCAAGATCATCAAGGAGATTAACAGCCAGGGCACCACCGTCCTGGTGGTGGAGCAGAACGCCAACCAGGCCCTGGCCGGCGCGCACCGCGCCTTCGTGCTGGAAACCGGCGAGATCACGCACAGCGGCACCGGCAAGCAGTTGCTGGAAGATCCCTCCATCAAGGAGGCCTACCTGGGGGTGGGGTAGTCGGCCCGACGGGGCCCGGTGCCTGAAGCCGCGCAACAGTCACGGTTCGGTTGCAACCGGGCCCCATGGGAACTTTCACCGCTGCCCCCACGTGGGAATTGGTAGCGTAACAAAGAGCTCATCACCCACACCCACCACATGGAGGAATCCCGCAATGGCACTTGGCGGCAACCCGATCTTCAACGGAAAGAACTTCCGTGGAGCCACCCAGGCACCGCCTGTCCCGCAGGCTCCCTACGGTGCACCCTACGGCCAGCAGCCGTACGGCCAGGCACCCTATGGCCAGCAGCCGTACGGCCAGCAGGGCTGGGGCACGCAGCCCCAGAGCATGACCGACGAACAGCTGCGGCAGATGTACAGCCAGCCGTCGGCCGGCCCGGCAGACACCGGACGGATGACGTTCGACGACGTCATCATGAAGACTGGCGCCTGCCTCGGAGCAGTGCTGGTGGGCGCGGCCATCACCCTCACCGTCGGACTACCGCTGGCCTCCATGCTGATGATTGTCGGTGCCCTGGGCGGCTTCGTGCTGGCCCTGGTCAACACCTTCAAGAAGCAGCCCTCACCGGCGCTGATCCTGGCCTACGCGGCCCTGGAAGGTCTCTTCCTCGGCGGCCTCACCAGGATCCTGGACACCCTGTACCCGGGGGTTGGCCTGCAGGCAGTCATTGGCACCCTGTCCGTGTTCGCCGTCACCCTGCTGCTCTTCAAGAGCGGCAAGGTCCGCGCCACACCCAAGGCCATGCGCTTCTTCATGATCGCCATCATCGGCTACGCCGTATTTTCCCTGATCAACATGGTGCTGGTCTGGACGGGCGCCGTGCAGCAGCCGTTCGGCCTGCGCACGAGTGTTGAGATCTTCGGCATCCCCCTGGGCGTGTTCATTGGTCTGTTGGCCATCGGCCTCGCCGCCTTCTCGCTGATCATGGACTTCACCAGCATCGAAGCCGGTGTCCGCAGCGGCGCTCCGCAGCGTTTCTCCTGGACGGCTGCCTTCGGCCTGACCGTCACGCTGGTCTGGCTGTATGTGGAGATCATCCGCCTGCTGGCCATCCTGCGCGGCGACGACTAGGCACCCCGGCAGCTTCCGCCGTCGTAGACAAATAAACCGTGGGCCCCACCAATCCGGTGGGGCCCACGGTGGTTAAGAAGCTGCCGGCCTCAGGCAGCCCCTGCATGCCTAGGCAATGCGCATGGCACCCGCGGCCGGGGAGACGGTGAAGATATCCGGCGCCGCAAAGCCGGCTCGGGCAAAGGCCTGGGTGACGGCGTCACGCACCGTTTGCTCGGCAGTCACGGGGGTCAGGGCAATGGCTGCTCCGCCGAACCCGCCGCCGGTCATGCGGGCGCCGATGGCCCCGTGGGCCCGGGAGGTTTCGACGGCCAGATCCAGTTCGGGGCACGA
>DATIMT010000040.1:0-22127 GCA_035475035.1 Arthrobacter sp.
CTGTGCTGGTCCGTCCTGTGGGCGCTGCTGTTCGCGTCCCTGGCCCTGGGAGCCGTGCGGCTGGAACCGTTCACCGGTTGGGCGCTGGTCCTGGCCAGCCAGGTGACGGCCACCGTTCCGGCGCTTCTTGGCCTGGCAGGACTCTGGCCCCGTTCCATCCTCGTGGCGTGGCTGGCTGCGCTGTTCCTGGCCGGCCTCTTCGCTGCGGCACGGGCACTGGCGCGGCGTGAATCGAATGTTCCACGCCGTGCCAGTGCCGGATGGCGCTGAAGTCCCTCAGCTACCGAAGCACCACGGTGCGGTTGCCCTGCAGGAGGACCCTGCCTTCGCAGTGCCACTTCACCGCGTTGGAGAGGGCCTTGCATTCAGTGTCACGGCCGGCGGCCACCAGGTCCTCGGGCCCGTAGGTATGGTCCACTTCCACCACCTGCTGCGCGATGATGGGCCCCTCGTCGAGTTCCGCGTTGACGTAGTGCGCCGTGGCGCCAACGGTTTTGACGCCGCGGGCGTAGGCCTGGTGGTAGGGCTTGGCGCCCTTGAAGCTGGGCAGGAACGAGTGGTGGATGTTGATGGCCCGGCCGTCCAGCTTCCGGGTCAGGTCGTCGCTGAGCACCTGCATGTAGCGGGCCAGCACCACCAGCTCCACGCCCAGGCCGTCCACCAGCTCCATCAGCCGGGCTTCGGCCGCCGACTTAGTGGCGGCGGTGACCGGGATGTGGTGGAACGGGATGCCGTGCCACTCCACCAGCGTCTGATGGTCCAGGTGGTTGGACACCACGGCCACTACGTCCACCGGCAACTCGCCGATCCGCGCCCGGAACAGCAGGTCGTTCAGGCAGTGGCCGAACTTGGACACCATGATCAGCACCTTGCGCTTGGATCCCTGCCGTTCCAGCTGCCAGCGCATGCCGAACCGGTCCGCCACGGGGGCAAAGGAGTCCCTCAGTTCCTGGAGCGTGGACTCGTTCCCTTCGGAGATGAAGTGCACACGCATGTAGAAGTGGCCCTCGGAGCGTTCACCGAACTGTTTGTTGTCGATAATGTCGCAGCCATGCTCCAGCAGGAAGCCGGAGACGGCGTGCACAATGCCGGGACCTTCCGGGCAGTCCAGGGTAAGGACGTGCTCCACGGTGGTGGGCGTTTTGGGTGTGGGGATCTGGGTTTCAGTGACAGTCATGGCTCAGCACTCGATTACATTCACGGCGAGGCCTCCTCGGGAGGTTTCCTTGTACTTGGTTTTCATGTCGGCGCCGGTATCGCGCATGGTCTTGATCGCCTTGTCCAGCGAGACCTTGTGGCTGCCGTCCCCGTGCAGGGCCAGGCGGGCCGCGTTGATCGCCTTCACGCTGGCGATCGCGTTCCGCTCGATGCACGGGATCTGCACCAGCCCGCCCACGGGATCGCAGGTCAGGCCCAGGTTGTGCTCGATCCCCACCTCGGCGGCGTTCTCCACCTGCGCCGGCGTCCCGCCCAGCACCTCGCAGAGCCCGGCCGCCGCCATCGAACAGGCGGAGCCCACCTCGCCCTGGCAGCCCACTTCGGCACCGGAGATGGAGGCGTTCGTTTTGAACAGGATTCCGACGGCGGCCGCCGCCAGCAGGAAGCGGACCACACCGTCGTCGTCGGCTCCTGGAACAAACTTCACGTAGTAGTGCAGCACGGCAGGCACGATCCCGGCCGCGCCGTTGGTGGGCGCGGTGACGATCCGGCCGCCGGCGGCGTTCTCCTCATTCACGGCGAGCGCGAACAGGTTGACCCATTCCATGGCCAGCAGCGGATCCGCCGGTGCCTGGACGGGCGACGGCGTTGCTGCCGCCGCCTTGGCGGAAGCTTCCACCGATGCTGCGGAGGCGGTGAGGGTGCGGAACAGTGCGGGTGCCCGCCGCGGCACCTTGAGCCCGCCGGGCAGGATTCCTTCCGCGTTGCAGCCGTTCTCCACGCACTCGCGCATCACGGCCCAGAGCCCCAGCAGCTTCTCCCGGAGTTCGGCTTCGGTGTGCCAGGTGAGTTCGTTGGCCTGCATGACGTCGGAGATGGACATGCCTTCACGGCGGCAAATCTCCAGCAACTCATCCGCAGTGGAGAACGGGTAGGGCAGCACGGTCTCATCCGCCACCACCTTGTCCCCGCCCTCCACGTCTCCGTCCACCACGAAGCCGCCGCCGATCGAGTAGAAGCTCCGCTCGCTCAGCACGACTCCGGTGTGGTCCAGGGCGCGGAAGGTCATGCCGTTCGGGTGCGCGGGAAGGGACTTGCGCCGGTGCAGCACCACGTCCTCTTCCCAGTTGAAGTCCACGCGATGGGTGCCCGTGATGTGCAGTTCGGCGTTCAGGGCAGCGGCAGCCACCTGGTCGTCGGCGGTAAAGGTGTTGACCGTCTCGGGTTCCAGGCCCTGCAGTCCCAGGACCACTGCCTTGTCGGAGCCGTGGCCGCGCCCCGTGGCGCCCAGGGAACCGAAAAGTTCCGACTGGACGCGCACGGTGGAGGCCAGCTGGCCGTCCCCCTTCAGGCCATCGGCGAAGAGCTTGGCCGCTCGCATCGGGCCCACCGTGTGTGACGACGAGGGCCCGATGCCAACGGAGAACAGGTCAAGGACGCTGAGCGCCATCAGGGGACCTCGGGCGAGGCATACTCCCGCATGGCGTCCAGGAGCCACCGGCCCAGGAACTCGGCGAAGGACGCCCGGGGGAAAATCCGGAAGGTCTCCTCACCGGTCTTCCACAGGATGGCGGGGATGTTCGCGATTTCCGTGGAGAAGGCGGTGCCGGCCTCGAAGACCCGGGGGTGCAGGTCCAGCGAGCAGCCCTTTTCCAGGACGGCCCGTGCCCGGGGGCCCGTCAGTTCGAACGTGGTCCGGTTGGCGGAAAGGTCCACCACCTGGCCTGCGTCGTCGCCCAGCGCTTCCCGGAGGGCCGGGATCAGGCCGCCGCCCAGGGACTCGTGCGCCTCGGTGGGCGCGACCACCAGGTACTCGGAGGGGCCCAGCCACAGGACGGACGTATCGCGGGAGCCGGCCACGGTGCCGGATCCCGCGGGCAGGCCGCCCGTGACGGCGGCGAGCCGCCGGGCCGCTTCGGTGCCGGGAGTTGCCCGGAGCCCCACCATGGTCAGGAAGGGCAGCTCGGACAGTTCAACGGTGCCGGCCAGGGAACCGGCTGTGAAGTCTTCAGCCAGCTGGCGCGCCGGGCTGACGCGGGCCGCAAGGTTCTGCTCTGCGGAGCTCTGGGTGGGGGATGCTGCTGTTTCAGCCATCTTTACGGGTCCCTTCTGGGTCAAAAAGCACTGTTTCTGCAACAACGACGTCCACCAGCTGGTCGCCGGCGGCGGCCACCAGGGTTTCACCGATGCGGTTGCGGCCGTTCTTGATCAGGGCGAGGCCGAAGGACCTGCCCAACGCTGCGCTGTGGTAGCTCGAGGTCACGAAGCCTTCCATCGGCACGGGACCGTAGGCCGGGTTGGTGGAGCGGCCCTTCTCCACCAGCTGGGTGCCTTCGGGCAACCGGAGCGTCCCGTCAACCGGGAGGACGCTGACCAGGTGCTTGCGGTCCTCACGGCTGGAATCCGCCCGCGAGTAGGAGCGCTTGCCGATGAAGTCCTTGGCCTTGGAAACGATCCACTCCATGCCGGCGTCCTGCGGGGTGACGGTGCCGTCGGTGTCCTGCCCGACGATCGGGTAGCCCTTCTCGGCGCGCAGCACGTGCATGGTTTCGGTGCCATAAGGGGTGATGTTGAACTCGGCACCGGCGGCAGCCACGGCTTCCCAGGTGTTCAGCCCGTACCAGGCCGGGATGTTGATCTCGTAGGCCAGTTCGCCGGAGAACGAGATACGGCAGATCCGGGCGCGGACGCCGGAGGCCAGGGTCGTTTCGCGGAAGGTCATGAACGGGAATGCTTCGGCGTCCAGGCCGCCGTTGGCTGCCAGCTCGGGCGCCACCTTGGCGATCACGTCACGGGACTTGGGCCCGACGACGGCAATGGTGCTCCACTGCTCCGTCACCGAGGTGCAGTTAACGTCCAGCTCCGGCCACTCGGTCTGGAGCCATTCCTCCAGCCAGTCGAGCACCTTCGCCGCCCCGCCGGTGGTGGTGGTCATGAAGTAGGTGCCGTCGTCCACGCGGAGGGTCACGCCGTCGTCGAAAATCATGCCGTCCGGGGTGCACATGACGCCGTAGCGTGCCGAGCCCGGGGCGAGCTTCTTGAATGCGTTGGTGTAGACCCTGTTCAGGAACTCCCCCGCGTCCTTGCCGCGGATCTCGATCTTGCCCAGGGTGGTGGCGTCCATGAAGCCTACGGACTCGCGGACTGCGGCGCATTCGCGGAGCACGGCGGCGTCCATGTCCTCGCCGTCCTGCGGGTAGTACCAGGGCCGCTTCCACTGTCCAACGTCCTCGAACAGGGCGTCCTTGGCCACGTGCCAGGGGTGGATGGACGTGACCCGTGCCGGGTCGAAAAGCTCGCCGCGCTGGCGTCCAGCCAGTGCCGCGAACGCCACCGGGGTGAAGGGTGCGCGGTAGGTGGTGGTGCCGATGTCGCCGATGCCGCGTGATGCTTCGCCGGCGGTCCGGAGCGCGGCGGCGATCACGCCGATGGCGTTGACGCCGGAGGTCTTGCCCTGGTCGTTGGCGGTGCTGATGGAGGTGTACCGCTTGATGTGCTCCACTGAGCGCATGCCGGCCCCCGTGGAGCGGAGGACGTCCGCCACGGACTGGTCGCGCTGGAAGTCCACGAAGTGGTGGTGCCAGTCGTCCGGGGTGCCGTTCTCCCCCGGTACCAGCCACAGCTGGCGGGTGGGGGCAGCTGCCTTGGGTTCGGCAAGGACTGACGGGACGACGGCGGAGGTGAAGCCGGCTGCGATGGCCGCCTTTGCTCCGGCGGAGATGCCCTCGGCGAGGCAGTCTTCGGTGGCGAAGGAGCCTCGGCCGGAGCCGATGGTCTGCTGGTTGGGCACTTCGGTGCTGGGCACGAACGCTGCCAGCTCGTCGTCCCAGCGCAGCTTGCCCTGCCGCTGGGAGTGCAGGTGAACCAGCGGGCTCCAGCCGCCGGACACCGCCAGCAGGTCAACGGCGATCTGCTCGACGCCCGAGGTGAGCTCGCCGTCGTCGTTAATACTCCGGACGGTGATGCCGTCCAGGCGTCCGGATGCAGCGCCTTCTCCGGAGGAGGACGTGTTGGCAACGGCGCTGCCAATCAGCACCCGGATGCCGGATTCGATGGCGGCAGTTGCCGCGGGGGTCAGCGCAGGACGGGCGTCGATGACGGCAGCCACCTTCACGCCCGCCGCAGCCAAGTCTGCTGCGACGGCGTACGCGCTGTCATTGGTGGTGCTGATGGCCACGCGCTTGCCGGCGGCCACGCCGTACCGGTTGAGGTAGCTTCGCACGGCGGAGGCGAGCATGATGCCGGGGCGGTCGTTGTTCTCGAACACCAGGGGACGCTCGTGCGCGCCGGGGGCCAGGACCACCTGGTTGGCACGGATGTGCCAGATCCGCTGGCGGGAGACACCAGGTGCCGCGGGGCTGGAGAGGTGGTCGGTGCGGTTCTGGACGGCGATGACGTAGTTGGCGTCGTAGGCGCCGAAGGCAGTGGTGCGGTTCAGGACGGTTGATTCCGTGCCCGAGACCAGCTCGGCTTCGACGTCCGCCACCCATTCCAGTGCGGGCTTGCCCTCGATGGTTTCGGCCAGGCCGGGGGCCGTGGAGCCGGAGAGCAGGGACCCGCCCAGTTCGGGCTGGTCATCCAGGAGCATGACGCGGGCGCCGGTGCGGACTGCTTCGCGGGCTGCGGCAAGCCCGGCGGGACCGCCACCGATCACCAGGACATCGGTGTGGACATATTTCTTGTCGTATTCGGCGCGGTCATCCTCCGGATCCAGCTTGCCCAGCCCGTTCAGCAGGGTGGCCTTGAGCCCGTCCACCAGGGAGACCGTAGTGGCGGGGAGCATCGATTCGGCCACGTGGCCGGGGAAGCGGGCTTCCACGCGGACCAGGGCGTTGGATTCCTCCACCCCGGCGGACATGATGCCGCGGGGACGGTTCTCGTAGAGCGAGTTGCCCACGGCGATGCGGCCGTTGGCCAGCAGTGCCGAGGCCAGGGTGTCACCGGGGTGTCCGGTGAATTCCTCGCCGTCCAGGGTGAAGCGCCAGGAGATGGTGCGGTCGATGCGGCCGCCGGTGGCCAGGCGGGCGTTCTGGGAAGTCACTTGGTTGCTCCTTCACGGGCTGCAGGAGTGGTGGCGGGCCGGGGCACTCCCATGGGGTAAACGGCCTGGATGTCGTAGCTCACGGTGTCGCGGAGCATGTTGAACCACTGGCGGCAGCCGGTGCTGTGGACCCAGCGTTCGGCGAAGATGCCTTTGGGGTTCTCCCGGTAGAAAAGGTAGCGGGACCACTCGGTGTCGGTCAGCTCGTTCGGGTTCTCCGGGTACGGGACGTGGGCCTGTCCGCCGTAGTGGAATTCGGTTTCGTCCCGCGGGCCGCAGTTGGGGCATGGGATCAGCAGCATGTGCGTTAGTCCTTTTCTGGTGGCGGCGGCTAGTGGGCCACGGCGGCGGCGCCGTGTTCGTCGATCAGGGCGCCGGTTTCAAAGCGTTCCAGGGAGAACGGCTTGTTCAGCTTGTGCGGGGCGCCGGTGGCGATGGTGTGGGCGAAGGTCAGGCCGGCGGCAGGCGTGCCCTTGAACCCGCCGGTTCCCCAGCCGCAGTTCACGAACATGTTCTCCACGGGGGTCAGGCCCACGATCGGCGAGGCATCCAGGGTGGTGTCCACAATTCCGCCCCAGGTCCGGAGCACGTGGGCCCGGGCGAAGATGGGGAAGAGTTCGACGGCGGCCGCCATCTGCTGCTCGATCACATGGAAGGAGCCTCGCTGGCCGTAGCCGTTGTAGGAGTCCACGCCGGCGCCCATGACCAGCTCGCCCTTGTGGGCCTGGGAGACGTAGACGTGGACGTGGTTGGACATGACCACCGTGGGGTGGACCGGTTCATGCAGTTCGGACACCAGGGCCTGCAGCGGGTGGGACTGGATGGGCAGCTGGAAGCCGGCCATTTCCGCCAGGACCGAGCTGTGGCCGGCGGCGCACAGCCCCACCTTTTCGGTGTTGATGGTGCCGCGGCTGGTCTTGACGCCCACCACGCGGTCGCCGTCCTTCAGGAAGCCGGTGACCTCGCAGTTCTGGATGATGTCCACGCCCATCTCGTCGCACTTGCGGGCGAAGGCCCAGGCCACGTGATCGTGCTTGGCGATGCCGGCACGCGGCTGGTAGGTGGCACCCATGACGGGGTAGCGGATGTTGTCGCGAATGTTCAGGATGGGGCACAGTTCCTTGACCTGCTGCGGGTCCAGCCATTCGGCGTCCACACCATTGAGCTTGTTGGCGCCCACCCGGCGGATGCTTTCGCGGACGTCGCCCAGGGTGTGGGCCAGGTTCATCACGCCGCGCTGGCTGAAGAGGAAGTCGTATTCAAGTTCCTCGGGCAGGATCTCCCAGAGCTTGAGGGCGTGCTCGTAGATGGCGGCGCTCTCGTCCCAGAGGTAGTTGGAGCGGATGATGGTGGTGTTGCGCGCCATGTTGCCGCCGGCCAGCCAGCCCTTTTCCAGGACGGCGATGTTGGTCATGCCATGGTTCTTCGCCAGGAAGTACGCGGTGGCCAGGCCGTGACCGCCGCCGCCCACGATCACGGCGTCATAGGAGGACTTGGGTTCCGGGTTCCGCCAGAGGAAGTCCGGGTGTTCCGGAAGGTGCTGGGTGTTCACTGGACGGCTCCAATCAGGTCTGCTTCGGCGCCGGCAGGGGCGGCGTCGGCGGTGAGATGCGGGTAAAGCGGGAACTTGTTGGCCAGCGCCGTCACCCTTTCACGGAGTTCGACGGCGGTGTCCCCCGGCAGGGTGCCCGTGCTGGCCGAGGCTGCAGCGGCGATCAGCGCCGTGGCAATGATGTCGGCCACCTCGGTGAACTCGGCAGCGCCGAAGCCGCGGGCGGCCAGGGCGGGCGTGCCGATCCGGAGGCCGGAGGAGACCATCGGCGGGCGGGGATCGAAGGGCACGGCGTTGCGGTTGACCGTGATGCCGATCCGGTGGAGGGCGTCTTCACCCTGCTGGCCGTCGAGTTCGGAGTTCCGCAGGTCCACCAGGACCAGGTGGACGTCGGTGCCGCCGTTGACCACGGAGATGCCGGCGGCCTGGACGTCGGCCTGGAGGAGGCGCTCGGCCAGCAGCTTGGCGCCCTGCAGGACGCGTTCCTGGCGTTCCTTGAATTCAGGGGCTGCGGCGAGCTTGAAAGCCACGGCCTTCGCGGCGATGACGTGCTCCAGGGGACCGCCCTGCTGGCCGGGGAAAACTGCGCTGTTGATCTTCTTGGCGTATTCCTCCTTGGCAAGGATGACGCCGCCCCGGGGTCCGCCCAGGGTCTTGTGGGTGGTGGTGGTGACCACGTCCGCGTAAGGGACGGGGTTGGGGTGCAGGCCCGCGGCGACGAGGCCGGCGAAGTGTGCCATGTCCACCATGAGGTAAGCGCCCACGAGGTCCGCGATGCGGCGGAATTCGGCAAAGTCCAACTGGCGGGAGTAGGCGGACCAGCCGGCGACGATGAGCTTTGGCCTGTGTTCCAGGGCCAGGGCTTCCACCTCGGCCATGTCCACCCGGAGGTCGGATTCGCGGACGTGGTACGGGACCACATTGTAGAGCTTGCCGGAGAAGTTGATCTTCATGCCGTGGGTGAGGTGGCCGCCGTGGGCCAGGGACAGCCCAAGGATGGTATCGCCCGGGTTCAGCAGCGCGAACATGGCGGCGGCGTTGGCCTGCGCGCCGGAGTGCGGCTGGACGTTGGCGAACTCGGCGCCGAACAGGGCCTTCACGCGGTCGATGGCGAGCTGCTCAATCACGTCGACGTGCTCGCAGCCGCCGTAGTAGCGCTTGCCCGGGTAGCCCTCGGCGTACTTGTTGGTCAGGACCGAGCCCTGGGCTTCCATCACGGATGACGGAGCGAAATTCTCCGACGCAATCATTTCCAGGGTGGACTGCTGGCGGTGCAGTTCCTGTGCCACAGCGGCGGCGACGTCGGCGTCCACCGTGGCGAGGGAGGCGTTCAATACGTCCTGCATGGTTCTCCTTTTGAGCCCTTCGGAGTTACTGATCTCTAACTGATCCGCAACTGATATATTAGAACTGACGTAATAGTATGTTTGAAGTCACAGTCCCGTCAATAGCAACCCAGGGAGAGCCCGGAATGAGCGTCACATTGGAGAACCATCTGGCCGGGGACGGGGACCTCTCGCTCGCCGAGCAGGCCTACCGCCACCTTCGGGACCGCCTGATCATGCTGGACATCCGGCCGGGTGAGGCCATCAATGACGGCAAGCTGGCGGCCGAACTCGGGATCGGGCGCACACCCGTCCGGGAAGCGCTGAAGCGACTGGAAAGCGACCACCTGGTGGTGTCCTATCCCCGCCGCGGAACGTTCGCCACCGTCGTCGACATCACTGAGCTCGCGGACGTCTCGGAGCTGCGTGAGTCACTGGAACCCTTGGCCGCGCGCCGCGCCGCCAAGCTGGCAACGCCGGCGCTTCGCAAGGAGATCCGTGAAACCGCCGCGGCAATCGCCACTATGGGGGACGACGACGATCCCTACGACCTCATGCGGTACGACATCAAGGTCCACCGCCTCATCTACCGGGCGGCTGCCAACACGCATCTTGAGGACGTCCTGATCCGGTATGACAACCTGGCCACCCGCATCTGGTGCATGGTGCTGGAAAAGGTGCCGTCCGTGGCAGCGCACATCGCTGAGCACGTGGACCTGCTGGAGGCCGTGGCCGACGGCGATCCGGACCGGGCGGGCAAGCTCGCCCTGGAGCACGTGACCAGTTTCGAGCAGGCCATCCGCAACGTGCTTTAGGCTCTGCCTCGCTTGGTGCACGGGGACGAAAACCCAGAGTTCTTTGCAAGGAGGCATCAGCTAGTTGAGGCGCGTAAAGGGGCGCTGGTGAGCGCGTCACATGGGGGAACCGTCAGGTATCACTCGGGATGCTTGCAGCAAGTGGTCATATTGTTCGGGCATGCTCACAAAGCCTCAACTTCTCAACACCGGTATCGGGGTGGCCGTTCTCGGCATTGTCGCCGGTGCTTTTTTCGTGATGAACGGCGTGCCGCAGCCGGCCTCTGACACCACAGCCCGTACCGTCGCGGTCAGCGCTGCTGATCTCACGGCTGTTGCCACCGCTAGCGGTAACGTTTCGCCGTCAAGCACCACTGTCATCAATGCGCAGAACTGCACTGGACCAATCGCAACGGTGTCCGCAGTGACGGGCCAGCAAGTCACAGCGGGGCAGGTGTTGGTCACCATTGATCCCACCAACGCCCAGAACGCCCTGGCTGTTGCCCAGGCCCAACTGGATTCCGCCGTCGCGCAGGCCAATCAACAGCAGGCTTCAGCCAACAACCAGGTAGCTGCGGCAAAGCAAAGTCTGGCCAACGCCCAACAGACGGCCAACCTGGACGCAAGCCAGCAGGACAGTGCCGTGGCCGTGGCGCAGACCGCCGTGAACAATGACAATGCAACGGTCGCGTCTGCCCAGGCCGATGCCAGCGCGAAGCCCAGCAGCCAACAGGCCCAGACCGCCCTCAACCAGGCCCAGGCCCAGTTGGCGAAGGACAACCAGGCACTGACTCAGGCAGTCAACCAGCAAGCCAGCTCAGCCCTCAAGGACAAAGAGCAGCTGGCCTCGGCCGCGACTGCCCTCAATTCCGCGCAGAGCAGCGGTGGTGCGACGTCGAACACCACCGCCGCCCAGGTCGCCGTCGACACTGCAAACAAGAACTTGGCGTCCTGCTCCCTTGCGGCCCCGGTTTCAGGCACGGTCACCGCGGTCAACGCGGTAGTCGGTGGCATCGTCGGCGGTAGCTCCGGCTCGTCCGGCTCCGGCTCCAGCGCTGGCTCCTCAGGAGCATCCGCCACCTCCACCAGCGCGTCCAAGGACACCGCGAGCACATCGTCCTCGGGGCTCATCACGATCAGTGACACCGCGCATCTGCAGGTCATCGCCAACTTCGCCGAATCGGATATTGCCGCCATGAAGGCCGGCGACTCCGCGGCCTTCACGTTCCCGGCCCTCAAGGCCGACCCCTCTGCGGCACCCGTAACCGGCACCATCACGGCGATCGCCCAGAACGCCACCACCACCAACAACGTGGTCAGCTACCCAGTGACCATCTCGATCAGTAATCCTCCGGCTGAACTCCGTCTCGGCCAGAGCGCGAACATCTCCGTGACCACCGCGACAGCCAAGAACGCCCTGGCGGTGCCTTCGCTGGCAATTACCACCACCGGAACCAAGCAAACCGTCAACGTCCTCAAAAGCGGGACGGCGACGCCGGTGACCATCACCACCGGGATCACGGACAACGGACGCACGCAGGTGCTTACCGGCCTCAGCACGGGCGATCAGATTGAACTCCCGGCCATCTCCTCGACCTTGGACACCAGCGGCACCACCGGACGAACCGGGACGGGCGGCTTCGGAGGTGCGGGTGGGTTTAGCGGAGCCGGAGGCGCTGGCGGCACGCGCGGAAATGGCGGGTAAGGGGCCGTGAACCACGCTGTCATCGAACTGGACTCCGTGAGCAAGATCTACGGCAAAGGGGAGGCCGAAGTACGGGCGCTGGATTCCGTCAGCATCTCCATTGACCGCGGCGACTTCGTCGCCATCATCGGCGCCTCGGGCTCCGGAAAGTCGACCATGATGAACATCATCGGCTGCCTCGACGGCGCCACCGCGGGTACCTATCACCTGGACGGCATCGATACCGGGACCCTCGACGAATTTCAACTCGCGCAGATCCGGAACCGGAAAATCGGCTTCGTCTTCCAGAACTTCAACCTGATACCGCGCACTCGGGCCGTGGACAACGTTTCCATGCCCCTCGCGTATGCCAAAGTGCACCGGAAGGAACGCCGCGAGAGGGCCTTGGAAGTGCTTGATTCCGTGGGACTGGCTTCCCGGGCCGACCATAAGCCTTCACAGCTCTCCGGTGGCCAGCAGCAACGTGTTGCCATCGCCCGTGCTCTTGTGACCAACCCGGTGCTGCTACTGGCAGACGAACCAACAGGAGCCTTGGACACCAGGTCCTCGCACGAAATCCTGGACCTGTTCGAGTCCTTGCACGCCAACGGACGGACCATCGTGATGATCACGCACGAGGCCGACGTCGCGGCGCGGGCGAACCGCGTAGTGCGCTTCCAGGACGGGCACATCATTGAGGACCACAGGCTGCGCAGCGTCCACGGCCACCCGGAAGCGACGGTGGTACCAGCATGATGATCGCCGAGTCCGTGCGCTTTGCCCTGACGGGGGTGATGGCCAACAAGATGCGTTCCATACTCACCACACTGGGAATCCTGATCGGCATCGCATCGGTCATCATCCTGCTGGCCGTGGGCGCCGGAACCTCGAACGCCATCAAGGCCCAGATTGGCAAACTGGGAACGAACGTACTCACTGTGAGCCGCCAGACGACGGCGGGCGGCCGCGCGGCAGGCGGCGGACAGAGCGTCACCGGGCCGCGGTCCCGCGGCACCAACCTGACCCTCCAGGACATGGCGGCGCTGACAGATCCGGTCATGGCCCCCGACGTCGCCGCGACGGCGCCGGTAGTCACGGCACAGAACGTCACAGGTGCTTACCGGGACGCCACCCACGCGGTGGCGACGTTCGTGGGGACCACGCCGTCGTATTTTGCCATTTCAAATGATTCACTGGCGGCGGGCTCCTACTTCAGCGACGGCGACGCCAGCAGCGGTAGCGCAATAGCCGTGATCGGCAACACCGTCGCACAGGATCTGGTGGGCAGCACAGCGGCCTCTGCCGTGGGGCAGACAATCGCCCTCAATGGCCAGAACTTCGTAGTTTCCGGGGTTTTAGCCCAGAAGGGGTCCTCAGGTCTCAATGATCCGGATGACATTGTGGTGATCCCCTACAGTGCCGCCCAGGACAAGTTCACCGGTTACTCGCCTTCCCTGGCCTCCATCAGCGTCCAGGCACAGTCAGCGGACGTGATGAACCAAGCCCAGAACGAAGTCCAGATGATCCTCGACGCCAGGCACAACGTCACCTCTGCCAACCGTGATTATCAAGTGCGGAACCAGGCGCAAATACTCACGACAGCCACCAACACCACAGCCACCCTGACGACCCTTCTGGGCGCCGTGGCCGGCATTTCGCTTCTGGTAGGCGGGATCGGCGTCATGAACATCATGCTTGTCACGGTCACCGAACGTACCCGCGAGATCGGCATCCGCAAGGCGATCGGAGCCTCTCGGGGAAGCATCGTGAGTCAGTTCCTGATCGAATCGCTCATCATCTCGCTGATCGGTGGAGTGCTCGGCATTGCCGCGGGCTACATCGGCAGTGCCTTCCCCGTACTGGGAACCCAGCCCGAGGTCCAGTGGTGGACCGTCTGGCTGTCGTTCCTGGTGTCGGCAGCCATAGGCCTTGTTTTCGGTATCTACCCGGCCAACAAGGCGGCGAAACTACGGCCGATCGACGCCCTGCGGTACGAATAGCCACCCAGAGTTCCACTTCCCGCAAGTAAACGAAGAAACATACACACAGGAGATCCATAATGTCCTATTCAGCGCCGGAGCCCGGTTCGACCAACGAGCCGGAACCCCAGCAGCCGTACACCCAACATTCCTCCGCCGGCCAGCCGACCGCGGTGTTGCAAGCCACCGGCCAGGAACCGCAGGGTTGGGGCCAAACCCAGACGCCGGAGCCGTTCGTACCAAAGAAGCGGTACAAGATGGGACGGGTGACGCAGATCCTCCTTGCGGTGCTGCTGATTGCCGTCGGATTCTTTGCCGGCGTCGGCGTCACCAAGGCCATGGACGCGGGCCAGGCCCGTCCCGGCCGCGGCCAGTTCCAGAATTTTAACGGCGGCCAGGGCCGGAACCGCCAGAACGGGGCTCCGACCAACGGGGCATCTCCGGGCGCTGTTCCCTCGGCGCCCACCACAGCTGCACCATAATCCCCAAGTAGTTGGATTCCGCCAGAGAAGGCTGTCCCGTCGTGGGGCAGCCACAAACAGTCCGGACGGGCGCCTGGGGCGACGGGCCTCACCACCTGCTACCAGGGCCCGTTGGGGTTCGCAGGGAAACCGGAGGCATAACCATGAGATACGTACAAATTGTCGTCGTTCCCTGCCTTTTAGCCCTCGCCTGCCTCTTGTTCGGGTGGCAGGCCAGCCCGGCGCGGGCAGCCTTCCGGACACGACCAATCCCTGTCTGGCCGCACAGTTGGCCTGGGCGGCAGGCGCCACCGGCGGGGCGGCCGGGAACCCTGTCCCGGTATACGTCAACACCGCAAATCCGGGAGCCGGTGGGTCCTGGTCGTGGCCGGCGTCGAACGTCTACGGCGGGAACCAGATCACCAACCCCTACGGGACGTGCGCCGGCACTGCCACTGCGGCCTGCGCGTATATCTACGGCTACGCCCTGGCCTTTGAGGACGCAAATCATCGCGGCGTCCCGGACCCGGCGCAGCGTATGTGGTGGCTGGACGTGGAAACCTTGAACAGTTGGTCATCCGACACCGGGGCCAACACCGCTGTTCTGGAGGGAATGACGGCTTATTTGGAAAGCATCGGCGCATCCGTCGGGATCTACTCCACCGGCTACCAGTTCGGTGAAATTGCCGGCGTAATTGATTCCGGCAGCAACCTCGACAAACTCAATGAGTGGATCGCCGGCGCAGACTCCGTTGCCTCGGCGCAGGCTAACTGCGCGGCTGATCCGCTCACACCCGGGGGGACCATCACGCAGACCCAGTTCACCACGGAATCCTTTGACTACAACATCACCTGCCCAAACCTTCCGCCCACGCCTGCGCCAATCACCTCCGGCGCCGGCCAGGGGGTGGGTTCCGGCTCTGCCCTCCGTGATCCGCTGAATCCCCTGGACCTTGGCGCCGGACTGTTCCCCTTGCCCGCCGGCCTGCCATGGGCGGGCGGCCTGGTGGGTCACGGAGATTGATGTCCATTAGGGTTGGCAACGGTCCCGGTGCAGTGCGCCGATCCAAAGTTGACCGCCAGTGCGTCATCAACCCTGGAAAAGGGTGTCGGCCACGGCCCCTGTCACCTGATGGATGATTTCGGTGCGTTCGGGAACGCTGCCCAGGTCATCACCCTTGGTGTAAACGACAAGGGCGTAGGCGTGGCCGCCCTCTTCAAGGATGCCGGCATCGTGCAGCTCCCCGCCCAGCTCCCCGTACTTGTGGTACACGGTGACGCCGGCGGGAACGGCGGCCGGGATGAGCGTTTCATCGTTGGTGTCCTGCATGCTGGACAACAACTGGGCCGTGTCTGCCGCGTTGAGCACGGCACCGGAGTAGAGCCCCGCGAGGACGCGGGCCATGTCCGCCGGGGTGAGCGTGTTGCTTTCGGGGCTGTACTGCACGCCCAAAGAATTCGCGTAGTCCGTCAGCTCCTGGTGGCCCACGGCGTTCATAATCAGCGACCACGAGTCGTTGTCGCTCTGCTGAATCATTGCCTGCAGCTGAAAGGACGCGGGATAAGCTCCCAGAAGCTCGTCCAGCGAGGCCGCGCCGGTTTCAACGAGGTGGTAATACGCTTCCGCTGCCAGGACCTTGGCGGTGCTGGCAGCCTCAAAGGGGTTCTCGACACCGTACTGATGGGCTTGTTGGCCGTTGGCTCCGGCCGACAGGTCCATGAGCGCCACTCCGATCTGATACTTCGGGTAGGCGTCGATGATGCCGTTGATCCTGTCGTCCAATACCGGATCAATAACGCCGGCTGCCCCCGTGGCAGCCATTGTGGGGGAACCAGCCGGCAGGGCTGGAGCTGACCTCCGTCCCGGAGCGGGCTTTTTCGTCGTGCTGCCCGATCGGACAGTGGACGTCGAAAGGGCCTGCGCTGCCGAGTGGACGCCGACGGGCAGTGCCACGGCCAGGACAGCGGCGCACGCTGCCATGATGAGCGCACGGCGGCGTCGAAACGCCCGGGAGCGGACCCGGGTTCCGCCCACGCCGGGGGACTGTCGCCCAGGGCGCCCGGACCTAAGTTCTTCCATGGTTGGTCACGCTAGCCGTGGAACCTATGCCGGAGCTTTGAACCCGCTGTTACCGAACGCCGGGGTATGGGCGTGCCGCAGGGTTGCCCAAAGGCACTGGCAGATATTGGAAGAGTATGGTGAAAAGTACGGGTACCGCCATGGAGAACCGGGAGCCGCTCCCCGGCCACCTACCCGCGGCCCGACACGGGGCATGTACTTTTCGGCCACGGCATTCCCGGCCAGGTGAGCGCACGGGATTCTCGTGGCCGCAGGTCACCCAGAGACCAAGTGAGAAAGCCGGAGGCATGGATGGGCCAGGGAGTACCCTTTCGAGGCAAGCCGGGGGGCCTTTGGGCCGCGAACTTGTTGCGGGCCACGGGAAGTACACTGGGCTTGATTATCGGCTTCTTCTGCGTCAGTGCCCTCTGCGGGGCCCTAGTTGCGGGCCTGATGGTGCCGGCAGCGGCCCTGACTGAGACTGCGGTCGCGGACGGTTCCACAGCGTTAGCGACCGACCTTCCAAAGGACGTCTTCGCGGCGCCACCCGCCCAGATAACCCGGGTCCTGGCAGCCGACGGCTCTCAAATTGCGACCCTTTTCAGCGAGAACCGGACCAGGATTTCCCTGGATCAGATGTCACCCAACATCAAGAATGCGATCGTCGCGATCGAGGACTACCGCTTCTACGAGCATGGCGGCATCGATCCTGAAGGCATCCTGCGTGCACTGATCATCGATGCCGGCGGCGGCCACCAGGGCGCTTCCACGCTGACCCAGCAGTACGTGACCAACATGCTCAACGAGAACCTCATGGCGCAGGGCAAGGATGCCCAGGTCGTGCTTAACGGGCAAAAAGGCGTGAACCAGAAGCTTCAGGAGATGAAACTCGCCATTGGCCTGGAGGAGCAGTACTCGAAGGATCAGATCCTCGCCGGGTACCTGAACATTGTCGGCTTCAATTCCAACGCCTACGGTATCCAGGCCGCGAGTCAGTACTTCTTCTCAGTTGATGCCAAGGACCTCACGCTCCCCGACGCGGCGCTGCTCGCCGGCCTTGTTAATGGGCCCTCGCTCTATGATCCGACAGTTCACCCCGAAGCAGCCAAAGGCCGGCGTGACCTCGTCCTCGATGCGATGCTGCAACACGGCTACATTGACCAACAGCAACACGACGACGCTGTGAACACTCCGATCCAGCTCAAGCTAAATCCACCCCAGCAAGGCTGCGCCTACGCTTCCGTGGCCCAGTACTTTTGCGACTACGTTCTCCACCAGATACAGAACGACCCAGCCTACGGCGCCACCCAGGACGAGCGGGACCAGAAAATTATGGCCGGCGGCCTAACGATCAAAACCACACTCGACCCGCGACTGGAAGGACCTGCCCAGGCCCAGGTCGACGCAACTACCGGTGCGAACCCGGACAAATGGGGAGCCTCCCTCGTTACCATCGAACCCGGCACGGGCAAGGTCCTGGCCATGGCGCAGAATTCCCGAAAGCTTCCCGGCGAAGGCAACGGCTTCATCTCGGACTACAACTTCAACGTCGACAGTACCGACGCTGCCGGGAACAGCCTCGGTGGGGTAGGCGGCATGCAGCCTGGTTCAACGATGAAGCCCGTTACCCTCGCCGCCTGGCTTGGAGAGGGCAAATCGACCAACCAGGTTGTCGACGCGTCCAGGCGTCGCTACGGCATCAACTACCCCTGGAAGACCACGTGCCATCCCGTCCAGGGCTGGTTTGATAGCACGGTGCCGCAATCCTCGGACCTTCAAAACGATGAACCCAACTGGTACAGGCCCATGACGGTCCGTGAAGGCATATATCAGTCCATCAATACGGCCACGTTCGCCTCCCTCGCGGGACTCAATGATGTCTGCGACGTCCAACGCGCTGCAGACTCCATAGGCCTGCACCTGGGAAGTGGGAAAGACGAAAAGATCGACCTCTCAACCTTGGGAAACATCCTGGGCAGTCAAAACGTGGCCCCCCTGACCATGGCCAACGCATTCGCGACGTTCGCCGCAAACGGCACCTACTGCACCCCAATCTCCATCGCTGAAGTCGACGACGCCCAAGGCAAAAAGATCGGCGGACAAACATCCTCCTGCCAGGCCGGCGCACTGAAACCTGACGTCGCAAAGGCAGTCACCAATGTCCTCCAGGACGTCCTCACAAAAGGCTCCGGCCTGCTGATCCCCCAAAAACTTGGGGTCCCGGATGCAGCCAAGACCGGCACCAACGAATGGAACAACCAGACCTGGGTGGTCGGGTACACGAAAGGCCTATCGACGGCATCCTTCTTCGGCGATCCCTTCAACGGTGGTCCGAACCGGTTAGGACGTAACGTCACCATCAACGGCAAGTACTATCCCGCGGTGGACGGGGCCTATATCGCCGGACCTCAATGGGGCCAATACATGCAGAACGCGGTCGGTCTCTACGACCACGGCACCTTCGACGCCCCACCACAGAACCTTGTCGCTGGTGCCGCACCGCAGCCCACCACGACCAAATGAGCTCTAACGCGAAGTCCGCCGACAGCGGCCTGGGCGGCGCCCGCGGGTCAGCAGGGGGTTCAGCGCAGCAAGACGTACTCTCACTCCGCATCCGGGTAAACGGAAGTTTGAAAGCTGGCACCACAAACCCAGCCTGACGTCAGGTGTGCCAGCCAAACACGTCAGGATAGGGCTCCTTTTTCATATTCCTTACACGCACCCAAAGAGTCTCAGGGTCCACCTCGGCACATTTTGCGTAGAGCGACGCGCAGAACACTTACTGGGAACCGCCGCGCAGGGATCACGCCGTACCCCAGAAGATACCCCGCGTGTGACGTGAAATACTTCCGTAGAGGTGCACGGCCGGGAGGGCCGGCGGAAGTGCGGAGGGGCCGGCTACATGCAGGAATACGCCAACGAGGACCAGGAGGCACGGCGCCACGTGCTGTCTGCGGTGGCCCGGGAACGGAACCCGGCCCAGCACGGCCTGCGTCCGGATCCGGAGTTTGACCGCCGTTTGGAAGAACACTTCCCCACCATGCGCAGCCTCTTCCACTCGCTCTACGGCGCCCGGCCGGACTGGCTGGACCAGCTCACTGAGTTGGTCATCCATTGCGCCCGGTCCTGGCAGGAGCGCTCCCCGGAACTGAAGGCCCTGGATGCGGAACGCGAGGAGACACCGGGCCGGTTCCAGTCCAACGGCATGCTCGGCGGGGTCTGCTACGTGGACCGCTATGCCGAAAGCCTGGAGGGAGTGCGCGCCCGCATCCCGTATTTCAAGGAACTGGGTCTTACCTACCTGCACCTCATGCCGCTGTTCCTCGCGCCCGAACCGCACTCGGACGGCGGCTACGCCGTCTCCAGCTACCGTGAGGTCAACCCGAAGCTGGGCAGCATGGAGCAGTTGCGTTCCCTCGCCGCCGAACTGCGGAGCAACGGGATCAGCCTGGTGGTGGACTTCATCTTCAACCACACCTCCGACGAGCACGAGTGGGCCCGCAAGGCAGCTGCCGGCGACCCTGAATACAGCGATTACTACTGGATCTTTCCAGACCGGACCATGCCCGACGCGTTCGAGGCCAACGTGCGCGAGATCTTCCCGGAAAACCATCCGGGGTCCTTCATCCAGATGGAGGACGGCCGGTGGGTCTGGGCCACCTTCCACACGTACCAGTGGGACCTGAACTACGCCAACCCCGAGGTTTTCCGGGCCATGGCGGGCGAGATGCTGTTCCTGGCCAACCAGGGCGTGGACATCCTGCGCATGGACGCGGTGGCGTTCATCTGGAAGCAGCTGGGCACGCCCTGCGAAAACCTCCCCCAGGCGCACACGCTGCTCCGGGCCTTCAACGCGGTTTGCCGGATCGCGGCGCCGTCGCTGCTGTTCAAGTCCGAAGCCATCGTGCACCCGGACGAGGTGGCGCTGTATATCGACCCCGCAGAATGCCAGCTTTCCTACAACCCGCTGCAGATGGCGCTCATTTGGGAGTCCCTGGCCACCCGCGACGTTTCCCTCCTGGCCCAGGCCCTTGAACGCCGGCACAACATCCCGGACGGCACGGCCTGGGTGAATTACGTCCGCAGCCATGACGACATCGGCTGGACCTTCGCGGACGAGGACGCGGCTGAGCTGGGCATCAACGGCTTTGACCACCGCCGCTTCCTGAATTCCTTCTACGTCAACCGGTTCCCTGGCAGCTTCGCCCGCGGCGTCCCCTTCCAGGACAACCCCAAGACGGGTGACTGCCGGATTTCAGGCACGACGGCGTCCCTGTGCGGTATGGAGGTTGACCCGGCTGAGGCGGTGGAGCGGATCCTCCTGGCCCATTCGGTGCCGTTCAGCACCGGCGGCATTCCGCTGCTGTATCTGGGCGACGAGGTGGGCCAGGTCAACGACTACGCTTACGGGTCCGAGGCCGGCCACGAGGAGGACAGCCGCTGGGTGCACCGGCCGCACTTCCCCGCGGAGCAGTACGGCCGCCGTGACGATCCCGCGACCCCCGAAGGTGCCGTCTACGCCGGCCTGAGACGGATGATCCAGGTCCGGGCAAGTACTCCCGAACTTGCCGGAACCACGCTGGTGGACTTCGCTACCAACAACAACTCGGTCCTTGCCTACCAGCGGCCGGGCGATCCGGAGGAAGCCAGCACCATCCTGGCCCTCGCCAACTTCAGCGACTCAGCCCAGACCCTGCCAACGGAAACCTTCGCCGGTTTCACTCCTGCCGCCGTCGACCTTCTCTCCGAGGCAACCCTGCAACTGGACGAGGGCGTCACGCTCCTCCCCCGGCAATACCTCTGGCTGCGCGTCACGCCGGCGTAGCATCGCGGGCCCGTTTTCTTAACGGGCCCGCACGCGTGAAAGCATACGGATCATGGCCTCCAAGATTGCGTACCAGGGTGAGCCCGGCGCCAACTCCAATATCGCGTGTCAGCAGATGTTCCCGGACATGGAAAGCGTCCCGTGCGCCAGTTTCGAGGACGCCTTCGAGCTGGTGGCCAGCGGCGCAGCGGACCTGGCCATGATCCCCATCGAGAACTCGATTGCCGGGCGGGTGGCGGACATCCACATCCTGCTGCCGCAGTCCAACCTGCAGATCGTGGGCGAGTACTTCCTGCCCATCCACTTCGACCTGCTGGGCATTCCGGGCAGCACCATTGAAGGCGCCACCGAGGTCCACAGCCACATCCACGCCCTGGGCCAGTGCCGGAAGCTGATCCGTGAGCACGGCCTCAAGCCGGTTATCGCCGGGGACACCGCCGGATCCGCGCGCGAAGTGGCGGAGTGGAATGATCCCCGCAAGCTCTCCCTTGCTCCCCCGCTCGCCGCGCAAATCTACGGCCTGGAGGTCCTGGCTTCCCGCGTGGAGGACGATCCCTCCAACACCACGCGGTTCGTGGTCCTGGCCCGCGAGATGGCGCTGCCGGCCCGGGACGAACTTCCCGGGATGGCAGTCACCAGCTTCGTCTTCCGCGTCCGCAACGTCCCCTCCGCGCTGTACAAGGCGCTGGGCGGCTTTGCCACCAACGGCGTGAACATGACCCGGCTGGAGAGCTACATGGTGGGCAACGAGTTCGCCGCCACCATGTTCATGGCCGACGTCGAAGGCCACCCCGGGGACCTGCCGCTGAAGCTGGCCCTCGAGGAACTGGACTTCTTCACCACCGAGGTGCGGATCCTCGGCGTCTACCCGGCCGCGGACTACCGGGCGGCAGCCGCCACCGCCTGACGGGTCTGGGCGGGCGACGCCTTGAGCAGCGGCGCGAAGAACGCGCCGAGTTCCGCAGTTGCGCTGAGTGGCAGGACGTTGGCCACGTACTGGTCCGGGCGGAC
Organism: Arthrobacter sp.; assembly: GCA_035475035.1. GTDB lineage: Bacteria > Actinomycetota > Actinomycetes > Actinomycetales > Micrococcaceae > Arthrobacter. The sequence goes on from DATIMT010000040.1 coordinate 21,890, forward strand.
CACCACCACAACCCCGCCCCGGTCCAGGCCGCGCACGTCGAAGATGTCCGCCGTGGGATCCGTGGCGTAGACCTTCTCGTAGTCGGTCAGCTTGAATGGGCCCACCTGCGGCTTGAAGACCTTCGGGACGGCATTGATGTCAACGGCGGTGTGCGGCTGCTGGTAGATGACCTTCAGGTCGAACCAGGCATCGGGGTCAGCGTCCGACGGCGTGGCGGCCAGCGGCGAGTCCGGCGCC
>DATIMT010000041.1:0-7853 GCA_035475035.1 Arthrobacter sp.
GTGGTGGCGGTGGACCAGCTGGACATGGGCTTCTCGGAGCGCACCGGCACCTTCCGGCGGCTGGCCGACAGGATTAACGACCTGGGTGATCTGACTGATGCGCTGGCCCTGGACGGACCGGTTGTGACAGTGGGCCACGACTGGGGCGGGGTGATCAGCCTTGGCTGGGCGCTGGCCCATCAAGATCTGCTGGCCGGCGTGGTACTCACCAACACCGCCGTCCACCAGCCTGCGGGCTCGCCCATCCCGCCGGCTTTGCGCCTTGCCCTGCATCCTGCCGTGCACAGATGGGGAACCATCACTTCCGACGCTTTCCTGCGGGTGACGCATTCCCTGGCACACCCGCCGTTGCCTGCCGAAGTCAGGGAGGCATACATGGCCCCCTACCGTGGAGCCACGCGCCGAGCCGGGGTGGGAAACTTTGTTGCGGACATTCCGGTGGACGCTTCGCATCCGAGCTTTGCCGCACTTGGCGGAGTCGCGGAAGGCCTGCGCGGCCTGGACGTCCCCGCCCTGATGCTGTGGGGTCCCCGCGACCCGATCTTTTCTGACCGCTACCTGAAGGACCTCCTCACCCGACTCCCCCATGCGGAGGTGCACCGCTACGAAGGCGCGGGACACCTGCTGGCGGAAGACCAAAAGATCGCGCCGGCCGTATTCGACTGGCTTGCCGGGCACGTCAAGGCCGCCGGGAACGAGTCGTTGGCGGCTGGGAACGCTTCCCGGCCGACGGCCCGGGATGGTTTCCGGCCCCTTTGGACGCTGCTTGGGGAACTGGCGGCAGGACCGGGCGGAGACGGGACCGCCGTCGCCGAAATGGCTGCCGACGGTAACGTGGCGCGTTCGCTCACCTGGAAGCAGCTGGAGACCAGCGTCAACAACCTGGCCGCCGGCCTGCGCGGGGCCGGTGTGGGGCCTGGCAGCCGGGTGAGCCTCATGGTTCCGCCCGGGGTCGACCTGACCGTCGCTCTCTACGCCTGCCTGCGGCTGGGGGCGGTGGTGGTCGTGGCGGATGCGGGCCTGGGTACCAAGGGGCTGAGTCGCGCCGTCAAGGGCGCCACCCCTGATGTCCTGATCGGAATCGACAAGGCACTTGCCGCTGCCCGTGCCTTGGGTTGGGCGGCAAGACGCATCAGCGTGCAGGACCTGCCGCCGGCCCGGCGTCGGGTCCTCGGAGTGGAAACCTCACTCGCCGCCCTCGCCAGGACCGGCGCGGTCCACGGTACAGAACATTCCGTCAACGGCGGAGCACCCCAGAGCCCGGACCCGGACTCCCCCGCGGCCGTGCTCTTTACTTCCGGCTCCACCGGTCCTGCCAAGGGCGTGCTGTACACCCACCGGCAGCTTGCTGCCATGCGGGACACCGTTGCGGAGACCTTCGGGATCCATCCCGGCCACCGCTTGGTGGCGGGTTTCGCGCCCTTCGCGTTGCTGGGGCCGGCACTGGGAACCGTATCCGTGACGCCGGCCATGGACGTCACCGCGCCCCGCACCCTGACGGCGCGTGCACTCGCGGACGCAGCGGCGGCCATCGATGCCACCGTTGTCTTCGCATCGCCGGCTGCCCTGCGCAACGTCGTTGCCACCAGCGACGGCCTTTCCGCGGACGGCACCGCTGCCTTGAAGCGGGTAGAACTGTTGCTCTCGGCAGGCGCTCCAGTTCCGGAACCGCTCCTTGCGGAGGTGCACCGGCTGTTGCCCGCCGCCTCGCTGCACACGCCCTACGGGATGACGGAGGCCCTGCCCGTCACGGACATCAGCCTCGACCAGATCCGGGCCGCCGGGGCCGACGCCGAATCCGGAACGGTGCCCGGGGCCGGCAACGGCGTCTGCGTGGGCCGGCCCGTCCACGGCGCCCGCGTGGCCGTCATCCCCCTGGCGGCGGACGGCACGGCACCCGGGTCCATGCCTGTCACGGATGCCGGCATTACGGGAGAAATCCTGGTCAACGCCCCGCACGTCAAGGAGGCCTACGACAGGCTCTGGGTAACCGAACAAGCGAGCGCCGGCGTGGCCGGATGGCACCGCACCGGCGACGTGGGCCACTTCGACGCCGGGGGACGGCTGTGGGTGGAAGGGCGCCTTGCGCACGTCGTGACGGCACCCGGCGGGGTGGTTACGCCGGTGGGCGCCGAACAGGCCATCGAACGCCTGGACGGCGTCCACATGGCCGCCGTCGTCGGAGTGGGGCCGGCGGGCACGCAAGCCGTCACCGCCGTCGTCGAAACCGTCCCGCCGGTGCGCAAGGCGGGCCCTGCCGGGACGGAACTGGCCGGAAAGGTACGGAATGCCGCCCGCGCGGCAGGGGTGTCCGTGGCGGCGGTCCTGGTTGTCCCCGCGCAGCCCACCGATATCCGCCACAACGCAAAGATTGACAGGACCCGGCTGTCCCGGTGGGCTTCCGCCGTTCTGGCCGGCGGCCGTCCGGGGACCCCATGAAAGTCCTGGTCACCGGCGCAAGCGGCCTGCTGGGCGGGAAAGTCGCACGACTCCTGGTGCGCAAGGGGCATGACGTCACCACTTTCCAGCGGCGTGCCTCAGGGGTGGACGGTGCGGCGGACCACTTGGGCTCCCTCACCGAGGCTGCCGACGTCAGGGATGCTGTCCGGGGTGCCGAAGCAGTGGTCCACCTCGCAGCGAAAGTCTCCTTCACCGGCCGTGCCGCAGAATTTGACGAGGTGAACGTCCAGGGCACCGCGTCCCTGCTCCTTGCCGCGCGCGAGGCGGGCGTGCGGGACCTGGTTTTTGTCTCCTCGCCGTCCGTGGCCAACTCCGGCGCCGCCATCGCCGGCCTGGGCGCAGAGCCGGCGGATCCGGAGCATGCGCACGGACACTACTCCCGCACCAAGGCCGAGGCGGAACTTCTGGCCCTTGCCGCGGACGCCCCGGACTTCCGCGTCGCTGCGGTGCGGCCACATGTGGTCTGGGGTCCCGGGGACACACAGCTGGTGGAACGCGTGCTGGCACGGGCCGCCCGGCGCCGGCTGCCGCTGCTGGATGCGGGCGCTGCGCTGATTGACACCACGTACGTGGACAACGCGGCGTCAGCGATCGTCGCCGCGCTGGAGCGCATCAGCCACATCCACGGCAGGGCTCTGGTTGTCAGTAACGGGGAGCCTCGGCCGGTGGGCGAACTGATTGCAGGCATCTGCGCTGCCGGTGGAGTACCCGCGCCGTCGTGGTCGGTGCCGGGACGGCTTGCCCGGATTGCAGGATCCGCAGTGGAACGGGCGTGGCTGGGCCTTGGGAAGCAGGACGAGCCGCCCATGACGAAGTTCCTCGCCGAGCAGCTGAGCACCGCCCACTGGTTCGACCAGCGCGAGACCCGCGTGCTCCTCGACTGGACCCCGGCGGTATCAATCGACGAGGGCCTGGCACGGCTGGCTGACTATTACAGGCCCCGGTCCAACCGCACGCCGACATCCTAATGTCCCGCTGGCCGCGAAACCGTGGCGACACCAGTCAGCGGACGACGGCGGGCGACCAGGCATGCTCAATAAACAATTGCGGCGTTGCGCCTGCAGTGATGGATTGGCTCCAGATGTCGCTGTCCTGCCCTGCGTCGTCCCTGGGCAGTCCGTACAGGATGGTTCCGTTGTCGAACCATTCGATTTGGTCGTCGAGGTCCCGCTGCTGGTTCAGTACCGTAACATTCCCGGTACTGAGCTCCAGGACGGCGGGCTGACGGGCGCCGGCCAGGGTTCCCGAAACACTCTTCTTGAAGGCAATCCGCTGCCCGTCCGGCGATATGGACGGACATTCGACACCGGAGGCCGTAACGGTGAGCGTCCGCGCGTCGATGTCCCCCCGCACCAGCCAGATGTTGCCCTGCGACGAGGCGGTGGCGTAGAACTCGTTGGGTCTTCCCGGCACAAAGGTCACTCCCCAAATATTCCGGTCCGATGCTTTGAGCCTTGCACCCTCGGAAAGGAGTGCATATTCCTCCAGGTTGCTCCGCACGCTTCCGTCGGCGGAACTAATCACCGTTTCCGTGGAAAAGGCGGAGGAGGCGTAGGAATGGCCGGATACGAAGGCGGTTGTGGCGACCAGCTTGCCGTCAGGGCTGATCCGTGTCCTGTTGGGGATTCCGCCCAGCGGCCAGGTCCCGCGCTGCTGAAGGTCTGCGTCATACGTGTCCGCTTCGAATGAGGTGGGAATCCCGTTCCGGGTCACCAGGCAGCTTAGGAGGCCACCCACGGCGTAGACGCGGTCGCATTGCTTCCCGAGAAGGGCACGCTCTCCACCTGGCTCGGACAGGCTGACAGTGGCTGCCTGCCCGAAGCCCTGGCCGGCAGCGGTGTTCCTGAACAGGACGAACGGTCCGGCAGGAAGGGCATTTGCAGAGGTAACGGGGAGCGCTGGGGCAGCTTCCCCACTGGCCTTTGACTGCTGGAAGGCCGTGGATGCATAGGCCCCGGCCATAGCAAGGGTGAGAACCACAACCGCCAGCAGCACGAGCAGCCGTTTCCTCATGGAAGGGAGACCTTCTGCGTGGTCCCGCGAAGCAGGAGGGCAGCTGCCCCGATTGCCGGAACCAGCAACAGCGCCGCTATGGCGGCTGCGGCACCCGGACCTGCTGCAAACCAGAGGACTCCGAAGCCCGATGCGGCGGCCATCCGGCTGAGCGCAACGACCGTCTGAGCGGTCCCCAGGGCAATGCCCAGCCGATCAGGCTTGGTCAGTTGGCAGACCAACGCCGCCAGGACCCCGTCGGTTGCGGCGTAGAACAGGCCAAGGAGCAGGAGGCAGCCAATAGTTGCTGCGGTTCCGCCGAATGCCGGGCCGGCCACAACGTAACAGGCCAGGAGCGCCACATGGCCTGCCAGGAAGACCGGCACCCTCCCCCACCGGTCGGCCATCCTTCCGACCGGGACGGCGAACAACAGGAACGCGGCGTTGGTTCCCACAAACAGGATGGGGAACCACTGGATGGGAAAGGCCCCGCGGTCCTGGAGCAGAAGGTAGATGAAGCCGTCGCCGATGGTGAGGAGTCCCAGCAGTCCGGCGGCGGGCAGGAGGCGGGCCAGGCCCCGGTCTTTCACCAGCAGCGACCGCAACCCGGACCACCGGAACACGGGGCGGGAGGGCATCTTGGCACGGCCCGGAAGGGAAACGCGGTCCGGCACCACCAGCACCAGGACAGCTACTCCGATGATGGCGAAAGCCAAGGAGACCGCAAACACCGTACTGAATCCGTTCGGGATCAGCAGCAGGATAACGAATGCGATGAGCGGACCGGCGGCGGCACCAATGTTATCGAGCATCCGGTGGACGCCGAAGGAACGGGCCAGGTGCTCCGGCTGGGCGGCCGCGGAAATCAGCGTATCGCGGGGAGCAGTGCGAATGCCCTTGCCGATCCTGTCGCCGGTGACGACGCCCGCGATGGACCAGAAGCCGCCGGCTGCCAGGAACCCGATCCGTGCAAGCATGGACAGTCCATAGCCTGCGGCAGCCACATATTTCGGGTGGCCGCTGCGGTCCGACACCCATCCTGCCCCGATCCGGACAATGGCACTGGCACCTTGATTGATGCCGTCGATAATCCCGAAGGCTATGGTGGACAGCCCAAGGTATCCGGTGATGTACAGCGGAAGGACAGCCGACACCGACTCCGAAGAAATATCGGTCATCATGCTGACAATGCCGAGCCAAATGATCACGGGCGAGAGCCGGAAGGCTGTTTGGACTGCTGCGGGGCCCGCAATTGCCTGGTCCTTCTGGCCGCCTTTGCGGTCTGCAATCGAAATGTACACGGGCTGCCTTTTCCTGCTCGACGGCGGGAAGGCGAGGCACCGGTGCAGGTTCCGTCCCGACTTCCTGGTGCCGTCAGTCTTGCACCCGCCCGCTTTTCACGGAACCGAAAAATCCGCAGATTCGATGTGGAAAGCTACCAGCGGCCGTTGCGTGGCCGCGGCTGGCACACCGGGCAGGTGTGGGAAGAACGGTTCATGAACTGCTCGCGGCGGATGACCGAGTGGATTCCTGCCGCCGCACACCTCTTGCACGGCTCGCCCTGGCGCCCGTAAGCGTTGAGGGACCGGTCGAAGTAGCCCGAGGCGCCGTTGACGTTGACGTACAGGGAATCGAAGCTGGTTCCTCCTGCTGCCAGGGCATCGAGCATGACCTCCCGGGCGCTGTCGAGGACCCGCTGGGCCTCCCCCCGGCGAAGGGTGTCAGTAGGCCGGGCGTAATGCAGCCGGGCCCGCCACAGGGCTTCGTCGGCGTAGATGTTTCCGATCCCGGAAACCAGGCCCTGGTCCAGCAGTGCCCGCTTCAGCCCGGTCCTGCGCTTTCGCAGGCGCTGATAGAAGAGGTCGAAGGAGAAGGAAGGATCCAGGGGGTCCCGTGCGATGTGGGCCGCTTCCTCTGCGATCAGCGGAAGGGGAGATTCCGCGAGGCCGCCAGGGCCGCCGTCGTCCGTGGGGACCAGTGCGGTGACGAAGAGACCGCCGAAGATCCGCTGGTCCACGAACCTCAGCTGGTCCGGCATACCGTCCCGGGGGCTAAGCCGGAACCGGACTTTGAGGTGCTTCTCATCGGGAACACCGGGGCCCTGCATCAACAGCTGTCCACTCATGCCCAGATGTGCCATGAGCGCCACTTTCGGCACGCCGTCTGCTTCCTGCCCGTCTGCCGCAGCGGCGCCGTCCAGCAGCGGCATCCAGAGGAATTTACCGCGGCGTACGATGTCGGACACCGTGGCGCCTTCGAGGTTGCCGATGAAGTCCCCGGTCCCAAGGGCATGGCGCCTGATGGAGCGTGGATCGAGGACCTCCACGCCAAGGATGGTCCTGCAACGCACCCAGTTCACCAGGCCGCGGCGCACCACTTCGACCTCGGGCAGTTCAGGCACGGAGCGCTACTTGGCAGCCACCGGGCCTGCCGAGGTGCTGGAGGCACCTTGGGCTTCGGCCCCGGACAATACGCGCCAGGCGTCGGCCGCGGCTTCCTGTTCAGCTTCCTTCTTGGAATGGCCGGAGCCCTTGCCGTAGGCGTTGCCGCCAATGTTCAGCACCGCCGTGAAGGTGCGGGCGTGGTCCGGCCCGGAGCCATCCACGGCGTAGTGGATGCTGCCCAGCTGACGGCTGGCCGCGAGTTCCTGGATGCTGGTCTTCCAGTCGGTGCCGGCCCCCAGGACGGCGGCGTCCTTCAACAGCGGGCCGACCAGCCGCATGACCAGCTGGCGCGCGCACTCAATGTCGTTGGAGACATAGGTTGCCCCAATCAGGGCCTCCATGGTGTCCGCGAGGATTGAGGCCTTGTTTTTGCCGTGGGTGAGCTTTTCGCCCTGCCCCAGGTAAATGAACTCACCAATGCCGAGGCTGCGTCCGATGCCGGCAAGGGCCCGCGTACTGACGACGGCGGACCGGCGCTTGGCGAGTTCGCCCTCAGGCAGATCCGGGTTGTCCCGGTAGAGGGCATCGGTGACGGAGAATCCCAGGATGGAGTCACCCAGGAACTCAAGCCGCTCGTTGGTGGGTATGCCGCCGTTCTCGTATGCATATGAACGGTGGGTAAGCGCAAGACGAAGCGTCCCGGCGTCAATAGTGACACCGAGACGCTTCAGAAGCTCTTCAGTTGAAGACATCAGTCAGCCTGTTGGGGCCGATTAGACGTCAGCGACCTTGCGGCCCTTGTACTCAAGGAACAGCGCGGTGCCAGCAGAGTCGGTAACGACCTTTGCCTGGTGCGGCAGGCTGTAGGTGACCTGACCGTTCTCAACGGTCTTCACCAGGTGGGGGGCGGTCGCCTTCCACTGCGAGCGGCGGGCGCGGGTATTCGAGCGAGACATTTTCCGCTTGGGAACAGCCACGGCTAACTCATTTCTCTCTAGACAAACACGTACAAATCAA
>DATIMT010000042.1:0-2446 GCA_035475035.1 Arthrobacter sp.
CGCCAGCCCCACCAGCCAGGAGATGTCCGTCCCGCCCAGGGCTTGCGCGATGGGCCCGGTGTACAGCGATTGTGACAGGAACGGGATCTGAACCAGGACGCCGATGGCGTACGAGATCAGGGAGACCTTGTTCCAGCGCCCGTAACGCCCGTCTGGGTTGTAGAGGGCCGGCACGTCAACCCGTTCCTTGGAAACCAGGTAGTAGTCCACTAGGTTGATGGCGCTCCACGGGATGAAGACCATCAGCAGCAGCAGGACCAGATCCTTGAAGTTGCCCAGGAAGTCCGCAGAACCAAGGATGGCGACCAGCATGGAGAGCAGCAGGAATCCCGTGATGTACGCGACGCGCCCCAGCTGCCCGATTTTGGACGAGTGGGTGAAGGCGGACACGGTGGTCAGCAGGGACATGAAGCCGCCGTAGGCGTTCAGGGTATTCACCGTCAGTTTGCCCACCAGGACCACTAGGGCAATGAAAACGGCAACCGCTCCTCCGCCCCCCAGCTGGCCGAGGAAGCCCACCTGGCTGTCCAGGAACCCCTTGCTGCCAGCGGCAACGGGAAGGGCTGCTAGTAGCGCGCCGAACGTCATGGACCACTGGGAACCGATCACGCTGCCGCCAAAGGTGGACAGGAAGGTCTTTTTCGCCGGGGTATCCGCGGGCAGGTAGCGGGAATAGTCCGCCACGTAAGGCCCGAAGGTCAGCTGCCAACCAGCACCAAGCGAAATGGCAATCAGGAAGGTGGCGGCGTCGAACGGCTTCGCATTGAGCAGGCTGGCGACGTCGTACTGGGAGAACAGCCGGATGGCCAGATAGCTGAAGCCGATGAGGCCCGCGACTGTGGCGATACGCCCCAGCAGGTGGATGTATTTGTATCCCAGCGTGGCGACGACGGCGGTCAGCAGACCGAAGATGAGGATTCCGAGCGGTGCGTTGTCCAGCCCGGTGATGGTGTCCACCGCCTGGCCGGCCAGCACCGCTCCGGTGCTGGCGAAGCCTAGGTACATGACGACAACCAGGACCAGCGGGATGACGGCGCCGTAGACGCCGAACTGCGCGCGGCTGGAAATCATCTGGGGCAGACCAAGTTTGGGTCCCTGTGCCGAATGCAGTGCCATGACAGCACCGCCCAGCACATTGCCGATCAGCAGGCCGATGATGGCCCACAGCGCGTCGGCGCCGAAAGTCACAGCCAGCGCGCCGTCAACAATGGCTGTGATCTGCATGTTCGCGCCGAACCACAGCGTGAATTGCCCGCGCGGGGTGCCATGCCGCTCCGAGGCGGGCACGACGTCGATGCTGTGCCGTTCGATGACGGCTCCGGAGGATCCTCCGGAAGGGTTAGATGTTGCCACGGGCGCTCCTGAGCGGGAAGGGAATGCGGCTGCCAGGCGCGCGCCTGGAGACCATGACCTTAAGCTCACCATCCGATGGCCTCCGGTGATACGACTCAAAGGCGTTTCCTGTCTGGCATGGCAGACGCTGTACCCGCCCGGGTCAATCTTCGCCGTGCAGCCGGATCTGTGCTTTTCTGCTCAGTGAAAAGCGCGATGGGTGGGCAGCGCGAGAACTCGCCCTGCCCACCCATCGGGCGTTTCAGTGTCCGGATCGCCCGGTTAGCGGCCGCGGCGCTGGTTCGACGCCGGCGCTGAGGCCCGGCGCGGACCGGAACCTCTGGCGGGCCGGCCGGAGTTGCCGGAACCGTAGCTGCCGCCCGAGGTCCCGCCAGTGGCGGAGGACCAGACGGTGGCCGAACCGCCGGAGCGCGGGCCGGCAGCCTTCTGCCCGGTGGCCGGGCGTCCGTTGCCGCGCGGCACATCGTTGCGGTGCGTGGAGCCCTGCGGTGCCCGCCTGGGTCCACGTGCCACATCGCCGTTGGCCTCGGCATGGGCCGGGCGGCGGCTGTCGCCTGACCGTTCGCTGCCGAAACGAGGAGCCTGCGGCTGGTCCTTGCGGCGCTCCTGGCGGTTGCCCGCCTCGCTGACGTCAGCGGAAACCCGGCCGCGTCCGCCCCGGCCGCCCCGGCCGCCGGCAGTCGGCGAGCCCTGGCCCGAACGCCGGGCACGCTTACGCTCGGCGTTGGCGCCGGTGGACTGCCCGCCACCCTGGGGGGCCTTGGCCGCAAGCAGGGCAGCACGGGTGCGCGGATCCACCTTCTCGGCCACCTCGCCCACCAGCTTGGCCACCAGCGGCGAGCTGGCGGTGACCCGTTCGAAGGAGACGTCCACGCCGGCTGCTTTCATCAGCTTCTTCACATCGGACTGCTGTTCCGGCAGGGTGATGGTCACCACCGTGCCCTCGGAGCCCGCCCGGGCGGTGCGGCCCGAGCGGTGCAGGTAGGCCTTGTGCTCGGTGGGCGGATCGACGTGGATGACCAGCTCGACGTCGTCGACGTGCACACCGCGGGCGGCGACGTCGGTGGCCACCAGGACGCGCACGTCGCCGGAG
>DATIMT010000043.1:0-5953 GCA_035475035.1 Arthrobacter sp.
TGACGGCACGGCCGTTTCCGAGTTGGAGGATGGCGTAAATGGCGGCCTCTTCGTCGATCCACTTCAACAGGCTGCCGCCGAAGAGCGTCCCGTTCGCGTTGAGGTCCTCGGGCCGGACCCACTTGCGGGTCCGGAAGGTGATGTCCGCTGTTTCCATAGGCTGAGGTTAGCTGAAGCCATCGGGCGCCTTCCGAGTGTGACGCCCCGCAGGGTTTCCGCGCTAAGCCATGGCGGTCTGGGCGGCGCTGCGTGCGTTGAGGCTCTTGGCGTAGCAGTACGAGTGATCCACCCCGATATAGGGTCCGAAGTTGGGGATCGCCTCAAATCCCGAACTTTCATAGAAGTTCCGGCCGTCCGGCTGGGCTGATCCGGCCTCCGCCTTGATGCGTGTAATGCCCTGCCTGAAGGCTTCGGCTTCCAGGGCGGCCAGGATGGAGCTGGCCACCCCCGAGCCGCGGGTGTAGGGCAGGACGTAGAGGCGCTTGATTTCGGCCGTTGAAGCGTCCAGGAGCCGCAACCCGCCGCAGCCGACGGGCTGCCCCGACCCCTTGTCATATGCCACGAGGAAAACGGCACAGTCGGCGCCCGACGGCGGCGGGCCGGGTTCGTGGTCCGGGGTACCAAAGCGGGCGTCGAGTTCGGCCTGCTGGGCGCGGCGAAGGTCGGCGCCCACGGGGTTGGACCAAGGGACCTGCCGGATGTTCAGCCTGGGGTTGGTCTGCATGTCTGCCTCGATTCGCCGGAGGGGTATGCCTGACAAGGCTAGGCGCGGGCGGTTACGGAGGTGTTTCCTTGCCGTTAGAAGCTGAAGAACGTGAATTGCGCTGCTCGGGCAAGTTACTTGGCAGGCTAGTTATTAGCTAGTCTAAAATCATCCCATGGCTTCTACAGGCAACGAAGGATCCGGCTACTGGTACGGGCCCGACGGGCAACTCGACTACAGCGCAGCGGTGTTGAAGTCGCTCCGTGACTACCGGACCGCCGAGACGGAGATACGCCGCAAGACCAGGGACTCGATGGGGATGGGCGAGACCGACATCCTCGCCCTTCGGTACCTGCTCAAGGTTCAAGCGTCCGGCAAGCAGGTTGTCCCCAAGGACCTGAGCCGATTCCTCAATATTACTAGTGCTTCAACAACCTCCCTGATCGACAGGCTGGTGACCAGCGGCCATGTTCGTCGCGAGGCCCATCCCTCGGACCGCCGTTCAGTGGTGGTGGTACCCACTGTTGAATCCGACAAGGAGGTCCGCGAAACACTGGGGGCCATGCATCGCCGGATGATGACGGTGGCGGAAGGGTTGAGTGCCGAAGAGGCGCGTGTGGTGGTGGATTTCCTCCAGCGAATGACCGAGGCCCTGCAGTCGCCCGTGAAGGAAGAAGATCTAACTAGGCCGCCTAGCTAGATCGGCTAGATATATGTATGCTTACGATTGTTCCCAATTTGCTTTCAACGGAGTCGTGAGTGTGTTGGCTGCTTTCACCGAAGTTTCACCGCCTGAGCCCCGCCCGGCCGGGACGCCCCTGACGCGCGACCAGCTGCGATTCACCCTGGACGGCACCAATGCGCCGCAGGGAGGACCCGTGGTCCACTGTGGGACCCCAATGCAGCTTGTGACGCCGGCTGTGGGGTGGAGGCGTGCCAGTTACACTTTTGCACCAACTGTTGCCGGCGATACTGAGCTGCCGCCCGTTTGGCGCTGCGCCTGCGGATTCCAGCTCGATGCGTGGCCTGGCGACGATATCCGCGCCTGGCACGCATCTGCCGCCCTTCCGGCATGAGCATCGCCGGGACAGCAGCGCCTGTACTGCCGCTTGACCAGTCAGGACCAGATTCGCCCGGCCTCATTGCCGGGCGCTACCAGCTAAGGGAACGGCTGGGGCGGGGAGCCGCTGCAGTGGTTTTTCGTGCGGTTGACCTGCAGGGCGGCCCTGATGCCGCAGTCAAAATCGCGGCCGCCAACGGCCGGAAGCAGCACCAGCGGATTCACGATGAAGCCGACGTGCTGGCCGCGCTCGACCACCCGTCCATTGTGCGGCTTCTTGCCCAGGGCATGATGCCCGATGGCGGGCCCCAGTCCGGGCGTCCTTTCCTTGTGGAGGAACTGGCTTTGGGTGCAACCCTGGCCGAAACCATCCGGGTACAAAGCCCCCGGCCGGGAGATGTCGCACTGTGGGCCCGCGGTCTTTTCGATGCCCTCGCCCACCTTCATTCCAGGGGCCTTGTGCACCGGGACATCAAGCCGGCGAACCTCATGCTCAGTGGCCTGCGCAGAAGTCCCGTCCGGATCATCGATCTTGGCATCGCCGCCGCAGTGGGGTCGGCACCGGAGCCCGGAATTTCTTCCGGCACGGTGCATTACATGAGCCCGGAGCAGGCATCGGGCGGGGTGGCGCGGCCTTCCTGGGATGTCTACTCCATGGGATTGGTCCTGCTGGAGCTCCTCACCGGCTCCAAGGCGTTTCCGGGCACTGCCATCGAATCCCTCGTGGCACGGACCCTGCGGTCCCCGGATGTCCCGGACCACCTGGGCGACTGGGCCGTCCTGTTGCGTTCGCTGACGGCCATGGATCCCACGGAGCGGCCGACGGCGGCAGGCGCCGCGGCGATGGCAGCGCGGCTAATTCCTACCCCGGCCCGCCCCGTGGCGAGCCCGTGCCGGACGATGCGCGTATTTCCGCACCGACGGCACCGGCAGCAGGCTTAGAGAGCCGAAACGTCCCGCCCGGTCGGATCTTCGGCGGTCGGGTCGGCCAGGGCAAGGCCGCCCACCGGGCTTCCGTCCCAGTGGATCAGGTTCCAGCCTCCATGCAGGTTGCCCTCCACGGCCACGATCCCGGTGTTGGCCAGGGTGTGGCGGGCGGCGAATTCGTGGTCAGCGCCATCGGCCCGGAGCCCGGCCCAGGTGCGGATGGCGGCACCATGGCTGACGACGGCAACGGTGCCGTGCTGCTGACGTTCGGCCCGCTCCACCACGTGCGCGATCGCAGCGTCGAACCGTTCAAAGAAGGCGTGGCCGTCGGGGCCTGCGGGCATGCGGCGGTCAAGGTCACCGGCAGCCCAGGAAATCACCGTCCCCATGTAGCGCTTGTGGGCTTCATGGTCCGTGAGCTTCTCCAGCGATCCGGCCTCGATCTCGTGCAGCCCGTCCAGCACCTCAACATCAAGGGCGTGCAGCCGCGCCAGCGGGGCGGCGGTGATCTGCGTCCTGATGAGCGTGGATGCGTAGAGGGCGCCGATGCGCTCGTTGGCCAGCGCACGCGCCATGGCCTCTGCCTGGCGCTCGCCCAGTTCGGTCAGTCCGGGGCCCGGGTGGTCAGTATCCAGCTGGCCCAGCACGTTGCCGGGGGTTTCGCCGTGGCGGATCAGAAGCAACTTCATGATCCCAGTTTCCCACCCCTGAAGGGTCCAGGCGTACGGCCGGGCCGGGCGTTACGCTGCCAGGGCGCAGGAAGGCGCCGGTCCCCTTGGGAGCCCGGCGCCGCCGTCGTACCTTCCCGCCTCGCTGCGGGCCTTACTTCAGGTGGTCCACCAGCTGGTCCGCGATGCCGGTGTACTTGCCGGGCGTGAGGGCCAGGAGGCGGGCCTCGGCCTCCGGGGAAAGGCCCAGGCTTTGCACGAATTCCTGCATGCGCGCCGCGTCCACGCGCTGGCCGCGGGTGAGGTCCTTGAGGCGCTCGTAGGGGTTTTCCATACCTTCGACGCCGGCAATCGCCTCCGCGCGCATGACCATCTGGATGGCTTCACCCAGGACTTCCCAGTTGGTGTCCAGGTCTGCGGCCAGGACATCCTCCGCAACGTCCAGGCGCTCCAGGCCCTTGGCCACGTTGGAGATGGCCAGCAGGGAGTGGCCAAACGCCACGCCGATGTTGCGCTGGCTGGAGGAATCGGTCAGGTCGCGCTGCCAGCGAGAGGTGACCAGGGTGGAACCAAGGACATCCAGCAGGCCGGAGGAGATCTCCAGGTTGGCCTCGGCATTCTCGAAGCGGATCGGATTGACCTTGTGCGGCATGGTGGATGAGCCGGTTGCGCCCGCCACAGGGATCTGCGCGAAGTAGCCGATGGAGATGTAGCTCCAGATGTCCGTGCAGACGTTGTGCAGGATGCGGTTGAAGCGGGCGACGTCGGCGTAGAGCTCGGCCTGCCAGTCGTGGCTTTCGATCTGCGTGGTCAGGGGGTTCCAGGTAAGGCCCAGTCCCTCCACGAATGACCTGGACACCTGCTGCCAGTCGGCGCCCGGGACGGAGGCCACGTGGGCGGCGTAGGTGCCCGTGGCACCGTTGATCTTGCCTAGATACTCCGTTTTGGCGATCCGGTCCAGCTGGCGGGTCAGGCGGTGCGCGATGACTGCCAGCTCCTTGCCCAGGGTGGTGGGGGTGGCGGGCTGGCCGTGGGTCCGGGACAGCATGGGGACGGCGCGGTTGTCTTCCGCCATCTTGCTGATCTGTCCCACCAGGGCGCGGGCTGCGGGCAGCCACACGTCCTCCACAGCACCCTTGATGCCCAGCGCGTAGGACAGGTTGTTGATGTCCTCGGAGGTACAGCCGAAGTGCACCATGGCGGTCAGGTTTTCGATGCCAATGGCGGGCAGGCGGCGGCCGATGTAGTACTCCACGGCCTTCACGTCATGGACCGTGACGGCCTCGATCTCAGCGAGTTCCGCCACGGAGGCGGTATCGAATTCAGTGACGATCGCGCGCAGCTGCTCCTGCTGGTCATTGCTCAGCGGGCCGGCGCCGGGGAGGACGTTGTTGCTGGTCAGGTGGATGAGCCATTCAACTTCGACGGCCACGCGATCGCGGTTCAGCGCTGCCTCGGACAGGTAGTCCACCAGGGGTGCGACGGCGGGCTGGTAGCGGCCGTCCAGGGGTCCGAGCGCGATTTTTTCCGGTGACGCGGCGAGGGCCAGGCGTCCTGAGGGCGTACGGGTATCAGCTGTGGCGGCAGTTTCAGGCATGTGCTGATTCTTTCACGAAGTCCGGCGCCGCCTTAAGCGGGTCATTCACGTTACTTGTCCACATAGCCGACGGCGGCAGTTATTTCGGGAGGGCCGCCTCCTTAGCGTTGGAAACGGCAAGGTTTTAGCGAATCATCTGGCCCGGGAGGCCGTGACGGGAAGCTGGCATGGGGAGCGATCTGACGGATGCAGTATGGGGCAGCGGGCTGGGTGTCAGCCTTGAAGTCCAGGAGCTGGGAAGAAAGGTGGCACAGTGTTCTGACAGGGTTGAAGAAGTGCTTGCAGGATTTCACGAGGTCCAGCTGCTGAATTGGGAATCACCCGCCGGACAGGCGTACCGCGATTCAGTCGGCCTCCAGGCGGTGGCGGTGCGAAGGGCTGCGGATCGGCTGCGTGAAGCCTCTGCCGCGGTGGCCGCCCATGCGCGTGCGGCACTGACGTCCGAGTGCTCGGCTGGCGGCCGTTACTGATGGCCGACGCAACGCCCTCCGGCTCGGGAGGTCCAATCCGGGTTTCGCCTCCGCCCCCTGACGGCATCCTCACAATTTCCGGTGGCGTGGGTGGCATTACCGTCCAGTTGGAGGAACTGGACGTGGGGGCCCAAAAGCTCGATGGGCTCGCTGACCGGCTGGTCGCCATCGAGGTTGAGCTTTTCGGAACCTGGCAGGGGCTTGGTTCTTATCAGAACCAGCCGCGAGCCACTGGAACTGCCGCGCTCATTGCCGTGGGAGAAGCCCGGGGTGCGGTCCAGAGAGTCCGGCTGGAGCTGCAGCGGATCAGCAGCCAGGTTCGCAGCTGCAGGAGGGAATATGACTTGGCCGAATCGTTTGCCCACGTGCAGCGGATGGTGGGTGTGCCGAATCCGCAGGTGGAACTTCAGAAGCACGTGGACTTTTGGCGAACAGGATTCCTCAACGGTGATGCCACTGAGAGGCTGCTGGCAAATGTGGTCACCTTCCTCCCCGTGATCAGAGAGGCAGTTGAAGGAGCCGTCCCCG
>DATIMT010000044.1:0-2958 GCA_035475035.1 Arthrobacter sp.
CAACATCGGCATCCCCATCACGCTCTATGCCCTGGGCGACGCCACCCCCGTGGCTCCGGTCCTGCTGGTGCAGCTGCTCCTGTTCGCCCCGTTGGTCCTGACCCTGCTGGACCTCTCTGCGGCCGGCCGGTTCTCACCCCGTCTCATGCTGACGCAGCCCTTCCGGAACCCCATGATCATCGCCTCGCTCCTGGGCGTGGTCCTGGCCGCGTTCCATGTGCAGCTTCCGGCCCCGGTGATGGCACCGCTGACGCTCCTGGGGGGCGCCGCCGTCCCGGTGGTGCTGCTGGCATTCGGCATGTCGCTGCATGGAACCAAAATGCTTCGAAGCGGCGGCCACACCGCCGAAATCCTCACTGCCACGGCACTCAAGTCCGCGGTGATGCCGGCGGTGGCGTTCGTCGTCGGCCGTTTCCTCTTCGACCTGGACCACCACATGCTCCTGGGCGTGGTGCTCATGGCGGCACTTCCCTCAGCCCAGAACGTGTTCCTCTTCGCCAGCAAATACGGGCGGGGCGTGGCCGTTGCCCGGGAAACCATCCTGCTCTCCACCGCTGCCGCGGCGCCCGTGCTGGTCCTGGTGGTCTGGCTGCTGGCCGCCTGATAACCCCGCAACCGCCGTGGCGGCCTACCGTTCGGGGCCCCGGCCGGGCAAGAATGGGCACTATGGAACTTCCCGTGATGCCGCCCGTCCCGCCCATGCTCGCCAAGGCCGTCAGCGGCATCGGCGGCATCCCGGAAGGCGGGGACCTCAGCTACGAGCCCAAGTGGGATGGCTTCCGGTCCATCATCTTCCGTGACGGCGATGACCTGGAGATCGGCAGCCGCAACGAAAAGCCCATGACCCGCTACTTTCCGGAGCTGGTTGCCGCACTGAAGGAGAACCTGCCGCCGCGTTGTGTGGTGGACGGCGAGATCATCCTGGTCGGAGCCTCCGGGGACCGGCTCGACTTCGACGCGCTGCAGCAGCGCATCCACCCTGCCGCCAGCCGCGTGAAGCTGCTGGCCCAACAGACCCCGGCCAGCTTTGTGGCCTTCGACCTCCTGGCGCTGGGTGACGACGACTTCACCGGCAAGCCTTTTTCGGAGCGGCGGGCGGCGCTGGAGAAGGCGCTCGCGGCCAGCAGCGCTCCAGTCCACCTGACGGCTGCTACGACGGACAGGGACACCGCGGCGCAGTGGTTCGAGCAGTTCGAGGGGGCCGGGCTGGACGGCATCGTGGCCAAACGCCTGGCCGGCCGGTACGAGCCTGACAAGCGGGTGATGTTCAAGGTCAAGCACGAGCGCACGGCGGACTGCGTGGTGGCCGGCTACCGCCTGCACAAGAGCGGGCCGGACGTCATCGGCTCCCTGCTGCTGGGCCTGTACAAAGACGACGGCGGCCTGGCCAGCGTGGGCGTGATCGGCGCCTTTCCGATGAAACGCCGCAAGGAATTGTTTGAACAGCTCCAGCCGCTGGTCACCGATTTTGAGGGCCACCCGTGGGCATGGGGCAAACAGGAAGAAGGGGAACGGACGCCGCGGAATTCTGAAGGCAGCAGGTGGAGCGCCGGGAAGGACCTGTCCTTCGTTCCACTCCGGCCCGAGCTGGTGGTGGAAGTCCGCTACGACCACATGGAGGGCGACCGCTTCCGCCATACCGCCCAGTTCAACCGCTGGCGCCCCGACAGGGATCCGGAATCCTGCACCTATGAGCAGCTGGAGGAGCCGGTGAACTTTGACCTGGCCTCGGTGCTGGAGACCGGCCGGGGATAGGACGGGAACCCGTTGCCGTGCGTTCCTGCCCGGTTACCGCCGCCCCCGTGGTGCCGGTGGCACGAAAAAGCCCGCCACCCCTGGATCTCTCCAGGAGTGGCGGGCTTGCGTACGAGGTAACCGGGCTGGAATGGACGCTCCGGGCGCTACTTCAGGCCGAGCAGCTTGGTGGGGGTCCGGAAAGACTCCTTGGCGGTCAGGGCTGAGACAGCCGCAATGGCGCAGATGATGCCGGTGAAGATGGTGATCTGCACCCAGCCGCCGGGCTTGATGCCACCCATCGCAGCCACGATGGCCGGGGCGAAGCCCGCCATCAGGAAGCCCAGCTGCGTGCCGATGGCCAGGCCCGAGAAGCGGACCTTGGTGCTGAACATTTCGGCGTAGAAGGACGGCCAGACGGCGTTGGCTGCGGCGTAGCCACCGGAGAAGTAGCCGATGGCGGCCAGGAACATCAGGGGAACGCTGCCGGATTCAAGGCTGAGCAGGAACACGGGGGTCAGGACGGCGCTGGCCAGGGCGCCGTAGATGAAGACGGGCTTGCGGCCGATCTTGTCGGCGAGCATTCCAAAGAGGGGCTGCGTGCCGAGGGCCACCAGGTTGGCGCCCACCACCAGCCACAGGGTGGTGGTTCCGTCAACGCCTGCCACGGTCTTGGCGTAGCTGATGGCCAGGGTTCCGAACACGGTGGAGACGGCGGCGATGAAGGCGCAGCAGATCACGCGGAGGACGTCGCGCCAGTGGCCTTTGAGCAGGTCGGCAACGGGAAGTTTGGCGATCTCTGCGTTCTTGCGGGCTTCCTCGAATGCGGGCGGCTCGTGCAGGGTGCGGCGGATGAGGAACGCCACAATGACCACTACGGCGCTGAGCCAGAACGGGATCCGCCAGCCAATGCCGTACTTGACCTCGTCCGGCAGGGCCAGGACGGGAATGAAGACCAGGGCTGCAAGGATCTGGCCGCCCTGCGTACCAGTGAGGGTCCAGGAGGTGAAGAAGGAGCGCCGGTTGTCCGGAGCGTGCTCGAGGGTCATGGAGGAGGCGCCGGCCTGCTCGCCCGCGGCTGAAAGGCCCTGGCACAGGCGGGCCAGCACCAGCAGCACCGGGGCCCACCAGCCGACGGTCTTGAAGTCCGGCAGGCAGCCGATCACGAAGGTGGAGGCGCCCATCAGCAGCAGGGTGAACATGAGGACCTTCCGGCGGCCCACC
>DATIMT010000045.1:0-4353 GCA_035475035.1 Arthrobacter sp.
GTCCCAGCCTGATGCAAGCGATGCCACGCCAGTAGTCCGCAGGCCCAGCCGGGCCAGGGCCCACGGCAAGAGGGCTGTCCCGCCGGCAGGCCCTGGTCCATGCCTCTTCGCCAGCTTTGGCATCGCCAGCATGCTTCAGCGCATCCCCGAGAGCGACGAACCGTTCGGCCATGCTGTCCCCCGGGTGACGCCCCTCGCCAAGGTTCGCGGGCGCTTCGACGCCGGCGCGCAGCAAGGTGATTGCCGCCGTCGGCTGCTGCTCCATCAGCGCCCGCGCCTGCTGGACGGCGGCCCTGTCATAGGCGGCGAGCGCCAGCCCTTCACCACCCTCGAACGGCTGGAAGGTGCGGGAACCCAGGAGCGCCAGGGCCTCCCCTGACCGCCCGACGTCCGTCAGCAGGTTGGCGTAGAGAATGGCAAGATCGTCCCGGGCCAGGACGGCCGGGCCGTGCCGCTCAATGGCCGCGAGCCGTTGCTCCGCGGGCAGTCCGCGCAGTTGTGCCAGCACGGCCCGTTCGAAGACAAGCCGCGCGTCATCAGGGCTCACCTCCAGCGCGTGCTCAAAGTAGCGGTCCGCAACGGTGAGGCAGCCGCCGGTATTCACCGTGGCCAGCGCGGCGTTCCGCCACACCACGGGGTCGGTGCTCCCGTGGGCCACGGCTTTCTCCAGCTGCACCGACGCATCCCTTGTCCGCCCTGCATCCAACAGCCAGCACCCCAGCAACCCTTGCGCCACGCGGTCACGCGGATCAGCCTCGAGGGCACGGTGCAGGGCGTCGTACTCGTCCAGCCCATAAGGGAACGCGTAGGTGGTGTCCGTCCGCCGCGCCTTGGCACGTTCGGTGGCAGCCGCCTGCGGGTCGAGCAACTCCTCAAGCCAGCTCGCCCGCAGGTAGTGGCGGAGCGGCCCGGGGTTGCCGAAGGCGGTGTCAGCGCAGACCTCGCCGTCGTTCCCGGTCAGGTCCAGGGCGCGCTGCCATTGACCCGCGCGGGACAGCCAGCAGGCTACGGTCAGGCCGGTCTTGGGGTCTGTAGCGTCCAGTGTTCCGGCAAGCGCCCGTGCCACGGGATCGAGCGGGTCCTTCGCCAGGATGTCCTGCAGCAGCCCTGCGCTTTCATCCCGGCGGCCCAACTGGTTCAAAGCCAGGTACCGGAGGTGCCTCGCCTCCGGGCTGGTCGATTCCAAAGCCAGCGCGGCGTCAGCATGCTGCAGTGCCCGGTCAGGCTCCCCGGTACGTAGGGCCAGGCGGGCCAGCGCCAACTGTGCCGGATGCGCCCACGCCCGGTCCCAGGCTGCCTTTCCAAACCGTTCCGCGGCTTCGTCCAGCCGCCCCGTACGTTCCAGGACCAGGCCAAGCCGGTAGCTGGCCTCCCCGCCGGGCGGATTGAGGTTGCGGCGGGTGAGCCGGGCCAGGGCGTTCTCCAGGAGTTTCCGTGCCTGGCCGTAGTGGCCCAGCCGGTACATGGCCGCACCCAGTGCGATCGACGCCCGCGAATCCAGGGGATCGCGGCGGAGCATCTCCTCGAAATACGGCAGGGATGACCTGGTGGGGTGCCGGTTTTGCGTCAGATGGGTTCCGGTGATGAACAGCTCGTCCTGGCTTTCCATCTCCCGGGGCGCCGCTGGCTCCGTTGCCACCCAGGGCTCGGGCGGATTGTCCCGGAGTTGCCGCGGAGTCCAGGAAATCAGCTCCCGCCCGCCGGCCAGGACCTGGACGGTAAGGTCGGATTCCCTGGCCGGGGCAGGCAGCTGAACGGTGGCGGTGAAGGGATGGGCGGGTGAGAGCGGGCCCTCCCAGGCCTGGACCTTTTCGCCCCGAAGCGTGAGGACCACGGTGGCGTGCTGGTGGTGGCCGGTGCTTGAGGCGCCCACCCTGACATGGCGCCCCCGCGGGTTGAGGGAAAGCGCGACGGCGGCGTCCAGGTTCGCCTGGTGCGCCGGGCCCATCTGCCGGATGGGGTACCAGTACTGGCTGAAGGTGCGGGTCTCGCCGGGGGCGAGGTAGCTGAAATCCGGCTGGTTGTCCGTAAAGACGCCGGCCATCAACTCGACGTACGGGCCGTCGTCGTCCGTTAAATGCCCGTCCCAGGCCTTGCCTACGGGACCGTTCCCCCACGTCCACTGCTTCTTGCCCGGCGCAATGCTGCGGTCCGCCCAATGGACAAAGCCCGCCTCGGCGTCGTGGTCGTAGCCGCCAAAGAAGCTGTCCGCGGTGTCCGTCACCATGTAGGAGGTGGGGACGGGGATATTGGCGTAGAAATCGAGCCTGTCCGCGTCCGGGCTGCCGTCCTGGGCGAGTGCGGGGTAGTCCACGCCGTAGTAGGGCCGGTCGGCGCGCGGGAAGGAGGTGATGGCCCGGCGCGCATGGTCGGCCACGTACGGGACGTCGGCGGGAAAGAACGACTGGTAGTTCTCATGCACGCGGGCGGCCACGTTGGCCCACCAGAGGAAAGTCTGGGGCTCGTCCGTCCGGTTATGCAGCCGTGCCTCGACCTCGATGAGCGAGCTGTCCGGGCGGAGCCGCACCCCATGGGTTCCGCGCATCCGCTGCAGCGGGTCCAGGTCGCTGTGCCAGACGGTGGCGGCGCCGTCATTGGTCCGTTCGACGGCGGTGTCCACCGGCAGGAAGGTGGCGGGCCGGTGGTGCTGGGGCCAGTTGAACTCCACCCCGCCGGAGATCCACGGCCCGGCCAGCCCCACCAGGCCGGGCTTGATGACGTTGTTCCGGTAGAAGAAGTCGTAGCCGGCGGTCTTGTCGTAGCCCACATGGATGCGGCCGCCGATTTCCGGCAGCAGCATCAGGCGGACGTACCGGTTTTCCAGGTGGATGGCCTGCCACAGCCTGGGCGTCTTGGCCGGTTCGATGCTGTCAATGAACGGCATCGGATACACCTTGCCGCTGGAGCCCTGGTAAACCCTGCGGTCCAGGAACAGCGGGTACCGGTCCGGCCTCCCGGGGGCATAGGTGTCGATCCAGACGGGCTCGCTCCAGCAGGCAACGCCGCCCGCGTCGAGGATGTCCTGCTGGTCAGCCGGGGCATCGGGCAGGATGATCCGGCTCTTTTGGTCATTGGTCACCGGTACAGGCTATGAACTGGCAACCCGGTTTCCCATGGCAAAAACGCGCAGGTATATGGACGATCGTGTACGTGGACCGCGCTCAACAAACCAGCGGCGTTGTACAGGGGGCCAAAGGTTGGATCATCACGTTGTCATGAATTGTGACCCACCCGTCGGCCTCCAACTCCCTGTGGTTGAACTGGTCCGGCACGAGCACCACGTTCCTGCCATCGGGGCCCGAGACCTGGACCACCGGGTCGCGGCCGTCACCCATCTTCCGGCAAAGCTCCCAGTAATCGTCCCTGTAGCTGCCTTTGCCGAGGATGCAGAAGGAAGAATCGGTGGACCCTTTGGCAACGTAGTAAGTGGTGCTTTCGTAGGTGGCCAAAAACCTGGCGCTGTCGATTCTCGCCTCACCATCCGCCGCGCGGTTGGCCGCTGGCATGTCCCGCTCCGTTGCCGGACGCTCCAGGACCCTCACGGTGCCGAAATCCACGATAAAAAAGTGGGAATAGATGAAACCGAGCCCGACGCAGGTGCCCACCCCAACGGCGGCGGCGAGCGCAATAATGAGCTTCCAAAACAGGGTCAGCGGCCGTGGCCGCTGCATGTATGGGTCCGTAATCAAGCGCTGCCCCCTCAGGCTCGTAACTTCGATGTACCGTACCGTGGACCGCCGCCGTCCGCCTATACCGCCAGGCGCGGTCCGTCCGCCCCAACGGGCACGAACGCGGCAGCCCCCGAGCCCATGACGGGCAGGGAACCGCTGAGCGCCTCCACGATGGCAAGCTGGCCGGTGGTGTCCGGGACACCCGGGTACTGGACCTGCGCCGGCTCAACAGGGGCAGCGGCCCCGGAACGCATCCGGACCAGCGCCACGGCGGAAATCAGGAACCAGGCCACGTTCGTGACCACGGACGGCCATGCCCCGTGCAGGGTCCCGTTGATGATGAAGGCAACGGAGCCGAACATGTTGGCCGTCTGGAAACCTTTCCCGGCCTTCAGCCACCCCATGGAAACGGCCAGGTACGCACCGAGCATCGCAACCGCGCCTGCCCAGCCGGCAATTTCCCACAGCGGTTCCATGGCGTCCTTCCAAAGGTGGCGCCCCGCGCAGTATCCGGGCAGGGCTGAAGAGGGTGGTGCAAGGTAGGTTTTGCCGGATGCCGTTCTGAAAATACCGGCATCGTCCAGCTCTGCGTTGACTCGAGCCCTGTTCGGGCGAGGACCTCATACGCTGGTTGGCGGCATAATCATACCCCGCTCCCGGGGGCTCTTTTGACGCACAATTC
>DATIMT010000046.1:0-2681 GCA_035475035.1 Arthrobacter sp.
GCGCTCATCGCCGTGCTGGTCCGGGCCCTGGTGGAATCCGCCAGCAGGGAATGGCGCGACGGTGTGGATCCGGTACCGGTTGCGACCGTTCTTTTGCGGATGGCCTCCTGGCAGGCCAGCAGTGCCGGATTAAGCGGCGAGCTCCTGGATTTTGGCACGTTCCGCCCCGCGCCGGCCGCGGACGTGGTCCGTTCCCTGGTGGATTACCTGGCGCCCGTCCTGGCAGAACAGGGGGAGCTGGCCCTGGCACGGCAGGGCGTGGAGGACATCATCGCCCGCGGGACAGGAGCCGCCGAACAGCGCCGCGCCCGTGACAAGGCCCTGGCCGGACCTCCGCCGGAGGACATGGGGTTCGGTGCCGTAGTCCGCCAGGCCGTCCACGTCACGATGCGCGGTGCGCTGGATTTCCCAGACGTGGAGGGCACGCCGGAACTGCTGCGGGTCCGCCAGTCCTGACCATACCGACGCGCTTATTCATCCCCGACGCGCAGATTCCTTTTCGCAGCCCGAATTTTGTGCGCGTCAGGGAATCTGCGCATCGAAAGTGAGGAGGCGCGTCGCGAAACGCCACAAGATCGACGGCGATCGCGCCCGAAATCGGCCTGCGGACCACCAAGCGCCCGCCTAAATCTGCTTCAGCGCCTGTTCCAGGTCCCGGATGAGGTCCTCCGGGTCCTCCAGCCCCACCGAGAGCCGGACTACGCCGTCGCTCAGGCCAATGGCGGCCCGCCCCTCCGGCCCCATGGCGCGGTGCGTGGTGGTGGCGGGGTGCGTGATCAGGGACTTGGAATCACCGAGGTTGTTGGAGATGTCGATGATGCGCAGGCCGTCCAGCAGTGCGAAGGCGGCTTCCTTGCCGGAGCGCCCACCGGAGGCAGCGAGCTCCAGGGTGAGGACCGTACCGCCGGCGCTCATTTGCTTTGCCGCCAACCCGTACTGCGGGTGTGACTTGAGCAGCGGATACTTCACCCAGCTCACGGCAGGCTGTTCTTCCAGCCACTCTGCCAGCCGCAGCGCGGTGGCAGAGGAATGGCGCACACGGAGGCTCATGGTCTCCAGGCCCTTGGTCAGGACCCAAGCGTTGAACGGGGAAAGCGCGGGGCCGGTGTGGCGCATCAGTTGTTTTACAGGGCCGTCGATGAACTCCTTGGTGCCCAGGATGGCACCGCCCATGACCCGGCCCTGCCCGTCGATGTGCTTGGTGCCGGAGTAGACAATGACGTCGGCGCCCAGGTCACCGCAGCGCTGCAGCAGGGGAGTGGCAAAAACGTTGTCGGCCACCACGGTGGCCCCGGCGGCGTGCGCCAGTTCGCTGACCGCGGCGATGTCGACGATCTCCTGCATGGGATTCGACGGGGACTCAAAGAACACGGCGGTGGTGGGCTTGGACAGGGCTTCGCGCCATTGGTCCAGGTCCGGGCCATCCACGAAGACCGTCTCCACGCCCCACCGCGGCAGGATCTCGTTCAGGATGACAAAGCACGAACCGAACAGCGAACGGGCGGCCACCACACGGTCGCCGGCTGCCAGCAGCGCACCCAGTGCGGTGAACACCGCGGACATGCCCGACGCCGTCGCGAAGCACGCTTCGGTGCCTTCCAGCAGCCGGAGCCGCTCCTGGAAGGTGGCCACGGACGGGTTGCCATAGCGGGAGTAGACAAAGCGCTCGTCCTCGCCGGTGAAGGCGCGTTCAGCTGCTGCGGCGGATTCGTAGACAAAGCCGGAGTTCAGGAAGATTGCCTCGGACGTTTCCTGGAAGTTGGTGCGGTCCAGGCCGCCGCGGACGGCCTGGGTGTCGGGGTTCCAGCCGGGGGCGTCTTGGTTGAAAGTCACTTAGTTCTTTCCGAGGTTGGTGGGCAGGCCGCGGTTCTTCCAGCCATTGACGGTGCGTTCGCCGTAGCGGTCCGGCTCGCCTTCGAAGCCCTCCAGCACGTTGTAGGACGTGAAGCCTGCCTGTGTGGCGGCCCTGGCAGCGGCAACGGAGCGGTGACCGGACCGGCACAGGAACAGCAGTTCCGCGCGCGGGTCCTCCGGCGCCTGCTCACTGAGGTCCTTGAGGAAGTCCGGGTTGGGGATGCCGCCCGGGAAGGTCCACTGGATGAACAGCGGATCATTGTCCGTAGCCTTGGTGTCCGGAATGCCGATGTGGGCCCATTCGCCCTCGGTGCGGACATCGACCAGGATGGCGCCCTGTTCCAGCTTCTCCCACGCTTCCTGTGGCGTCAGGTCTCCTGCGTAGCTCATGCGTGGCCCTCGCCGTCGAACTCGCCCTCAGAGTCCAGCTCATCCACCGCGGTGGCCACGGCGGCGTCAGCCGAGGCGATCGCTGCCGGAAGGACCACGGCCTGTGCCACGATCACGCGGGTGCCGTTGAAGGTGGCCGCCGGGCTGCCATGCAGCACATAGCCCTCAGCCAGTGCGGCCGAGATCCGCTCGCAGAACGCGCGGTCGTCCGGGCCCGTGATCAGGCGGTAGGACAGTTTTTCGTCAAGGGCGGGTGCGTCGGACACGACGGATCTCCTTCTCTCACGCTTGCAGCTCGAATGGGTCGATATGCCGAGTATTCACCTGAGGCACCCCGCCGCGAAAGGGAGGGTTGCCGACCGGCCAGTCAGGGCTTCACACCGGTACTCATTACTCCCCAAAAACGTAACACCTGGCGCGCGAAGCCGCACCGCCGC
>DATIMT010000047.1:0-6552 GCA_035475035.1 Arthrobacter sp.
GAACCCGGAAGCTAAGACCCACAGCGCCGATGGTACTGCACCCGGGAGGGTGTGGGAGAGTAGGTCACCGCCGGACAACCATTAGGTCGAGGCCCCAACCACACGGTTGGGGCCTCCCACATTTAACACACCACCACCAAATCCCCGAACGCCCGCTCACCCCTGGCCATACCCAGGCATATGGCAACGGCAAGGGAGCGGGCGTCACAGGAAGACCTCCAACAAGTGAGCGCGCGTCGTGGAGAGAGGCTGTATCGGGTCGCTGGATTGTTGAACAATCTGAGTTTTTAGGGCATTCTTGGAGGAACAGCAATCCGAGACGGAGATCACAATGCCCAGCATCGACCTGAACAGCGACGTCGGCGAGTCCTTTGGGAACTGGTCCTTCGGTGACGACGCCGCCATTTTTGAGAGCGTATCCAGTGCCAACGTAGCGTGTGGCTTCCACGCCGGCGACCCTGTAGGCATCATGGCCACGTGCCAGGCCGCAGCGAAGGCCGGCGTCACCGTAGGCGCCCATCCCGGCTACCGGGACCTGGCCGGCTTCGGCCGGCGCTTCATGGACATGACCCCGGCCGAACTGACCGCAGACGTGGTCTACCAGGTCGGCGCAGTCCAGGCCGTGGCCCTCGCCGCCGGCACCGCCGTCCGTTACGTCAAGCCGCACGGCGCGCTCTACAACACCATTGTGAAGCACCCCCAGCAGGCGGGCGCAGTCGTGGCCGCCATCCTGGCCGTGGACCCCTCCCTGCCGCTCATGGTGCTCCCGAACTCCGAGATCCAGCGCCAGGCCGAAGCCGCCGGGCTGCGGACCGTGGCTGAGGCCTTCGCCGACCGCGCCTACAACCCGGACGGCACCCTGGTCTCCCGGCGCGAACCCGGCGCGGTGCTGCACGAGGTGGAGGACGTCGTCGAGCACGTCCTGCGCCTTGCCACCGATGGCGTGGTCCGCGCCACGGACGGGTCACTTGTCCCCGTCGAAGCCGAAAGCATCTGCCTGCACGGTGACACCCCCGGTGCGGTGGCCATGGCCGCCGCCGTCCGCGCCGCGCTGGTGGATGCCGGCATCCACATCCAAAGCTTCGCCTAGCATGGCCGCCACACAGCAGCAGCACGCCGGCGCCGCCTCCCATGCCACGCTGACGGGGATCAGACCCGCCGGCGACCGGGCCATCCTGGTGGAGTTGTCCTCCCTGGAAGCGGTCCTCAGCCTCCAGGCGCAGCTCACCGCGCACCCGCAGCCAGGCCAGGTCGACGTCATCGCAGCCGCGGAAACCGTCATGATTACCGTGGATTCACCCGACGCGGCACGGGCCCTGGCTTCGCACGTCCGCGGCCTGGACCTCGAGGCTCCCGCGGAAACCAAAAGCACGTTGGTCACCATCGACGTGGTGTACGACGGCGAGGACCTGGACGAGGTCGCGGCCCTCACCGGCCTTGGCCGCGAGGGAGTGGTGGCCGCCCACACGGGCCAGCTCTGGACCGCTGCCTTTGCCGGATTCGCGCCGGGCTTCGCCTACCTGACGGGCGAGAACCCAAGCCTGGAAGTTCCGCGGCGCCGGTCTCCACGGACGGCCGTCCCCGCTGGAGCTGTGGCCCTGGGCGGCGCGTACTCAGCGGTCTACCCGCGACAGTCCCCAGGCGGCTGGCAGCTGATCGGCCGGACCGACGCTGCCATGTGGGACCTCAGCCGGGAGAACCCCGCCCTGATTCGTCCCGGCGATACCGTCAGGTTCGATGCCGTCCGCGCCCAGGCCACCGTAACTGAACCGCCGAAGACAGCAGCCAGCCAGACAGCATCAGAACATCAAGGCGCCGGAGAGCAGGCAGGCCTTGCCGTCCGCAAGCCGGGGCTGCAGGCCACCGTGCAGGACCAGGGCCGCCCGGGCTACGCATCGCTGGGCGTCACCAGCGCCGGTGCCATGGACCGCGGGGCACTTCGCCGCGCCAACCGCCTGGTGGGCAACGCCGAGGACGCAGCGGGAATTGAACTTCTCTTCGGCGGCCTCGAGCTAGAGGCCTTCGAGGACCAGGTCCTTGCGGTCAGTGGAGCAGCCGTTCCGCTGGAGATCACCACCGGCGTCACAACGGACGGTGAGGCAGCACAGCGGGCGACGGCGGCGCGGCACCCCGCGTGCGATGCTCCCTTCGCGCTGCTGGCAGGGGAGAAGCTGACCATTGGCAACCCCACGGCAGGTCTCCGCTCCTACATTGGAGTCCGGGGCGGACTGGGCGGTCCCCAGGCGCTGGGCAGCCGTTCCACGGACACGATGTCAGGGATCGGCCCCGAGCCGCTCCAGGCCGGAACCATCCTGCCCGTGAAAACCCCGAAACCGGGAAGCGTGGTGGGGTACCCGGAAATATCGCTTCTCCCGAACCAGGGCGGGGCCACCGTGCTGCGGGTGGTTCCCGGACCCCGGCAGGACTGGTTCAGCACCGAAACGCTGCAGAAGTTCCTGGACCAGGAGTGGACCGTCACCCCTCAATCGAACCGGATCGGACTGCGCTTGAACGGCCAGGCGCTCACCCGCAGCCGCGACGGCGAGCTGGCCAGCGAAGGAACCGTCCGTGGGGCCGTGCAGGTGCCGCCGGAGGGCCAGCCAGTCCTCTTCCTCTCCGATCACCCGGTGACCGGCGGGTATCCGGTGGTTGCCGTCGTCGTCCATGCCGACCTGGACAAGGCCGCCCAACTTCCCCCGGGCACAACCGTCCGCTTCACCGCTGCAGCAGCGCAGGCTGAACCCATTGCAGCACCGCAGGCTGAACAGCTCGAAACACCTAAGGAAAGCTTCCATGCGTAAAGTCCTCATTGCCAACCGCGGCGAAATCGCCGTCCGGATCGCCCGGGCCTGCGACGACGCAGGGCTGGACAGCGTGGCCGTCTACGCCGATCCGGACGCCGACGCCCTGCATGTCTCCGCCGCCACCGAGGCCTACTCGCTGTCCGGCTCCCGTCCCCAGGAAACCTACCTGGACATCGAAAAGATCCTCGCCATCGCAGCAAAAAGCGGCGCCGACGCCGTCCACCCCGGCTACGGCTTCCTGTCCGAAAACGCAGGCTTCGCCCAGGCAGTGATCGACGCCGGACTGACCTGGATCGGCCCCTCGCCGGAGACCATCCGGCTGCTGGGTGACAAGGTCAGCGCCCGTGAGGTGGCAGTCCGCGCCGGTGCCCCGCTGGCACCCGGCAGTGACGGACCGGTGGCCAGCGCCGCCGAAGTCCGCGCGTTCGCCGAACAGGTGGGTCTTCCCGTGGCCATCAAGGCTGCCTTCGGCGGCGGCGGGCGCGGCCTGAAGGTGGTCCGGAACCTGGCCGACATCGAGGAGAGCTTCGACTCCGCCGTCCGCGAATCCTTGGCCGCCTTCGGCCGGAGCGAGTGCTATGTGGAGAAGTTCCTGGACCGGCCGCGCCACGTGGAAGCCCAGGTCATCGCTGACACGCATGGCAACGTTGTGGTGGTGGGCACCCGCGACTGCTCGCTGCAGCGCCGCCACCAGAAACTCGTGGAGGAAGCCCCCGCTCCGTTCCTCACCGCCGAACAGCGGGCCGAGATCCACGCGTCAGCGAAGGCCATCTGCCGGGAAGCCGGCTATGTCGGCGCCGGCACCGTGGAGTACCTGCTGGACGGCTCGGGCTTCCTGAGCTTCCTGGAGGTCAACACCCGGCTGCAGGTGGAGCACCCCATCACCGAGGAAACCTCCGGCGTGGACCTGGTGGCCGCCCAGCTGTCCATCGCGGCAGGGGAGAAGCTGCCCGTCCTGGAGGACCCCGAGCCGCGCGGGCACGCCTTTGAGTTCCGCATCAACGCGGAGGATCCGGGCCGCGGCTTCCTGCCGTCCCCAGGGGCCGTTACAGCGTTCGACGTGCCTACCGGGCCCGGAATCCGCGTGGACACCGGCGTCCGCGCCGGTTCGGTGGTCCCCGGGCAGTTCGATTCGCTGCTCGCCAAACTCGTGGTGACCGGCGCGGACCGGCAGCAGGCCCTGCGCCGTGCCCGCCGTGCCTTGCGGGATTTCACCATAGGCGGCTTGGCCACCGTGCTGCCGTTCCACCGGGCCGTGGTGGAGGCGCCGGACTTCACCCGCACGGACACCCTGGGCGTCTACACCACCTGGATCGAGAACGAATTCACCACAGCCCTCGAGGCGGACCCGGCGTTCAGCCCTGCCGCGCAGGAGGAGCCGCGCCGGACGATCGGCATCGAGGTGGACGGCAAACGGATGGCGCTGGGACTTCCCAAGGCGCTGCTGGATTCCCTGCTCGACGGCGGCGGGCGGGGACGCACGGAGGCTCCAGACAGCCGCGCGGAGATTCAGGCCGAGAAGAACGACGGCGACCTCCTGGCCACCATGGCCGGCACCGTGGTCAAGTGGCTGGCTGAGCCCGGCGCCACAGTGCAGGAAGGGGAGACGGTGCTGGTCCTCGAAGCCATGAAAATGGAGACAGCCGTTGCCGCCCACCGTGCGGGCATCCTGGGTGAGCAGTTCGCTGCGGCAGGAGACGCCGTCGCCCCCGGCCAGGTGCTCGCCACCATCGGGTGAACGGCGGGGCTGGTGACCTGGGTGCTGGCGTTTCCGTGCTGGTCCGGGCCGATATCGTGGTGCCATGACGTTTGACGAGGTGCTGGCCGATCTGCAGGCCCAGGCCAGGACCACAAAGCACGCCGAAACGGGTCTCTGGGTGGCGGCCCAGCTCCGCAGCCGCATCGCCGCCGGCCAGCTCAAGCCCGGATCCAAGCTTGCGGAGGAAGCACTCCGCGAGGCCCTTGGCGTGTCCCGCAATACCCTGCGGGAGGCGTTCGCTGCGCTGCACGCCGAGCACATTGTCACCCGCATCCCCAACCGCGGCGTGTTCGTGGCCCAGCCCACGGCGGACGACATCCGCGAGATCTACCGCGTCCGCCGGTTCCTGGAGCCGTCGGCCGTGCTGTGGTCCGGCGACGCCCCGATGGAGGCACTTGCAGGGATCATCAAGGCCGCCAGGGCAGCAGCGGCGGAGGGCGACATCCCGGGCATGGCCGGTGCCAACCAGGACTTCCACCGCGCGATCGTTAACCACGCGGGCAGCGAACGGCTCAACAACCTGATGGACCAGGTCCTGGCCGAGATGCGCCTGGTGTTCCACTCGATGGCGGCCAATCCGGCCTTCCATGAGCCCTATGTGGAAGACAATGCCAAGATCGTGGAGCTCCTGGATGCCGGGGACCGGGCCGCGGCAGCGGACTTCCTGGCCGCTTACCTGGATCGCGCTGAAGCGCAGCTGCTGGACGCCGTCGGCCGCTAACCTACCCCTTTCCGAACAGAGGGGGTTGCAGGATTGTTCAACAAAAAGCTATGCTTTAGATCACACCGTTGTTCTGCAGCTCACACAAACCTGCAGCCCCAACGTGACCGGGGCTCCCGCCCCTCGGCGCCGCCCCAATAACCAATAGGGGCACGGTTGCGCCGGCCCCCACTTTCGCAGACCCGTCACGGGTCCCCTGGGAAGGGATAATCATGCTTGTACTCATCGGGGTGCTGCTGGTGATCGTTGGCTTCGCCATCCGCCTGAACCCCCTGATTGTCGTCACCGTCGCCGGCATCGTCACCGCACTGCTGGGCGGCATGAACCCCGCGCAGATCCTTGACTCGTTCGGCACCGGTTTCGCCAGCAGCCGATCGGTCACCATCTTCGTGGCGGTGCTGCCGGTTGTGGGCATCATCGAATTCTTCGGGCTGCAGGAGCAGGCCAAGGTCCTCATCGGAAAGCTCGCCAAACTCACGGCGGGCCGCGTCCTGATCGGCTACCTGGCCGTCCGCCAGCTGACTGCGGCTGTGGGCCTGAACAGCATCGGCGGCCACGCCCAGACCGTCCGTCCGCTGGTGTTTCCCATGGCAGAAGGCGCGGCCCTGCGCCGCTACGGGCACGTACCGGAAAAGATCAGCGAGAAGATCAAAGGCCACTCCGCCGGCGCGGACAACGTGGGCGTGTTCTTCGGTGAAGACGTGTTCGTGGCCGTCGGCTCCATCCTGCTGATCACCACCTTCGTGGACACCACGTACCACCTGCACCTGGAACCGCTCCAGCTTGCCCTCTGGGCCATCCCCACCGCCATCGCGGCCTTCCTCATCCACGGCTTCCGGCTCCTGCGGCTGGACAAGCAGCTGGACAAGGAATACCGCGAATACGAGCTCACCGCCCAGAAGGAAACTGCAGGAGAAGCCAAATGATCAACGTTGAAGCCGTTTACTGGCTGATCGGCATTCTGTTCGTCGCGTGGGCATCTCTGATTGCCGCCGACGCCCACCACCCCCGCCGCTGGGGCAGCTCGGCCTTCTGGGGCCTGCTGGGCCTGTGCTTCTTCTACAGCACCTGGGTCCAGGCCGGCACCGCACCCGGCTGGATCCTGGGCATCGCCGTCCTGGTCCTGGTGGTACTGGCCTCCACCGGACTGCTGGGCCACGGCAAGCACCGCACCTCCACCGGCCCCGAGCGTGAGGCCTACGCCAAGCGCTTCGGCAATAAGCTCTTCATCCCGGCGCTGACGCTGCCGCTGGTCACCGTGATCCTGG
>DATIMT010000048.1:0-7829 GCA_035475035.1 Arthrobacter sp.
GACGACGTCGGTATCGCACTTTTCGCGGTAGCCCTCCAGGGGGTAGCGGGACATGGAGGCGCCGAGGAAGAGCAGGTCGTCAAAGTGCGGGACTTTGCGCTTGGCGCCCCAGCCGCGGATGTCGTAGACGCCTGTAGCGGCGGCGCGCTGGATGTCGGCGATGGTGGCGCGGTCGAAGGTGGCGGACTCGCGCAGGCCCAGCGCTGCGATATCAGGCGCGTTCTGCACGGCGGCTTCAGTGGGGAGCGGTACTGAGGTGATGGTCATGGGGGCTCCTAGTACGACGTCGAGTTGTCGACGTGGAAGTGGTAGAGGTTCCGGGCTGAGCCGTAGCGTTTGAAGTCGGCCGGGTTATCGGCGCGGCCGGCGGCGGCCAGCAATTCCGCGAGTTCGGCAAGGTGCTCGGCCTTCAGCGGCTTTTCGATGCAGTCCGCGCCGAGTGAGGCCACGGTGCCTTTTACGTAGATCCGCGCTTCGTAGATGGAGTCGCCGAGCGCGTCCCCGGCATCGCCACAGACCACGAGCCGGCCGGCCTGGGCCATAAAGGCGGACATGTGGCCGATGTTGCCGCCCACCACAATGTCGACGCCCTTCATGGAGATTCCGCACCGGGCGCCGGCGTTTCCGTCGATGACCACCAGGCCGCCGTGGCCGGTGGCGGCGGCGGACTGGGACGCGTCGCCCTTCACGTGCACCCTGCCGGACATGATGTTCTCCGCGAGCCCGACGCCGGCATTGCCGTTGACGGTCAGGTTCCCCTTTTGGTGCATTCCACCGGCGTAGTACCCGGCATGGCCTTCGATCGTGACTGTGATGTCCGCGTTGATGCCGACGGCCAGGCTGTGCTTGCCGCCGGGTTTGGTCACGGTCCATGACTGTCCGTCAACCGCGTCATGCAGGGCCTGGTTCAGCTCCCGGACGGGGCTCTCGGCCAGGTCCACCACGGTGGCAGCGGCCTCGGCAGCAGGGGCAATGGTTTCGGGGGCTGTCAGAGTGACCATGTGTAGACCTTTCCGGGTTCCGGTTCGAAGATGCGGGCGTTGTCGATGCCGGGCAACCCGGCCAGGGCGCGGTACTCGGAGGCCATGGCCACGTAGTCGTCCGTTTCGGCGATGATGGCGGGTTTGCAGGCGATGGGATCGCGGACCACGGCCATGCTGTCCGCCGTGGTGACGACCAGGGTGTAGAAGCCGTCCAGGACTTTGCCCAGGTTCACCAAGGCTTCCTCGAGGCTGTCGCCCTGTTTCAGGCGGGAGGCAACGTACCGTGCACCCACTTCGGTGTCATTCTCCGAGTCGAACACCACGCCCTCGCGCAAAAGGCCCCGCCGCACCGTGGCGTGGTTGGAGAAGGAGCCGTTGTGCACCAGGCAGAGGTCGTCGGCGACCGAGAAGGGGTGCGAGCCGCCGGCGGTGACAGCGGATTCTGTGGCCATCCGGGTGTGAGACAGTCCCTGGCTTCCGGCCATGGACTCAAGCCCGTGGTCCGCGGCGATCTCCATGGGGTGGCCCACGCTCTTCATCACGGCGACGTGCTCACCTCGGCCGATGATCGTAGACGAGGGCAGGGTTTCGCTGACAGCCTTCACCAGCAGGTCGGTCCCGACGGCGGCGCTCACCAAGGTGGTGTCGCCCACCACCTTGACTGTCGCTCCGGAGCCGGCTGGGAGCATCGCTTCCAGGCCGGAGGTAATGGCCGGCGTCGTCATCCCCTGGTCCCTGCCCAGGAGGCTGAGGGTGGACATGCCCGGGGACACCAGGCCAGGGGTGTTGTACACGGCGAGACCGGCGGAGTCAGGGCCGCGGTCCACGATCTGGCACAGCATGGAGGACAGGAGGCTGCCCATCCGGGGGTGCAGCGAGGGGTTGCGCAGCTGCAGCGCGGCGATTCCGCACATAGTGGTCCTTTGCTTGGTTTTGGGGTTGGAACAGGTGGTCAGATGGAGGTGAGGTAGGCCCGGATTTCCCAGTCGCTGACCTGGTTGTGCCAGCTGAGGAATTCCTCTTCCTTGGCGTCGGCGTAGTAGTTGCCGATGGCGGGGTCGCCGCTGAGGCTGGAGAGGATCACCGGGTCCCTGCGGAGTGCTTCGACGGCGTGGAGCAAGGTGGCCGGCAGGGAGTGTGCATCCGGCTTGGACTCCCCGGGGCCGGAAGGCGTGCCGGGATCGACGGACTTCTCCACGCCATCCAGTCCGGCGGCAATGGCCGTGGCGATGGCGAGATAGGGGTTGGCGGAGCCGTCCCCTGAACGCAACTCGATCCGTTTGTTGTCCGGGACGCGGATCATGTGGGTGCGGTCGTTGCCGCCGAAGGAGGCCTTGCGCGGCGACCAGGTGGCACCGGAGGAACTGGTGGTGGCACCTGAGCGCTTGTAGGAGTTGACGGTCGGAGCCAGGAAGGCCTGCAGCGCCGGGGCGTGGTCCAGGATTCCGCCGATGAAGGCGTAGGCGAGGCCTGAAAGCCCAAGGCCTCGGCCGCCGTCGTCCTGATTACCGCCCTCGCCGGGGAACAGGGCGTCTGCTCCGGACCACAGCGACAGGTGGAAGTGCAGGCCGGTGCCGGTGCGGTCGGTGAACGGCTTGGGCATGAACGTGGCTGTCATGCCCCGCTGCCCGGCCAGGATGTTCAGGATGTAGCGGAGGGTGACCACGCGGTCGGCGGTGGTGAGGGCGTCGGCGTAGTTGAAGTTCTGTTCGAACTGGCCGGCTGCGTCCTCGTGGTCATTGGCGTAGTTGCCCCAGCCAAGGCTGTTCATCGCATCGGAAATGGACGTGAGGTGCTCGTACATGCGGGTGACCCCGCGGGCGTCGTAGCAGGGGCGGGGCGAATCGTCGCGCGCGTCGGCGGTACTCAACGTCCCGTCGTCGTTCCTGTTGACCAGGAAGTATTCAACTTCCGCCCCCACCTTGGCCTGCATGCCCTGGCCGGCCAGCCGGGCAAGGGTGTTCTTCAGGATGACGCGCGGGGCGTAAGGCCACGGCTCGCCGTTGACGTGCGGGTCGCAGTGGATGATGGCCAGGCCCTCCTTGATGAAGGGAACCGGGGTGAAGGAGGCGAGATCCGGGATGGCGATCAGGTCCGCGTCCTGGGGCTTCTGGCCGATCAGGCCGGCAGCGTAGCCGGCGAAGCCCATCGCACCGGCTTCGAGCTCACCGGCGGCTTCCACCGGGACGAGCTTGGCGCAGGGCTTACCGGTCATGTCCACGAAAGTGGCGAGCAGGAAGCGGACGTCGTGGGCGCGGGCAATGTCCGCGAGGGAGATTGTGGCGGTCTCCGTCAGGGGCGCGGCTTTCACAGCTTCTGGCAGCGGGGTTACAGCAGGGGTTGCGACACTGGTCATCGAAACATTCCTGTCCGGGTCGGTGTTAGCTAAGAGTAAACGTTGTTGCACCAGAGTAGGCAATTCTACGTTTCGCGCGTCGGGCCGGGATGTTAATTGGATGTTTCCAGGCACGCCCAGTGGCCCCAGGCCTCATTTGACGTCACGCCAGGCACGCTTTTGCCACACCCCCGACGGCGGGAGGCCGGGTTTACGGGGCCCGCGCCCTTGGACCGGGCCAAAAGGGTGCCGCGCGTGACGCAGTGAGCCGCGCAGCTAAGCTGAGGAAAACCAGCAGCAGGGGCAGGAATCGCAGGGTCGAAGGCAGGGGTCTTCGCGCCCGGCCGCGGAAGGACAAAGCAGAATGGCGCGAGCGACCGTGCAGGATGTTGCCAAGACGGCCGGAGTGTCCGTCGGCACGGTATCGCGCGTGCTGAATGGAAGCCCGGCCGTGAGCGCGTCGAGCAGGGAAAAGGTGGCAGGAGCCATCCGGCAGCTCAACTACCGGCCGCTCGCCTCCGCCCGCGACCTGCGCCGCGACCGGACCATGCGCATTTTGGCCCTTGCAAAGAACCTTGAGTCCCCCATCATCAGCGAAGCATTCCGCGGGCTGGGCGATGCCGCGGCGTTGTCCGGCTACGTCAGCCTCATAGCCCCGACGTCCGGAAATTTGGAACGGGAGCAGCAGCTCGTGGATATGCTCCGGAACGGATCCGTGGACGGGCTGATCCTCTTTTCGCCCACCATGCCCGATGCCGACGTCGAAGCGCTCGCCACCCAGCTCAGCGTTGTCCAACTCTGTGAGATAACCGAGTCGGAAGCAGCCTTCGGCGTATCCATTGACGACCGGCAGGCCGCCTACGACATCACGCGGCACCTCATCAAGACCGGGGCGCGGCGCCTAGCCATGATCGGCAACCGGGCAGCCCGGTCCGGGCGGCTGCGCGAGGAAGGGTTCCGCAAAGCCCTATCCGAGGCGGGCCTGGCCGCGGAACACAGTCTTTTCGCCGACGGTGATTTCGACTTCCATGCCGGCCGGCGGCTCACCCGGGAACTCCTGGCCATGGACCGCCTGCCAGACGCGGTGTTCTGCGGCAGCGACACGGTGGCGGCCGGCTGCGTCCGGGAAATTACCGACGCCGGACTCCGGGTCCCGGAGGACCTGGCGGTGGCCGGGTTTGACGACTCCATCCAGGCTGAGATGTGCGTCCCGGAACTGAGCACCATCCGGCAGCCGGCCTACGACATGGGACGCGTGGCGTTCGAAGCACTCCTCGAACGCATGACGCAGCCGGGGATGCACCGCCGCGGCCGGATGTTCCTTCCGCACGAGATCGTCATCCGGGACTCCACCAGGAGCTGACAGGGGGTTGACGTGCCCGCGGAGTTCCTGACAGGATTTTGGAATCGATTCCACACAGGGAAAAACGCCACATGGAAAGTCTTTTGGAATCGATTCCACCCTCGTCCACGCCACTGGACCTCCGCACACCAGACCCCCGCACGGAAAAGGAAGCACCCTTGAACCACGAGCAGTCCCCCGGCCAGCAGCCGCCGGCACCAGGAGAGGCCCCCGCCCAGGAACTTCGGGTCGGCGTCGTTGGCATTGGCTGGGCCGGCCAGCAGCACCTGAAGGCCTACGCCGACCTCGACGGTGTCCGCATCGTGTCGCTGGCCGGAATGGAGCAGGAGCTTCGGGAGTCCCTGCAGGCCGAATACGCCATCCCCAACGCCTTCGCCGACTGGCAGGAGATGCTGGACCACGGCGGGCTTGATGCCATCAGCGTGGCGGTGCCCACCTTCCTGCATGCTCCCATCGCCATCGCGGCACTGGAACGGGGACTTCACGTGCTGAGCGAGAAACCCATCGCGCGCAACGCCGTCGAAGGCCAGGCCATGGTGGATGCCGCCCGCAAGGCGGGCCGTGTCCTGGACGTCGCCTTCAACCACCGCCGCCGGGGCGACATCCAGGCACTCAAGGAGATCATCGACGGCGGCGGACTGGGCCGCCCGTACTACGCCAAGGCATCCTGGCTGCGCCGCTCGGGCATTCCGACGCTCGGCAGCTGGTTCACCAACCCGGAGCTGGCAGGCGGCGGACCGCTGGCTGACATCGGCGTTCACGCCATTGATTACGCCCTGCACCTCCTCGGCGAACCGAAAGTGGTGGCCGTGTCCGCCGCCACCCATTCAGAACTGGGTCCGCAGGGCAGGGGCGGCGGGAGCCGGTATTCAGCCCAGGCCACCAGCCATGCCTTCGAGGTGGAGGATTTTGCCTCGGCGTTCCTCCGGCTTGAGGGCGGCGGAACACTGCTGATCGAGGCCGGCTGGGCAACCTACCGGGAAACGGACGACCTGCTGGACTTCACGGTCTACGGCACCGACGGCGGCGCAGAGCTCAAGGTACAGGGCGCACCCTTCCCGCCGGTCGGGCAGCTCAGGGTATTTACGGACAAGGACGGCGAAAGTGCCGATTTCGTGCCGCCGGTGCTGCCGGGCCGCGCGCACGACGCCGTGGTGGAAGACTTCGTCACCGCAGTGCGCGGAGGGGAGGCAGCCTGGGGCGGGCACGATGGATCCCTGGCGCTGTACCGGGCACAGATCATCGACGCGTGCTACCAGTCCGCGCTGGAGCAGAGGGAGGTTCGTCTCTAATGAACGGCAAACTGAGGATCCGTGTGTGGAACGAAGGCGTCCACGAAGCCAACAACGAGCCGTCCCACATCGGCGAGATTTACCCGGACGGCATCCACGGCGCCATCGCCGCCGGCCTTCGTTCCCATTACCCAGAGGCAGAAATTACGACGGCGGTCCTGGCCACCGACGACGAGCACGGCCTCGACGAGGAGGTGCTCGCGGAGACGGACGTCCTGCTCTGGTGGGGCCACGTGGCCCACGCCGAGGTGAGTGACGTCGTCGTCGAACGCGTCCACCGGCACGTGCTTGGCGGAATGGGACTGATCGTGCTCCATTCGGGGCACTTCTCGAAGATCTTCACCAAACTGCTGGGCACCAGCTGTTCGCTGGCCTGGCGGAACGACGGCGAACGCGAACTGGTGTGGACCGTGAAGCCCTCGCACCCCATCGCCGAGGGCGTGGACAGCCCCATCGTCATCCCCGAGCAGGAGATGTACGGCGAGCTGTTCGACATCCCGGACCCGGACGACCTGATCTTCATCAGCTCCTTCGCCGGCGGCGAGGTGTTCCGGTCCGGCGTCACGTTCACCCGCGGCAAGGGGCGCATCTTCTACTTCAGTCCCGGTGACCAGGAGTACCCGGTGTACCACCACCCGCAGATCCAGCGGGTCCTGGCGAACGGGGTACGCTGGGCGGCCCAGCCCGGGCTGGACCGTTCCGTTCCCGCCGTGACAAACCCCGCCCGGGAGTGGTTTCAGCAGCCGTAGGGCTCGTATCCGTCCCGAAACACCACGCGGCCCCCAGGGGATACTTCCCGGGGGCCGCACGGCAATGCCTCGGGGCGGCTGAACCGGCCCGTCAGTTTTTCGCTACTCCCAACCAGCTGATAACAGGGTCCGACGACCCGCCCTTGGCCACCGTGTAGGTGACGGTGGCCGGCTCGGCAAGGGTGAAGGCGACGGTCCCGCCGGCGGTTGAGCCCGGCGTGAGGTTCACCGGCGTCCCGGCCACCGTGGTGGACCCGATGGTGACCGATTCCGTCATGGGCCTGGTGACGCCCCACCACTCATTGAAGCCGGCAGTGAGGGTGTAGGAGCCGGCTTCAAGGGGCAGCCGGTACTGGATCGGCTTGCCGGAACCTGCCCACAGCCCGGTTGAATATTTGTCAGCCAGGTTGGTGCCGCTCTTGACGTTGATCCCGCTGGGTACGTAGCCCCAGGACGTGGCATTTGGTGAAGGCTGATCGGCGCTGCTGTTGAGCAGCGGCAGCAGGGCTGCAACGGCGGCGTACTGCGGTGAGGCCTGGGTGCTGGTCACGCCGGAGTCGATGAAGTAGGTGAGTCCTGCGGGAACTACCTCGTACTTGGCCGTGAAGAGCTGCTGCTTGCCGTCAACGTAGGCATCCTTTGTCCATCCCGAGACCGTGAGGGTGGTGTAGGGGGCTTTGGTGGCGCCCTTGCTCGCGTTGGACCAGGTGACAGCGTGGCTCTGGCCATCAATGACCACCGTGGCCGGGAGACTGTCAGTTGCGGTCACGGCACCGCTGAGGCCAAGGTCTTTCTGGGTGTCGGTCACGTTGGCTGGTGTCAGGGCGTTGTAGGCGTCCTTCAGACGCTGGACGATCTGGCCGATCCCTACCGTGTCGAGGCCCGGCTGGCCGGTTTGTGCCGCCTGGGCAGCATCGCGGGCGGCCGCAAAGATGCCCCAGCTGGCCGCCGAGTAGTCCGAGGCCGCGGGCGACCCGACAGCGTCCAGTTCATCCTTGATGGGATGGGTGTCCACTGCTCCGTTCACTGCGGCCGAGATGGCTTCGAAAGCGTCGACGACGACCGTACCGGCCTTGAGGGTGAAGGTCGCCGTATGGGCGCCGTCCG
>DATIMT010000049.1:0-6555 GCA_035475035.1 Arthrobacter sp.
GAACTCCCGCACGTGACCAGCATCGGGATGAGCAGGTAGCTCTAACGGGGCAGCACCCGGCACCACGGAGCCGCCCTGGATGGTCCACCACGAATCAGCAATGGAGACGAGCACATGGGCCCGGTGCTCCGCCACTATGACGGACACGCCATCGTCGCGGGCCAGGGCGTCGAGTACGGTGATGACGCGGGCGCGGGCTGTGGCGTCGAGGTCGGCCAGGGGCTCGTCCACCAGGAGCAGCCTGGGATGATCCACGACGGCAGCCGCGATGGCCACGAGCGTCGCCTCACCCGCCGAGAGGGTGCTGACGTTCCGGTCCAGCAGCTCGGACACCCCGATCCGCTCCGCCACCTCCAGCACCCGCGCCTTCGCGGCAGTGGTGGGTACGCCGCGCAGTTCCAGGGCCAGTGCAATGTCATCCCGGACAAGGGTGGTGGCGAAGGCGGCCCGTGGGTTCTGCAGGACGACGCCAATCAGTCCGGCCGTATCACGCGGCGGGGCAGCCAGACGGTCAAGTCCGGAAACCCGTACCGCGCCGGAAATGTCCCCGCCATCAACATGGGTGAGCAGGCCCGCGATGCCCCGCAGGATGGTGGATTTGCCGGAACCCGTCGGCCCGGTGATCACGGTGATGGACCCGGCCGGCGGGACAAACCCGTCAACCCTGAGGCATGCGTCCCCAATCCGGAACTGCGCGTCCCGGACCAAAAGCGGTGCGTCGTCGTCGTTGAACCGTTGTTGGTGGCTTGCCCGGCTTCCAAAGCCGCGCAACTCCAAGGCCGCGGCAACCCGGCCTGCATGTTCCAGGGTGCGCTCCAGGACGGGCACCAGGGCACGGGGCCCGAAGCGTTCCCCCCGCAACCGGAACGCCAGGCGGACGGAGGCAACGGCGTCGGACAGCGCCGGGAGCGCCGCCCACGCCACCACCAGCATTCGGGCCACGCCCTGCAGGGGGCCGCCCCGGGCCAGGCGCACGAAGCTGCGGGACACATCAATCCACGCGTTGAGCAGGCCGAAGCCGACGATCATCCCGGCAATCGGCATGGCGGACAGTACCGCCGCCCACAGGCCCGGCGCGGATACCGGACCGAGGAAAACCACATGGGCGTACGGGGCTGGCAGCGGCAACGGCGGCAGGTCGAGGAGGACCGGCTCACCGATTCCCGTCCCATTGAACAGGACGCGGTAGATGACCCGCGCCGCGATGAACACAGCGGCGAGGACCGCCGCTGCGCGCAACGGCGCGGGCCGGAAGGTCATGCCGCGGGTGAGGCCGGCTGGTCGTCAACCGTGAAGAGCAGTTCCAGGCTCTCTCCGGGGCTCACCTTAAGGGTGGCGAGGCCTTCCTGCGCGTAGGCCCAATCTCCGGCTGCCGGCTTGACCCAGAGACCCCAGTAGGCGAAGGCAGCGGGCATGCCCTTGCACTCTTCCCGGTAGGTGCCGTCTTTGTGCTTAATGTCCAGGTCGGCGGCGGGCACGCCGTTCACGCGGCACACCACTTCGTTGGGGTACTGGGTGGTGCCCTCGGTTTTGATCTTCGCTTCGTCGAGTACCTTGGACGCCACGGTGGGCGCGTCCACAGGCACGCAGACGGAGGTGTCGGCGGCGGCCTGCTTCAGGGCGCCCGAATCGACGATCACCTTCACGCCGGCGCAACCTGAGGCGCCCGCGTTGGCAGACGCCAAGCTGGACGGTGCGGCACTGGCTGAGGCCGCTGATGAGGAAGCGGGCGCAGAGGCGCTTGGCTGGTTGGCGGCCGGTGTGGAACAGCCGGCGAGGGAAAGCAGGAGACCGGCGGCGGCGAGGGAGCCCGCGGCGGCGGTGCGGATCGTAGTCAAAGTCACCTGTCAAGGGTAGGGCGTTGCCGCTCCGGATCCGCCAGGCCTTTCCTTGTATGACGCCGGCACTCAACATGGCGGGGCTGGGGGACACGAAAAGGGCCGACGACGGCACTCGGGTGAGTGCCGCCGTCGGCCCTTACAAAAGGCGTTACGAGCTTTCTGTTGCCAGGACCCCGTTGACCGCCAAATCATCCTGCGGCACTTCCTGTGGTGCGTCGTGCCGTACCGAGCTGGAGGACGGATGGGCAGCGACGGCCGCGGCATGCTCGGCCAGCACCCCTGTCTGGTGGCGGATCTTGAGGCGGTAGAGCAGTGTCCCGCCGATCACCACGGCGGCTACGAAGATCACCCCGCCCCACTGCAGGTACCACTCGAACGGGGGCACGGAGTTGTAGATCTCCGGGCGGGGCCAGACCAGGTTCACCGTCATGGCAGCGCCCCACAGGACCGCCAGGATGTTCACGGGAACACCCCACTTGCCCATGCAGAACCCGGGCTCCGAACCGTCATCGGCCAGCGGCCACTGCTTCAGGAGCCGCTTGCGCAGCAGGGGAACGGTGACCAGGAGGTAGGACAGGTAGATCAGCACGATGCTGATGCTCGACAGGATGGTGAAGATGGCCGGCTGCATGACGTTGACCAGCAGCGGGATGACGGCCATGATCCCAATGACGATCGCGGCAACGGTGGGGGTCCGGCGGACGGGATCCACCTTGCTGAGCTGCCGGCTGAAGGGCAGGTTGTTGTCGCGGGCCATGGCGAACATCATCCGGATGGCGGCGGCGTGGACGGCCAGGGTGCACACCACCACGGCCACCACGATGCAGGCCAGGAAGGCCTTGCCGAACGGACCGCCCAGGACGGAGAGCACGATGTGCTGCAGCCCGCCGTCGGCAGCTCCCACCTGGGGATCGGTGAGGTCCGGTGCGGCCAGGATCCCGAACAGCAGGATCAGGCCGCCCAGCAGGAACGACGCCGTGACGGCCCGGAGGATGGCCTTGGGTGCCGTCTTCTTGGGGTCCTTGGTCTCCTCGCCCAGCGAGCTGGCGGTGTCGAAGCCGTACATGACGTAGCCGGAGGCCATGGCGCCGATCAGGAAGACGCCGAAGAAGCCCAGGTCGTGGCCCTCGCCGAAGCCGTTGGTCTGGAAGAAGACCTCCGGCCCGCGCACCACATGCCAGCCCAGGGCGAGGATCAGCAGGACGGCGGCGACCAGCTCCACGAAGACGCCGATGCTGTTGATCCTGGTCATCAGCTTCACGCCGAACGCGTTGATGAGGGTGGAGATGGTGATCATGATGGTGGCCAGCACCACCCCGGTCATGGCGAAATCGTAGGGGCCGGTGCCGTCACCGACGAACTGGAACCCGGACCACAGCTGCGGCAGCGTGATCTGCAGGGCCAGCGCCACGGAGCCCAGCGCCATGATGGAGGACAGCAGCAGCAGCCAGCCGGCCAGCCAGGACGAGGTTCCGGAGGCGAGCCGCTTGGCCCAGTTGTAGACGGAGCCGGCCACGGGGTAGCGGCCTGCCAGTTCGGCAAAACACAGGGCCACCATGAGCTGGCCGACGAACACGATGGGCCAGGACCAGGCGTATGCCGGGCCGGCCATGGAGAAACCGAAGTAGAACAGTTGGAAAACACCGGTGAGGATGGAGATGTAGCTGACACCCGCGGCGAAGCTGGCAAACTTGCCGATGCTCCGGTCCAGGGTCTGGGTGTAGCCAAATTCGTCCATGCCGCTTGAATCAATACTCTTGCTGGGTTCCAATATGGACTCCTAGATCAGAAAAGCACGATGGCGAGGACCAGCCGGCC
The DNA here is from genome assembly GCA_035475035.1 of Arthrobacter sp. GTDB lineage: Bacteria > Actinomycetota > Actinomycetes > Actinomycetales > Micrococcaceae > Arthrobacter. The sequence goes on from DATIMT010000049.1 coordinate 3,660, forward strand.
CGGGGCGCGGCGAATCCTTGGCCTGGTGTGACGGCTTTGCCGCCAAAACGCTCAGGTGAGCGACGCGCTGAGCTCCAGTTCCGCCGTCGTGCTTTCTCCTGTGTGGCTGGCACGGATGCGGCCGGCGCGGATCAGGTCGGCGCAGCGCTCGCCGATCATCATGACGGTGATGTTGGGGTTGACGGTGATGTGTTCGGGCATGACGGACGCATCGGCGACGCGGAGGCCGCTGACGCCCTTGACCCGCAGTTCGGGGTCCAGCGGCGACATGTCGTCGTCGGCCGGGCCCAGACGGACGGTGCCTACCGGGTGGTAGACGGTGTTGTGGGTCTTGCGGATGTAGTCCTGGAGTTCCTCGTCCGTCTGCGCCTCGACGCCGGGCGAGAGTTCGCGGCCGGTCCATTCCGCCATGGCGGGCTGGGCGGCGATTTCGCGGGCCTTGCGGATGCCGGCCACCATGACGCGCATGTCGTGGCCTTCGGGGTCCGTGAAGTAGCGCGGGTCCACCATGGGCTTGTCGCGGAAGTCGCGGCTGCGCAGCCGGACGGTCCCGCGGGAGCGGGCGTGCGTGACGTTCGGGGTGAGGCTGAATCCGTTCTCCGTGGTGGTGTAGCCGTACCGCAGGGTGTTCATGTCGAACGGGACCGAGCCGTAGTGCATCATCAGGTCGGGGCGGTCCAGGCCGTCCTCGGTGGGGGTGAAGATCCCGATTTCCCACCACTGCGTTGAGGTCTGCACCATGGGCTGTTTGGCCTCGAACTGCACCACGCCTTCCGGGTGGTCCTGCAGGTGCTCGCCCACGCCGGGGGAGTCCACCACCACCTCGATGCCGTGCTGGGCGAGGTGGGCGGCCGGGCCGATGCCGGAGAGCATGAGCAGCTTGGGGGAGTCGATGGCACCGGTGGACAGGACCACCTCGCGGTGCGCGGAGAGCCGGTGAGTCCGGCCGAACGCGGAGTCCACCACGTCCACGCCGGTGCAGCGCTTCTCCGCGTCGAACACCAGCTGGCGGGCGCGCAGGCCGGTCAGGAGGGTGAAGTTTGGCCGTTCAATGATGGGGTGGATGTAGGAGACGGAGCTGGAGGCGCGGGTGCCGTCCGCCCGGCGGTTGATCTGGAAGAAGTTGGCGCCGTTAACCACGGTGGTTCCGGTATTGAACTTCGCCCGGGGGATGCCGACCTGCTCGCAGGCATCCAGGAGTGCGACGCCGGCAGGATCCGCCGGGGGCACGTTCATCAGGTGCACGGGACCGGAGTCGCCGTGGTGGGGTGCGTCCGGGCCGGCGTCCTCGTTGGTTTCCAGCCGCTGGTAGAGCGGCCAGGCCGCGTCGGCGTTCCAGCCGGTGGCACCGTACTTGGACTCCCACTCATCCAGGTCCTCCCGCGGTGCCCAGAACGCAATGCAGGAGTTGTGGCTGGAGCAGCCGCCCATGACCTTGGCGCGCGCGTGGCGCATGAAGGAGTTGCCGTTCTCCTGCGGTTCCACCGGGTAGTCCCAGTCGTAGCCCGATTCCAGCAGCTCCATCCAGCGGTCCAGCTGCAGGATTTCCGGGATGTTCCGGTCATCGGGGCCCGCCTCGACCAGGGCCACGGTCACCTCGGGGTCCTCGCTCAGCCGTGCGGCCACTGCGGCGCCGGCGGATCCGCCGCCAATGACGATGTAATCGAACCCGCGCTCGCTGAGGTCCTCGATGTTGTCGACGTGCATCTAGTTCTCCTTGCCGTGGTCAGCAAACCAGCCGGTTACCTGCGGGTTGGTGTTCTGGTAGATGTGCTTGGCTTCCTGGTATTCCGCCAAACCCGTGGGGCCCAGTTCGCGGCCGACGCCGGACTGGCCGAAGCCGCCACACTCGGCCTGCGGGAGGTAGGGGTGGTAGTCGTTGATCCAGATGGTGCCGTGCCGCAGCCGGGCCGCCACGCGCTGCGCCTTCCCGGCGTCTTGCGTCCACACCGCCCCGGCCAGGCCGTAGATGGTGTCGTTGGCAGTGGTCACGGCCTCGTCCTCGGTGCGGAAGGTTTCAACGGTCACTACGGGGCCGAACGCCTCGTCGATGACCACGGACATCCCGCGCTGCACCTGGTCCAGGATGGTCGGCTGGTAGTAGAAGCCGGCGTCGTACTTCTCCCCTGAAGGTGCCGCGCCGCCGGTGCGGAGCCGGGCGCCCTCCTGGACGCCGCGCTGGACGTACGCGTGGACTTTGTCCCGGTGTGCGGCGGAGATCAGCGGCCCGGTTTCGGCGGCGTCATCGAAGGGGCCGCCGATCCGGATGCCTTCGGCGCGGCGGACCAGCTCGGCCACGAAGCGTTCGGCGATGGATTCCTCCACCAGCAGCCGGGCGCCGGCCGAGCAGACCTGACCGGAGTGGACGAAGGCGCCGTTGAGGGCATTGTCCACGGCGGCGTCGAAGTCCGCGTCAGCGAACACCACATTGGGGTTCTTGCCGCCCAGCTCCAGCGCCACCTTCTTGACAGTGCCGGCGGCGGCTGCGGCGATGCGCTTGCCGGTTTCCAGGCCGCCGGTGAAGGAGACGAGGTCGACGGCGGGGTGTTCCGAAAGCGGTGCGCCCGCCTCGGCGCCGGGGCCGGTGACGAGGTTGGCAACCCCGTCCGGCAGGCCGAGGTCCTGAAGCAGCTGCATGGCCAGGATGCTGGTGGATGGAGTGAGCTCTGAGGGCTTGAGGATGAAGGTGCAGCCGGCGGCCAACGCGGGGGCGATCTTCCACGCTGCCTGGAGCAGGGGGTAGTTCCATGGCGTGATCAGGCCGCAGACACCAACGGGTTCGTGGACGATTCGACTCACGACGGCGGGGTCCCCGGCGTCGACCACCCGTCCCGACTGCTGCCCGGCGAGCCTGCCGAAATACTCGAAGCAGGCGGCGATGTCGTCCATGTCGATG
>DATIMT010000050.1:0-2185 GCA_035475035.1 Arthrobacter sp.
GCGAGCCTCCGTAGATCTCACCGGCCTGGAACACGAAGCCCCTCCGCTTGGAGAGGGAAATGACCTGGTCGAGGACGGATTTTGCTGCCATGGGGTAACTCCAATTTCTACAGGGCCGCTGGGTGCGGTCCGCGGGTTGTCGGGCTCCGGCTGCCGTATGCCTTGGGGCACAGGGGGCAACGCGCCGGGGCGAATGAAGGGAGAACGGGGAAAGCTCGTGTCCTAGCGTACCGGCCGCTGCCTGCGGAGCGCGCCCCGCGGCCAGGGCAGAGTTGCCAGGATGATGGCGGCCAGGGTCAGCAGTGTCCCGAGGATGGTGGCCGGCGCGACGACGGTGCCCGGGGCGGGCAGCGCAAGGTCCAGTGCCAGCGAGCCGAGCAACTGGCCGGCAATCATGCCCAGCCCGGTGACCAGCACGCCGAGGCTGCGGACCAGCAGGGCGCCGAGTCCGATGAAGACGCAGCCCATGGGACCGCCCAGGTAGTACCACCATTCAGTGGGCAGCGGGTTGGCAGGGCCGGCCACCGCAACTTTCACGGCGAGCGCGGCCCAGAGCACCGTGCAGCCGGCCACGAAGTTGACCAGCGTGGCCGCGATCGGCGTGCCGTAGTGGACCGTGGCGGTGCCGTTCATGGCCTGCTGGAAGCTCATGAGGAAGCCTGCGGCTACCGGCAGCAGGATGGGAAGCACCAGGGCAGCCGGACCGCCGTCGGCCCCGCCCGCCCCCGCGCCGCTGAACCGGGGTGACACTGCCCAGGCGACGGCGGCGATGGTGAGGATGCAGCCGATGATCCGGATGCCGGTGACGGATTTCTTCCCGGCCGGCCCGATGCCCAGCCGGTCCACGAGCAGGCCGCTGACGGTTTGCCCGGTGACTGTGGCGACGGTGAAAAGGGCCACCCCGAGGATGCCTACCGTGAAGGACTGGGCAAAAACGAACAGCGCGCCAATGGCGCCGGCCACCACATAGATGCGCGGGAAGGCGCGGCTGCGGACGGCCGGGAGGATTCGGGCCAGTCCGGCGCGGCCGCGCGGCAGGACCAGCGAAATGACGATCATGACCAGCAGGCCTGTGCTGAAACTCACGGCCGCCGCAGTGATCCCGTCATTGAGGCGGGCACCCAGGGCCCCGTTGATGCGGCCCTGGACCGGGATGGCGAGGCCGGAGCCTACCGCCAAGGGCAGGCCTGCGAGCACCGGCAGGCGTGGAGGGGAGGTCATTGAATCCACCTTAGTTCAGGCATTATTGCTGTATGAGCAACCCCATTGACGACGTCCCCATCCGCGACAGCATGATCCGGCTGGGCCAGCTGCTGAAGCTCGCCAACCTCGTGGAGGACGGCGTGGAGGCAACGGAGCTCATCAGGAACGGGTTGGTCAAGGTCAACGGCGAGATCGACGACCGCCGCGGCCGGCAGCTGCACAACGGCGACACCGTCACCGTGAACGGCCAGACCGTCCGGGTGGTGGCACCCGGGGCTGACTGAACCGGGGACTGACCGAAGCTGGCTTTGGGACGGGGTCGCCGGCGTCGTACTCCTATTTGTTCAGCACCTCATGCGTGAGGAACTCCCCCACGTGCCCGATCTCCTGCTGGTTGATGCCGTGCCACATGCCGGTGTAGAGCACCTTGGTGAGCTTGACGTGCTTGCGGACCCAGCCCATGGTGAACTCGATCTTGTCCTGGGTGATCACCGGGTCCTGCTGGTCCCGGCCCCAGAACATGGGCACGGTACCGTCCAGCGCGTCGTCCTTGAACGAGGGGTCGCCGTCGGCGTCCACCACGAAGCCTGAGAGTCCGACGACGGCCGCGAAGTCCGTGGGCCGCTGCCGCAGGAGCGTGGTGGCCATGGCCATGCCCATGGAGAAACCGAGCAGGGTCACCGACGGGTGCCCCACCCTGATGGTGTCGATCCAGTCAAGCACGTACGCCGAGGCCTTCTTGACCTGGTCCAGGGAGTAGTCGATGGAGGCCGTGAGCGGGAACCAGGTGAAGCCGGGCCCCATGGCGATGGGCGCGCGCACGGACGCGACGGCGAAGTCCCCGGGCAGCAGGTCGGCCAGGCTGAGCAGGTCCTGCTCATTGGCGCCGTAGCCATGGAGCAGCACCAGCAACGGCTTGCCGGTGCGCTGGTCCTCCGGATGGGACCACAGGACAACGGGGGCGGGAAATACTTCGGCGTCG
>DATIMT010000051.1:0-24712 GCA_035475035.1 Arthrobacter sp.
CAGCGACGTGCCCTTTGGCGACGATCCGCAGCTCCGCCGCAGGCTCCTCGGCGGGGCGGTTCCGGCACACCTCTGGGACGACGCGCAGGTCCGGGCGTTCGCGGCCGGAGCGCCTGTCCGCCACGACCCCGCCCCACCCCCATCCACTGCTCCGTAAGCGTCGTTTTGGGGCGTGAAAACGACTCTTACGGAGCAATCGATGAGTCTTACCCCCGGCCGAGGAGCGCGTCGCGGTGCTCGGCCATCCGTTCCCGGAGGGCCTGCACCACGGCGGCAACGGCGGGGCGGCGGAGTGAATCCGGGCGCAGGACCATCCAGTAGGGGAGCAGTTCACCGATCTTGTCAGGCAGCAGGCGGACCAGGTCATCGTGGAGGTCCGCCATGAAGCACGGCAGGAACCCGACGCCCGCACCGGCCCGGGTTGCCTCCACGTGGACGAAGACGTTGGTGGAGGTGAGGCCGTCGCGCATGGCCGGAACCAGCCGCCGCGGTGCGTCGAGGTCGTCCACCTGCAGCATCGAATCCACGAAATAGACCAGCGGGTGCGCGTTGAGCTCGGCCACGGTGCCGGGTGTTCCGTGTTCGGCCAGGTAGGCGCGCGAGGCGTACATTCCCAGCCGGTATTCGCCCAGCCGGATGGCCTCCGCACGGTGCACCTGCGGTTCGCCCACCACCACCTCGATGTCCAGCCCGGAGCGCTGCTGCAGGGCACGGCGGGTCATGGTCACCACCTCAACGCTCAGCCCCGGATGGTCCCGGCGCAGCCGCGCCACGGCGGGGGCGGCAATGTAGGCGCTGAAGCCATCGGTTGCGGTCATGCGTACGACGCCGGCAATCGGGTCGGGTGCCTGGCCCGCCGGTCCCAGCGTACCCAGCACCGCCTCCACCTGTTCCGCCGCCTGAACGGCCCGTTCGCCGAGCTCCGTCAGTTCCCAGCCCCCGGCGGCCCGGGACAGCACCCGGCCGCCGAGCGCCTTCTCCAGTGCGGCTATCCGACGTGAGACCGTGGTGTGGTTCAAACCCAAAGCCTGTGCCGCCGTCGTGAATCTCGCCGATCGGGATACCGCGAGGAGGACCAGGAGGTCATCGGGGTTCGCATTCATATCTGCAATTGTGCACACGTCTCGTGCTGCTTTGGGCATTGAAGTCCCCAATTTGTGCAGCAATAATCATCCGAGTCACTTGTGCTGGAGATCACAGCGCGTGTCAATGTGGACACTAGGAGAAACCATGAGCGTAGAGCAGCGCCGGGCCAACGAGGCCGGGCATGCACCCAAAGGATCAGGACTGAAGAAAATCGTTGCCGCCTCCATGGTGGGGACGGTGGTGGAGTGGTACGAGTTCTTCCTCTACGCCACCGCAGCCACCCTGGTCTTCGGCAAGTACTTCTTCCCCGCCACAGGCAACGACCTGGACGGGATCATCCAGGCCTTCCTCACCTACGCCGTGGGCTTCATCGCGCGCCCGCTGGGCGGCATCGTGTTCGGCCAGATCGGTGACAAGCTGGGCCGAAAGCCCACCCTGCAGCTCACCATCGTGATCATCGGTGTGTCCACGTTCCTGATGGGTTGCCTCCCCGGCTTTGCCGACATCGGATACCTGGCCCCCGCACTGCTGGTGGCCCTGCGGTTCATCCAGGGCTTCGCGCTGGGCGGCGAGTGGGGCGGAGCGGTCCTTCTCGTGGCCGAACACAGCCCCAACAAGACCCGCGCCTTCTGGTCCAGCTGGCCGCAGGCCGCCGTCCCCGTGGGCAACCTGCTCGCCACCCTGGTGCTGTACATCATGTCCACCACGCTCAGCAGCGAGGCATTCCTGGGCTGGGGCTGGCGCGTGGCCTTCTGGCTCTCGGCCGTGATCGTCTTCGTCGGCTACTACATCCGCACCAACGTCAGCGAGTCACCCATCTTCCTGGAAGCCAAGGAACTGGTGGAAAAGGAGCAGGCCGTCAGCTATGGCGTATTCGAGGTGGTCCGCAAGTACCCCAAGGGCATCTTCCAGGCCATGGGCCTGCGGTTCGCGGAAAACATCATGTACTACCTGGTGGTCAGCTTCGCCATCGTCTACCTCAAGAGCGTGCACAAGTACGACACCTCATCGCTCCTGCTGGCGCTGCTGATCGCCCACGTCATCCACTTCGCGATCATCCCGCAGTACGGCCGGCTGGCGGACCGGATCGGCCGCAAGCCCGTCTACCTCGCCGGCGCCATCCTGGGCGCCACCTGGCCGTTCTTCGCCTTCCCCATGTTCGACACCCGCAACGCGGTGGTCATTGTCCTCGCCGTCACCATCGGCCTGTGCCTGCACGGCCTGATGTACGCCGGACAGCCGGCCATCATGGCGGAAATGTTCCCCACCCGCATGCGGTACTCCGGCGCGTCCCTTGGCTCGCAGGTAACATCCATCTTCGCCGGCTCGCTGGCGCCGCTGCTGGCCACCCAGTGGCTGAAGGACACCGGTTCGTGGGTGCCGACGGGCATCTACCTTGTCATCGCCTGCGCCATTACGGTGGTATCCGTGCTGAGCCTCAAGGAAACCAAGGGCATCGCCCTGGAAGACGTGGATAAGGAAGACGCCGCCCGCGAAGGCCTGCTCCCCGCCGGGCAGCGCTAGGCTGCCGTCGGACTGATGGGGCCACTGGACCGCTCGGGCGCACAAAGGAGAACTGCAATGGACAACACGTTGAATGGACGCAAAGCGCTGGTCACCGGCGGTGCCAGCGGAATCGGCGCCGCGTGCGTGCGCGCACTTGCCGCGCGCGGAGCGAAGGTGGTGCTGGCCGACGTCGACTCCGCCGCTGCCGAAACCCTCGCCCAGGAAGTGGGCGGCACCGCCTGGGCAGTGGACCTGCTGGACGTTGACGCCCTGGCCACCCTGAGCCTGGACTGCGACATCCTGGTGAACAACGCCGGGATCCAGCGCATCAGCCCCATCGAGGAGTTCGATCCGGCGGATTTCCGCAGGATCATCACCCTGATGCTGGAGGCCCCATTCCTGTTGGTCCGGGCGGCGTTGCCGCACATGTATGCCAACAAGTTCGGCCGCATCATCAATATCTCCTCGGTGCACGGTATCCGTGCCTCCCCGTTCAAGAGCGCGTATGTCTCCGCCAAGCACGGCCTGGAAGGGCTGAGCAAGGTGACGGCGCTGGAGGGCGGGGAGCACGGTGTCACCTCGAACTGCGTAAACCCCGGATACGTCCGCACGCCGCTGGTGGAGAAGCAGCTTGCGGACCAGGCCCAGGTGCACGGCATCCCCGAGTCCGAGGTCCTGGCCAAGGTGATGCTCACCGAATCGGCCATCAAGCGGCTGGTGGAACCGGAAGAGGTGGCGTCCCTGGTGACCTGGCTGGCGTCCGCGGACGCCGGCATGGTGACCGGTGCCAGCTACACAATGGACGGCGGCTGGTCCGCACGGTAGAACCGGAGGCCCTGCCCCTGGAGCTTCAGTCCAGGGGCCGGACCAGCCGGTGGTCGTAAAAGAAGATGCCGTAGGTGGTCTTCACCCCCACGGATCGCCGGTCCTGCCACACGATGACCCCTTCGCGCCTGCCGCTGAAGGGGTCATCGCCGATGACAGTGTCCCCCACATGGTAGGGGCACCGCGGGCTGAGGGCCCCCAGCATCCGGTCCAAGGCCAGGGCGAATACGTCACCGATGCCGACCGGCCGGCCCAGATGGGAAAGATCCGGCGCGTAGTTGTCCTTGCCCACGTGACCAACTCCTCCAGGCGGCAGCCTGCCGCCCGCTAACGGTGCTGGTTGGCGGAACGCTCCCAGCAGAGGATGGTCCTCCCGTTCCGGCCGCCACCGTACGCCTACGCTAGGCACTATTCACATCAGCAACATCAGTAACAGGTACTCGAGTTCCGGCAGCGGTACTACTTGCCTTGCCCCGGGCCGTTGATGATGTCCTCGGCGTTCTCGAACGCCCAGGCAACCAGCGGCACCAGGAGTGCGCTGAGTTCGTAGCCGCGCTGCGTGAGGCTGTAATCCACCCGGGGCGGAATCACCGGCTGGGCGTTCCTGCTGACCAGCCCGTCGCGCTCAAGGGTCTTCAGTGTTTGTGCCAGCATCTTCTCGCTGATGCCCTCGGCCCGCCGTCGTAGATCACTCCACCGCTGTTCCCCCTCGGAAAGCGCGAGCAGGATCAGGACGCCCCATTTGCTGGTGATGTGGTCCAACAGGGTGCGGCTGGGGCACCCTGCCGGGAACACGCCGTCGGCAAAGGCCTGGGGAAGCGGGGCGGAATGCGGAACTGTTTCCATGGCCACCAGCTTACCTAAAGGTCAGTACCTTACCTCAAAGTGCGTACTCACTTTTGGGAAGTTTCTGTCACCGGACGTGGTTGTGCCCCCTGACAGAGCAAAACACCGAAAGGAAACCATCGTGAGCATCGTTGTGACAGGCGCCACCGGACAGTTGGGCCGCCACGTTATTGAAGCCCTCCTGGTGCGGGGAGTACCCGCGCGAGACATCGTCGCTGCCGGCCGTTCGGTGGAGAAACTGGCGGATTTCGCCGCGCGCGGGGTGCAGGTGCTGCCCATGGACTATTCCGACGCCGGTTCCGTCGCCGCTGCCCTCAAAGGCGCCCGGCGGGTGCTGTTGATCTCCGGCAGTGAAGTGGGCAAGCGCGTGGAACAGCACCGCACCGTGATCGATGCCGCCAAGGCCGAAGGCGTGGAGCTGCTGGCCTACACCAGTATCGCCAATGCCGACACCACGGGGATGAAACTGGCCAACGAGCACAAGGCCACCGAGGCGCTGCTGCGCGAATCCGGTCTTCCGTTCGTCCTGCTGCGCAACGGCTGGTACCTGGAAAACTACACGGAGCAGCTCCCCGGAACCCTCGCCCAGGGTGCGCTCGCAGGCAGTGCCGGAGACGGCAGGGTCAGCGGGGCCGCACGGGCCGACTACGCCCACGCCGCCGCCGCGGTCCTGGTGGCCGATGACCAGGCCGGCAAGGTCTACGAACTCGGCGGCGATGACGCGTTCAGCATGGCTGACCTGGCATCCGAGATCAGCGCAGCCACCGGGAAAACGATCATCTATAAGGACCTGCCCGCGGAGGATTACGCCGGCCTGCTCACGGGCGTGGGTGTGCCCGGGGCGTTCGCGGAGATCCTGGCGGATTCGGACCTCGGTATTGCCCGCGGCGATCTCCTGGTGAGCGCCGGTGACCTTCGCAGGCTGATTGGGCGTCCGACGACGTCCCTCAGCCAGGCGGTACGGGCCGCCGCTGCCGGGGAGTAGGGAGCAGAACAGAAAGGTGCCCGCTCCCTCGTGGGAGCGGGCACCTTTCGCTGTGGAAGGGACCTCTATCCGCTGCTGCGGGCCGTCCGGACCACCGGCAACGGTGACGTTTCGTCCTCAAGGTGGGCCCGTCGTCGTCCGTCACCTTTGATCCACAGGCGGTAGGCCGCCACCAGCAGGCCCAGCCAGGCCGCGCCCACGTACAGGGCGATCCGGGTGTCCTCGAAGGCGCCCAGGATGGCGATCACCAGCACCATGAACGCGATGGTGAGGACTGAGGCGGCGGGCCACCACGGGGATGGGAATTCCGACGCCGGCAGGTCCTTGCGGGCAATTTCCCGTTTCATCGCAACATGGGACGCCAGGATCATCACCCACACCCACACGGTGGCAAAGGTGGCAATCGAGGCAATCACCAGGAACACGTCCTCCGGGATGACCGCATTGAGGACCACCCCCACCAGCAGGATCCCCGCCATCATGACCACGGTCATCCAGGGGACGCCGTGCCGGGAGACCTTGCCGAAGGCGGCCGGTGCATGGCCCTGGTTGGAGAGCCCGAAGAGGATGCGCCCGGCACCGAAAATATCGCTGTTGATGGCTGAGAGGGCGGCCGTGATCACCACTGCGTTCAGGATGTGCGGTGCCGCCGGGATCCCCAGGCCGCTGAAGATCTGCACGAACGGGCTGCCACCGGTACCCACCTGGTCCCACGGGAAGAGGCTCATCAGGACCCCCAGGGTCAGGACATAGAACAGCAGCACCCGCACGGGGACGGTGTTCACGGCCTTGGGGATGACTTTCTTGGGATCGGCTGCCTCACCGGCGGTGATCCCCAGCGTCTCGATCCCGCCAAAGGCGAACATCACCACGGCGAATGATGCCAGGAGGCCCTCGAAACCATTGGGGAACAATCCGCCGTGGTCAACAAGATTGCCCAGTCCCGGCGCCACACTGGAGCCGCCGCCCTGGAAACCGAAGACGAGAAGCGCCGCGCCGCCGGCGATCATGGCGATGATGGCTGCGACCTTGATCAGCGAGAACCAGAACTCCAGCTCGCCAAAGACCCTGACGCTGAGGAGGTTCAACGCGGCGAGGAAGCAGATGACCGCCAGGATCCAGATCCAGCGGTCCACCTGGGGGAACCAGAAGCCCATGTAGATGCTGAAGGCGGTGACGTCCGCGATGGCCACGATGGCCATCTCGAAGACATACGTCCAGCCGGTCACGAAGCCGGCAAGGGGGCCAAGATAGCGGCTCGCGTACTGGCTGAAGGAACCCGACACCGGATGCCGCACGGCCATCTCGCCCAGGGCCCGCATGACCATGAACACGGCCGCGCCGCCAATAATATAGGCCAGCAGGACGGCTGGCCCCGCCTTCTGGATCGCTGAGGCTGAGCCATAGAAGAGGCCGGTGCCGATGGCCGATCCCAGCGCCATGAAGCGGATGTGCCGCACGTTCAGCCCCCTGTTGAGGACATGTCCGACGCCGGCTGCGGGCTTGTGCTCTTCGGCCCGGCTTTCGTTTCGGGTTGGGGTTGGTGCTGGTTGCATACGAATACCTTCTCGTCATTGGGAGGGGAGCCGCTAACCAGCAGACCATTTCCAGTGCTGGCGTGATCAGCCTCACGGAGGGTTGGTGTCTTCCATTTCAGACGATGCGCGGGGCCGGGCTTCGGTTCAGGGGCCGTACAGCCCTTGACGCGCCACCCGCTTTTCCATAGCTTGAGGGCCCGCAGTCCTGTTTGGCAGATGAACTGCCGGAGGTTGTGCCCAGGGTCCTGGCCCGAAGGAGAGCGAAGATGAAAGCTATCGTGCAGGACGTCTATGGATCAGCGGACGTCCTTGAACTGCGGGACATCGCCAGGGCCGAGCCGTCGGATGGCGAGGTCCTGATCCGGGTCCGGGCGGCCGGCGTGGACCAGGGTGTGTGGCACCTTATGGCCGGGTTGCCGTACATGGTCCGGCTTTTTGGCTATGGACTGAAGGCGCCGAAGGTACCGGTCCGCGGCCGGGAGGTGGCCGGCGTCGTTGAAGCGGTTGGTCCGGGCGTGAGCCGCTTCTCTGCCGGCGATGGGGTATTTGGCACCTGCGAAGGGTCCTTTGCTGAGTACGCCTGCGCTAGAGAGGCCCGGCTCGCCCGCAAGCCCGCGCACCTGACTTTCGAGGAATCCGCCGCTGCCCCGATTTCTGGTGTCACTGCACTTCAGGCTGTCCGTGACGCGGGCAAGGTGGGGGCAGGCCAGAAGGTGCTGGTGATCGGCGCGGGCGGGGGAGTGGGCTCCTTTGCCGTCCAGATTGCCAAGGCGTTCGGCGCCGAGGTTACGGGCGTCTGCAGCACCGGCAAGGTTGGTTTCGTCCGGTCACTCGGGGCTGATGAGGTCATTGATTACACAACTTCCGAAATCTCGGACGCCGGGACGCTCTACGACGTCATCATCGACACCGCCGGCAACCGGCGGCTGTCCGTCCTGCGTCATTCGCTGGCATCGAAGGGAACGCTGGTGATTGTCGGAGGTGAAGGCGGCGGAGGACTTACCGGCGGATTCCAGCGTGCACTCGCGGCGCCGCTGGCCTCCCTGTTTTCCAGCCGGAAACTCAAGGGGCTGGTGGCCAAGGAAACGCACACGGACCTGGAGGCACTGGCGTCCCTGATCGAAGCCGGAAAGATCAAGCCCGCTGTGGACCGGGTCTTTCCACTTGCCGAGGCGCCGGCCGCCATTCGGTACCTGCGCGACGGCCGTGTGCACGGCAAAGTGGTGGTCAGGGTCTGACCGGGCGAGGTTATCCATACCTCCCGGTGATCAGGCCTGCCTCGCCGCAGCTTCGATCGCGGCACGGTGGGCGGCCCATTCCTCGGGGCTGCGCCTGGTGAGGTTTGGATCCCCCGGACGCTGCCCGGCGCTGCCGTCAATGAGTTCCCGCAGAATGTCTGCGTGGCCCAGGTGGTGGGCACGTTCGGCAACCATATGGACCAGAATCTGGTGAAGGGTAACGTGGCGCCGCTCCTCCGGCCACCATGGAACAACTCCGGGTGCGTCCGCGGGCAAGGCTTCGATGGTCGCATCGCTGTGGGCGGCGGCGAAGTGATGCAGCGCAATGATGTCGTCCCGGGACTCGTCGGCGGTCGCCCACATGTCCGAGTCCGGTGCGGCGCCGCCGTCCAGCCATGGAAGGTGGCGTCCGCTGGGACGGCCAAACACCACGCCGAAATAGTCCACCTCCACACTGGCCACGTGTTTGACCAGGCCAAGCAGGTTGGTTCCAGTGGGCGTCAGGGGCCGGCGCACATCGTATTCACTCAGGCCATCCAGTTTGTCGAGCAGATCCTCACGCCTGACCCGGAGGTAGCGGTGCAGCATCTCTTTTTCGTCCATAGCGGGACTCTATCGAAGTGTGGATGCGAGGTCAGCAGGGAAATAAACGAGTCTGGTATGACAGACAGCATGCGCGTGTCCGGGGCTGGCACGGACACGGGAGGAGCGCAAGCTTAAGTAACGGGATCCCGGATACTCAGGGGATCTGCCGCGGGAAGCCAAGGAGGATCCGGTGTTAGTGACCGAAGCAAGGCCGCAGGCCGGCAATGAACCAAGGGCAGCATCGAAGGTGTCGTCCAAAGTCCCGGCTGCCGAGAACACGCTTCGCATCCTGAAGCTGTTGGCTTCCCGCCGGGGACCCATGGCTGCGTCGCAGATCGCATCCAGCCTGGACCTGCCCCGGTCCAGCGTCTACCACCTGCTCGGGGTGATGGAGGCCAACGGCTTTGTGCTCCACCTGCATGAGGAGCAGCGGTACGGACTCGGGATAAGCGCCTTCGAACTCAGCTCCGCGTACTCCCGGCAGGAGCCCCTGTCCCGGCTGGGCCGCCCCCTGCTCGCCTCGCTCGTGGACGCGATTGGCGAGAGTGCCCACCTCGCCGTGCTTCATGGCCGGGACGTGCTCTACATCGTGGAGGAGCGGGCCAAGAACCGACCGTCCCTGGTGACCGACGTCGGCGTCCGCCTACCCAGCCACCTCACCGCCAGCGGGCGCGCCATCCTGGCCGCGCTGCCCAAGTCCCAGGTGCGCGCCCTGTACCCGAACGCCGCCGCCTTTACCGCCCGGCACGAGGTGGAGGGCGCCATCATGAAGTACTCGGCGTTGTCCTCGCACCTCGACCAGGTCCGCCAACGCGGGTTTGCCACCGAACACGGCGAGGTGACCCCCGGGTTCGGTTCCATCGCCGCCGCCGTCACGGACCACCTGGGCTGGCCCACGGCCGCCGTCGCAGTCACCTTCCTGGAGGACAAACTCCCCGCGGAGGAATGGCCGGTGCTTGCTGCCCGGGTGCAGAAGGTGGCCGATGAGCTTTCCCTTCGGATCCACGGCCGCCCGGTTAAATGAGCTCCGCCAAAGGAGCGCCCAACCAGCCGGCAAAGCAGCTGTGGCACTTGTCTGGAATGCCGGACAGTGCCGCTGTGAAAGCCCTGTGAAGCCTCTCCTATAAGGGCTTTAGTTGATACAGAACTTCTTGCGAACCACAGACACCAACGAAAAGGAGCCATCATGGCACCCGCCGATTTCACCACCGGTGCCCGCCCGGTCAAAGCAGCCCGCGGCACCGAGCTCACCGCCAAGTCCTGGCAGACCGAAGCCCCGCTGCGGATGCTGATGAACAACCTGGATCCCGAGGTTGCCGAGCGTCCGGACGACCTCGTCGTCTACGGCGGCACCGGCCGCGCCGTCCGCTCCTGGGCCGCCTTCGACGCCATCACCCGCACCCTGGAAAGCATGGAAAAGGACGAAACACTCCTGGTGCAGTCCGGCAAGCCGGTGGGGGTCTTCCGCACCAATGAGTGGGCCCCCCGCGTGCTGCTGGCCAACTCCAACCTGGTGGGCGACTGGGCCACCTGGCCCGAGTTCCGCCGGCTCGAAGCCGAAGGCCTGATGATGTACGGCCAGATGACCGCCGGGTCCTGGATCTACATCGGCACCCAGGGCATCCTGCAGGGCACGTTCGAGACTTTCGCCGCGATCGCCCGCAAGCTGACCGGCGACGAGAACGGCACCCTCGCCGGAACCCTGACGCTCACGGGTGGCTGCGGCGGCATGGGCGGTGCCCAGCCGCTCGCCGTCACGCTGAACGACGGCGCCTGCCTGATTGTCGACGTCGACGAGACCCGCCTGCGCCGCCGCGCCGGCAAGCGCTACCTGGACGAGGTGGAAACAGACCTCGACGCCGCCATCGCCAAGGTGCAGAAGGCCAAGGAAGAACGCCGCGGCTGGTCCGTGGGCTACGTGGGCAACGCCGCCGAGGTCTTCCCCGAGATCCTGCGCCGCCACAAGGCCGGCGAACTCACCGTGGACATCGTCACCGACCAGACCTCCGCCCACGATCCGCTGTCCTACCTGCCCGAAGGCATCTCCGTGGACGAGTGGCACCGCGAAGCAGAAGCCGATCCCGAAGGTTTCACCAAGAAGGCGCAGGCGTCGATGGCCCGGCACGTCCAGGCCATGGTCGAATTCCAGGACGCCGGCGCCGAGGTCTTTGACTACGGCAACTCCATCCGCGACGAAGCCCGCAAGGGCGGCTACACCCGTGCCTTCGAATTCCCCGGCTTCGTCCCGGCCTACATCCGGCCCCTGTTCTGCGAAGGGCTCGGCCCGTTCCGCTGGGTTGCCCTCTCCGGTGACCCCGAGGATATCGCCGTAACGGACAAGGCCATCAAGGAGCTCTTCCCGGAGAACAAGCACCTGCACCGCTGGATCGACGCCGCCGGCGAACGGGTCGAGTTCGAAGGCCTCCCGGCCCGCATCTGCTGGCTGGGCTACGGCGAACGCGCCAAAGCCGGGCTGCTGTTCAACCAACTGGTCAAGGACGGCAAGGTCAAGGCCCCCATCGTGATCGGCCGCGACCACCTGGACTCCGGCTCCGTCGCCTCCCCGTACCGCGAAACCGAGGCCATGGCCGACGGCTCGGACGCCATTGCCGACTGGCCGCTGCTCAACGCCCTGCTCAACACCGCGTCCGGTGCCACCTGGGTCTCCATCCACCACGGCGGCGGAGTGGGCATCGGCCGTTCCATCCACGCCGGCCAGGTCTCCGTCGCCGACGGCACCGACCTCGCCGCACAAAAGCTCGAACGCCTGCTCACCAACGACCCCGGCATGGGCGTCATCCGCCACGCCGACGCTGGCTACGGGCGGGCCCTCGACGTCGCCAAAGAGCGCGGCGTCCGCATCCCCATGCAAGAGGGTCCAGCCGAAACCCGCTGACCGGGCCCCACCCCCTCATCGATTGCTCCGTAGGTGTCCTTTTGGCCCTTGTAAACGGCAGTTATGGAGCAATCGATGGGAACTCCACAACAAGGAATTTCACAATGACCGCAATTACGCACGAACCGCTCACTGTCACCCTTGGCTCCGTCGGCGTCACGCCCCAGGACGTGCTCGCCGTCGCGCGCCATAACGCGAAGGTGACCATTTCACCGGACGCCCTGGAAACCGTCGCCAGGGTGCGTGCCCATATCGATGACCTCGCCTCCAGCGATGTGCCCGCCTACGGCATCTCCACCGGCTTCGGTGCCCTCGCCAACCGCCACATTCCCAACGAACTGCGCACGCAGCTGCAAAAGTCCCTGATCCGCAGCCACGCCGCCGGCATGGGACCGGCCGTAGAGCGGGAAGTGGTCCGGGGCATCATGTTCCTGCGCGCCAAGACCCTCGCCTCGGGCCGCACCGGCGTCCGCCCCGTGGTCCTGCAGACCATGGTTGACGTCCTCAACGCCGGCATCACCCCGGTGGTCCGCGAGTTCGGTTCGCTGGGCTGCTCAGGCGACCTTGCGCCACTGTCCCACTGCGCCCTGGTGCTGATGGGTGAAGGCGAGGCGGAAGGGCCCGACGGCGTCACGTACGGCGGGCGGGGCGAGCGGACTGTCGCCGAACTGCTGGCAGAATACGGCATCGAGCCGGTCACCCTCGCGGAGAAGGAAGGCCTGGCGCTGGTCAACGGCACCGAGGGCATGCTGGGCATGCTCCTCATGGCGATCGCCGACCTTCGCCAATTGCTGGCGACGGCGGATATCACCGCAGCGCTCAGCGTCGAGGCCCTGCTGGGCACGGACCAGGTATTCCTCCCGGAACTGCACGCTGCGCTCCGGCCGCATCCCGGCCAGGCGGCCAGCGCCGACAACATGCTGCGCGTGCTGTCCGATTCACCCATCGTGGCGTCCCACAAGGTGGGCGATTCACGGGTGCAGGACGCCTACTCGCTCCGCTGCGCCCCACAGGTTGCCGGTGCCGTCCGCGACACCGTTGACCACGCGGAACTGGTGGCCACCCGGGAACTTGCTGCAGCCATCGACAACCCGGTGGTCCTTCCCGACGGCCGCGTCAGTTCCAACGGCAACTTCCATGGCGCCCCGGTTGCCTACGTGCTGGATTTCCTGGCCATCGCCGTGGCGGACCTGAGCTCCATCGCCGAACGCCGGACTGACCGGATGCTGGATCCCGCCCGTTCGCACGGCCTGCCCGCTTTCCTGGCCTCTGACCCTGGCGTGGACTCGGGGCTGATGATCGCCCAGTACACCCAGGCCGGCCTGGTTTCGGACAACAAGCGGCTCGCCGTTCCCGCGTCCGTGGACTCGATTCCGAGCTCCGCCATGCAGGAGGACCACGTGTCCATGGGCTGGCATGCGGCACGGAAGCTGCGCAAGGCGGTGGAGAACCTCCGCCGGGTCCTGGCCATCGAGCTGGTCACCTCGGCCCGCGCGCTGGATATCAGGACCCAGCTCTCGGGCGGGGTCCTGACGCCGGGGCCGGCAGGCGCAGCCGTCGTGGCAGCGCTCCGCGCGGTAGTGGAGGGACCGGGCGCGGACCGGTTCCTGTCTCCGGAACTGGAAGCCGCTGACCGGCTGGTCGCGTCGGGGGATGTGCTTCGGGCAGCCGAATCCGCCGTCGGGCAGCTCGCCTGAGACCGAAGGATCTTCAGCGCCTTCCCGCTGTCCGTCCGAAAGGCGGAATTTCCGGCGCCACGACCCGTCGTGGCGCCGGGAGTGTAGTAGAACTGAAGATGTAGTGAAAGTCACATCGAAGAAGCTGTGGCGGTAGAACGATACAAAGGGGTAGAAGTTCAAATGAAAGCACGTGGGGCAGTCCTGTCGAGGCGCAATGCCCATTCCACCGCGGTGTCCAACTGGAAGGCCCTGCAGGCCGGGGACCAGGTCGAGATCATCAAGCATGCGCATGTGGTGGCTGCCGGGGAGGTCGAAGAGGTGTCGCAAAGTGGCAACGTCCTCTGGTTGGTGCCGGCCGGCCCGTCAGGCCCGGCGGAGAAGCAGCTTTTCCTGAAGTCAGACGGCGTTCAGGTCCGCCGCGGTTAGCGAATCAGCAGCAACAGGAAATCCCCGCACAACCAAACGGTGTGCGGGGATTTTTTGGTGTCGGAACATACCGGGCGGCTAATGCCGTGGCTGTCCGGCGAAGCGGGTCAGGCGGCGAGGGACTCGTAGGTCTCGCCGAACGGGACTGATGCGTCCAGGGCTACCGTGTAGCTTCCCGGATGCAGCCTGGTGACGAGGATGCCGCATGCAGCGTCCTTTGCGGCAACCTCAATCAGTTCGGCAACCGCCTCTTCCAGTCCTGCGTGGACCTCGCTGGCGCTGGAGAACTCCAGGCTGATGAACCGCGGGGCAGGTCCCTCGGTGGGCTCGTCAGCGGAGGGGATACGCTCCAGAGTGGCTGTAGTCATGTACTGAACTTTCTGTGTTTCGTGCCAAGACGGCTCCACCATTCTACCGACTGCTCCCCTCAGATGTCAGATGACCGCCCTTTTCTGGGTGCGGGGAGGCAGTCACAAAGCGTGCGTTTCGCAGGGCCGGCAGGGCATCCGCCACCATGGAAGCGTGTCCTCACAGGACCCCCAAATGCCTTATCGAAACAGCTTGAGGAGTCGGTATGAAGATCATGCGCCTGGGCGAAAGCGGCAGCGAACAGCCTGCAGTGCTGGTGCCATCACAGGATGGCCCCGCCCGGTATTTCAGCCTGCTGCCCCTTACCGCCGACGTGGACGGCGCCTTTCTCGCTGCCGGCGGCCTGGGCCAGGCCCGGAAGGCCCTGGCGGCGGGGGAGCTGCCGGTCCTGGAAGGTGGCGGTGCGCTCCGGGTTGGTTCCCCTGTGGCGCGGCCGGGCTCAGTGGTGGGCATCGGGATGAACTACGCCGCCCATGCTGCAGAATCCGGGGCAGAGCCGCCGGAGGTTCCCGTGGTGTTCCTCAAGCCCAGCAACACTGTCACCGGCCCCTGCGACCCTGCTCCGCTTCCGCCCCGCTCCACCCACTATGACTGGGAAGTGGAGCTGGGCATCGTGATCGGCAGGGAAGCCAGCTACCTTGGCTCCGTTGAAGAGGCGGCTGCATGCATTGCCGGATATGTCACGGCCAATGACTTCTCCGAACGGGAATACCAGCTGCCGGGAGCTGCCGGACAATGGACCAAGGGCAAATCGCTTCCTGGGTCAACGCCCCTGGGTCCGTGGCTCGTACCGGCTGAGGAGATCGACGCCGGCAACCTGCGGCTGCGCAGCTGGGTGAACGGCGAACCGCGCCAGGATTCCTCGTCGTCGGAGCTCATTTTCGACGCACCCTCGCTGGTCCACCATTGCAGCCAGTACATGCGGCTGGAACCGGGCGATGTCATCCTCACGGGAACACCGCAGGGCGTGGCGCTGAGTGGCCGTTTCCCCTACCTCCAGCCCGGCGACGTGGTGGAGGTAGAGGTGGAAGGCCTGGGCCGCCAGCGCCAGGAGTTGGTTCGGGCGCCGGCGGCTGCCATGGCCTGTCCGGCTTAGCCTGCCTTGACGGCCAGGACCGGGCAGTCCGCCTCCAGCAGGATGCGCTGCGAGGTGCTGCCCATGATGAGCTTGCCCACCGGGGTGCGGCGGCGCAGGCCAATCACGATCAGGTCCGCGTTGTGCTCCTCCGCAGCGTCAAGTACCTCGGCGGCGGCATCATGGCCACGCACCGGCCGCTTGATCAGGTACTCGATACCTTGGCTGGCCAGCCGCTGCCCGATGTCCTGGATGTCGCCCTCCTGCGCAAAGCGGTTATCCACCGCTGCTTCGCCCTTGGAGGAGTTGATCAGCACCAAGGTGCTGTTGCTCTTCCGGGCTTCGGCGATGGCCTGCGTCAGGGCAGCTTCGCCCTCAGGGGTCGGGACGTATCCCACAACGACGGTCATGTTCGCTCCTGTTTCTGCTGGTGGTGAGTTAATGGGCTCGGCGGCATTTCAGTCACTGTAGTCCGCTGCCCCCGAGTTCGCGGGAATCAGCGGCCTGCGCTCCGGACGGTTGCGGCGGAACATCTTGTAGGCAAACGGCCAGAGCAGGATGAGGCCAATGATGACATAAATGCCGACGGCGATCGGCTCACCGAGGAGCCCTGCCGGGTCCCCCGCACTCAACTGCAGGGTCTTGCGGAGCTGCCCTTCGATCCGGGGGCCCAGGATCACGCCGAGGATCAGCGGCAGCACGGGGAGCCCGAACCGGCGCATCATGAAACCGAGGGCGCCCAGGACCAGCAGGATCACCAGGTCGAACGCCTGCAGGTTCACCGAGTAGGCGCCCAGCGTGGCGAAGAACAGGATGCCCGCGTACAAATAGGGCCGGGGGAGCTGCAGGAGTTTTGCCCACATCGGTGCCAGCGGCAGGTTGATCAGCAGCAGCAGCGTGTTGCCGATGAACAGGCTGGCAATCAGAGCCCACACCAGGGGCCCCTGGCTTTCGAAGAGCTGCGGGCCCGGCTGGATGCCGTAGCTGGTGAAGGCGGCCAGCATGACGGCTGCGGTGGCATTGGTGGGCAGGCCCAGGGCCAGCATCGGGGTCAAGGTGCCGGCGGCGGCAGCGTTGTTGGCTGCTTCCGGGCCAGCCACACCTTCGATGGCGCCCTTGCCGAACTCTTCGGGGTGCTTGCTGAGGCGTTTTTCCGTCACATAGGAGAGGAAGGTGGGGATCTCGGCGCCACCGGCCGGCAGGGCCCCGAACGGGAAGCCGAAGGCGGTACCGCGCAGCCACGGCTTCCAGGAGCGCTTCCAGTCGGACTTGCCCATCCATGGCTGGCCCACGGGAATGGCATGCAAGGGGGTCCGGCGCAGGTGCGCCGCCACCCAGAGGGCCTCGCCCACCGCGAAGATGGCCACGGCAACCACCACGATGTCCAGGCCGTCCGCCAGGAGCGGCTGGCCGAACGTCAGCCGGCGCTGGCCGGTGACCGAGTCCATGCCCACCAGGCCAATGGCCAGGCCGAGGCCCAGGGACGCAAAACCGCGCAGCCTCGAGGAACCCAGGACCGCGGTGACGGCCAACAGGGCCAGGACCATGATGGCGAAGTAGCTGGGCGCACCAAGGCTGACGGCGAATTTCACCACGATCGGTGCGCAGACGGCGAGCAGCGCCGTGCCAATGGTGCCAGCCACGAACGAGCCGATTGCCGCCGTCGCAAGCGCCTGTGCCGCCCGGCCGGCCTTCGCCATCTTGTTGCCTTCGATGGCGGTGACCACGGAGGACGATTCACCGGGGGTGTTGAGCAGGATCGAGGTGGTGGACCCGCCGTACATGCCGCCGTAGTAGATCCCGGCAAACATGATGAAGGCGCTGGTGGGTTCCAGGGCGTAGGTGACGGGAAGCAGCAGGGCCACGGTCATGGCCGGGCCCAGGCCGGGAAGGACGCCGACAGCGGTGCCCAGGACGACGCCGATCACGGCATAGAGGAAATTCATGGGGGTCAGGGCGGTGGCGAAGCCGTCCATCAGGGAGGACCAGACGTCCATTTAGAGAATTCCTTCCAGGAGGCCGGCCGGCAGTGCGATGCCCAGGCCGAGGTAGAAGCCGTAGAAGGTCAGCAGGGACAGCGCCACGGAAATGAGCCCGTCCCGGACGTAGCGGCGGCTGCCGAGGGCCAGGACGCTGCCCCAGAAAAGGACTGTTCCGGAGATCACCCAGCCGGCCCAGTCGATGAGCAGGATGTTCAGGATGAAGGCTCCCGCCAGCGGAAGGACGGTCTTCCAGTCGGCAGGGTGGGTGAGGTCGACGTCCTCGCCGCCTTCAGCCTCGCCCTTGCCGCCGCGCAGGACGTTGAGGGCCAGCAGGACGGCACAGACCACCAGCATTCCGGCCACAATGAACGGAACTGTCTTTGGCCCTACGGGGTCGGATTTCGAATACGGGGTTGCCAGGCCGTTGGCATCCAGGAAAACCAGGACGCCGGCCGCCCCGAGCAGGAGTGCGACCCCCAGCTCGGAGCGGCCTTTGAGGCCTGTGGTCAGGGAGGTCACGCCAACCCGAGCTTGGTGAGGACGTCCGCCACGCGCTTGTCCTGCTCGGTGAGGAAGGTCTTGAACTGGTCACCGGTGATGAAGGCATCGGTCCAGCTGTGGGTCTTCAGCGCTTCCTTCCAGCCGTCGGTGCCGTGCATCTTCTCCAGGGCTGCGATCAGGGCGGCCTTGTCCTTGTCGCTGACGCCGGGAGGGGCCACGACGCCGCGCCAGTTGGTGAACACCAGATCGATGTTGGATTCCTTCAGCGTGGGGGCGTCCACACCCTCAAGGCGCTTCTCGCCGCTGGTCGCCAGGACGCGGACCTCGCCGGATTCGATCTGCTTCAGGTACTCCCCGGCGCCCGAGGCAGCGAAGCCCAGCTTGTTGCCGAGGATTGCGGGCAGCAGGTCGCCGCCGCCGTCGTATGCAACGTAGTTGACCTTGGTGGCGTCGATGCCCACGGCACCGGCCAGCTGCATCGGCAGCAGGTGGTCGGGGCCACCGGGGGAGGAGCCGCCGCCGACGGCGATGGAACCGGGATCGGCTTTCCAGGCCTTCACCAGGTCATCGATGGTCTTGTACGGGGAATCCTTGCCCACCATGATGGCGCCGGGCTCTTCGATGAGGCGGGCCAGCGGGGTGGTCTCCGTCAATTTGGATTCGGACTTGTTGGTGTAGCTGGCACCCACGACGCCCAGCCCCATGAGCATGGCAAGGTCGCCGTTGCCCTTTTCGTTGACAATGCGGGCCAGGCCCACCGTGCCGCCGGCGCCGGCCAGGTTGAAGACCTCGGTGTTGGTGGAGATCTTCGCGTCGTCCAGCACCTTGGCCGCGGCGCGGGCAGTGGTGTCATAACCGCCGCCCGGTGAGTTGGGGACCATGATCTGCAGGCCGGTGATGGGTCCGGCGGCCGCGCCGGTGCTTTCCGAGCCGGTGGAGCTCTTACCGGTGGCACCGCAGCCGGTGGCCATCAGGGCGATGCCGGCAGCAACGGCGGCAATTCGCAATGCGCGGATCTGGCGCATGTGTTCCTCTTCTCTCAAACAAATCTGATCAGCATCGGCTGACTTGTGGTTCCGATGCTAGGGGTGGCCGTGACGGCGATCACTCTTGTGTACGCAGAGAAAGTTGTGTTCATTGCGTTCACGTTTCCAAAACCCCACGGCGTACCTGCGGCGTGCTTTGGGATATAGTTCCCGGTACCACTCCCGCCCTGCGTCCATCCTTTTGCGCGCACGGGAGGCCCGCCAAACCGCCGGACATTCCCGGCCCAACCAGCAAACCCAGGAAGACCATTGTGACTCGACGACGAGGAATGTCCCTCGCGGGGCAGTACCTTCTGCTGCAGTTGCTCATTGTCCTGGCGGTCCTGGTGGGCGTGGTGGCCATCTCCCTGGCCCAGTCCGCAGCGGCCTTTGAACGGACCGAAGGCAGGCGTGCCCTCTCGGCCGCGGAAGCCCTGGGCGGCAACCCGGTGGTGCGCGAACTCCTACCCGACACTGAACCCCGCGGCGGGGCCGTGCTGCCCGCCGTGGCAGAATCCGTGCGGATCGTCTCGGGCTCATCCCGGGTGACCCTGGCAAAAATGGACCGCACCGTGGTGGCGTCCTCGGACCCCAGCCTGCTGGGCGAACCGTTGGAGCTCGGCGCAAGCAGGGTGATGGAAGGCAGGGCCTGGACCGGCGTCGTCGGCGGGACGCCGGCACCACTGCTGTCCGCCCACGTCCCGGTCCTTGACGACACCGGCAGGATGATCGGCATCGCCTCCATCAGCCGCACCTATCCCACCGTGCTTGAACGACTCGGCGACGCCGTCCCCAACCTCCTCACCTACCTGGGGGTCGCCAGCGTCCTGGGCATCGCCGGCTCCCTGTTGCTGTCGCGGCGGGTAAAACGGCAGACCCTGGGCATGGAACCCAGCGAAATCACCAGCCTGGTGGAAAACCGGGAAGCCATGCTGCACGGCCTCAAGGAAGGTGTGGTTGCGCTGGACCTGCACGAGCGGATCACGGTGGCCAACCACAGCGCACGGGCCCTGCTGGGATTGCCTCCTGACTGTGTGGGCAAACGCGTGGCGGGCCTCGCCGTCGAACCCGCGCTCAAGGAAGTCCTCACCCGCGAGCAGCCGGGGCCGGACCAGTTGGTGCTCGTGGGGGACCGGCTGGTGGTCATGAACCGTGTGCCCATCCAGTCCCGCGGGAGGGTAATCGGCTCGGTGACAACCCTTCGCGACCGCACTGAACTCTCCGAACTGGAGCATGAACTCGGCACCACCCGCACCGCCACGGACACGCTGCGGGCCCAGGCGCACGAGTTTGCCAACCAGCTGCACGTCATCTCCGGACTGATCCAGATCGGCGAATATGACTCCGTGGTCCAGTTCGTCAACGGTGCCACCGTGGACCGGACCCGGCTCAATGACGAAGTGACCGGCCGGATCAAGGATCCCGCGCTCGCTGCCCTGCTGATCGCCAAGTCGAGCCTTGCCGCAGAACGCGGTGCGGCCCTTCAATTGGACCCCGACTCCGTTCTGGACAAGGTTGATGACGAGCTGTCCAGGGACCTCACCACAGTGGTGGGGAACCTGGTGGACAACGCGTTCGACGCCGTCACCGGGCTCCCGCAGGCAGCCGTCGCGGTGCTGGTGGAGGGCAAGGCCGGAAGAGACGTTGTGGTGACGGTGCGGGACAACGGCCCCGGCATTCCCGGCGGCTCCACCGACCACATCTTCCGTCAGGGCTTCACCACCAAGGAAGCGGACGCGTCCGGCAGCCGGGGCTTCGGGCTGGCGTTGTCCCGGGTAGTGTGCCGCCGCAGTGGCGGGGACCTGACGGTGGCCAACGATAATGGGGCAGTCTTTACCGCCGTGCTGAAACGAGGGAGTACCCGGCCATGATCAAGGTCCTGATCGTCGATGACGACTTCATGGTGGCCAAGGTGCATGCCGGCTTCATCCAGCGGACGCCAGGCTTCACCGTGGTGGGTGCTGCACACACCGGAGCCCAGGCCGTTGCGGAGACGGAACGGCTCCAGCCGGACCTGGTGCTCCTGGACATCCACCTGCCGGATATCAACGGCCTGGACCTGATGCAGCGCCTGCGCGGCGTGGCGCCGGAACTTGACGTGCTGGTCATCAGTGCCGCCCGCGAGGTGGAGACCGTGCGGAAGGCACTGCGGGGTGGCATTGTCCATTACCTGATCAAGCCCTTTTCACGGACGGACCTCCAGGAGCGGCTGGAACACTACCGGAACGCCTACCAAAGCCTGGATGCCTCCAAGGACGTGGCCGAGCAGTCGGACGTCAACCGTGTGTTCGGCCTGGACCGCGCTGAACGCCCACTCCCCAAGGGCTGCAGTATCGAGACGCTGAGGCTGGTGGAGGGCGCCCTCAACGCCGCCGCCGGTGACGTCTCGGCCGCGGAAGTGGCCCAGGAACTGGGCACCTCCCGCGTCAGCGCCCGCCGCTACCTGGAATACCTGCACGACGAAGGCACGCTGGACGTGCGGCTCAAGTACGGGGTGGGCCGGCCGGAACGGCGGTACGTCCTGAAGGCCTGAATCAGGGCCTGGCAAGGCGGCAACACCCGTCAGCGCAGCAGCGTGTCCACCAACCGTGCGGCGGTCCGGGCGGTCCTGCCGTCCACATCAAACGCCGGGTTCAGCTCCGCCACGTCCAGGTGCAGGAGCTTTCCGCTCTGCGCCACTTGCCGGCACGCTGCCGAAATGACAGGCAGCGGCACTCCGTAGGCTGCGGGCGCGCTGACCCCGGGTGCCACCGCGGCGGGCAGGACATCGAGGTCGATGGTCAGGTACAGGACGTCGATGTCCGCCAGGAAAGCGGCCACGAAGTCCCGGACCCGGTCCGCGGCGCAGTCCTCGTCCAGCAGGTAACGGACGCCCAGCTTCCGGGCGGTATCGAACAGGACGCGGGTGTTGTTTGGCTCAGAGATGCCGACGACGGCGTAGCGGAATTCGCGTCCGGCGTCCGCTTCAGCACGGGCCATCTGCAGGAACGGGGTCCCCGAACTGGGCACTGGCTCGTCGCGGAGGTCGAAGTGGGCGTCAAGGTTCAGGACGCCAAGGCGCTGCCCGTTCCGCACGGGTGAGGATGCGCTGACGCCGAGGTAGCTGGCGTAGGCCGTCTCATGCCCGCCGCCCAGGACCACGGTCTGGTGGCCGGCATCAAGGAGGGCGGCCACGGCCTGGCCAAGCCGTTCCTGCCCGGCTTCCAGGTCCTGACCTGACACCACGACGTCGCCGAGGTCGGCCACCCGCCGATCCAGGTGGAAAGCCAGCGGGCCCAGGGCTTTCCGGAGGGCCGCGGGCGCGGCGGACGCTCCGGTGCGGCCCTTGTTCCGGCGCACCCCCTCGTCGCTGGCGAAGCCCAGCAGGGCAGCCGGCTTGCGGCCCGCGGCTTCTCCCGGCCCCGGCCCGCGGCCGGCATTCACAGCCTGCCACCATCGCCGGTGGCCGGGGCCATCGCCGTCGAACCTTCCTGTCCAGGGCTGGGGCGGGACGTCGACGGCGGGGAGCTGGAGGGACATGCCTTAAGCTCACCGCACGCCGGGCACGAAAACCAGCAACGCCGCCGTCGCCCTGTCCGGGATCCAAGAAATCCGGCAGGAGGCCGGCGCGGCGGAGATGCCCGGTGCAGGGGATATGGTGAGAGCAGCCCGCCCGATCGATACGTGACATTCCCGCGCCGGATCCACGCAACCATTCCAGGCTGGAGAGCCGCCCCATGTTCCAAGCCCCAGACATCCTCTTTGCCGTGGCAGGCCTGGCGGTCTTCATCGCCGCCGTGCTGCCCAAGCTGCTGCGCGACATGCCTTTGTCCATGCCGATGGTTTTCCTGGGCGCAGGGATGGGTGCTTTCGCGCTGATTCCCTCGCTGCCGGACCCGAATCCGGTGGAGCACAACGATTTTGTCATGCACCTTGCGGAGGTCTGCGTGATCATTTCGCTGATGGGTGCCGGGCTGGCCCTGGACCGGCCGGTGGGCCGCAAGCGCTGGTCCACCACCTGGCGGCTCCTGGGGATCGCCATGCCGCTGTGCATCCTGGGGCTGACGCTGCTGGGCATGTGGTTCCTGGGCCTGGGGCTGGGCGCGTCACTGCTGGTGGCCTCCAGCCTTGCCCCCACGGACCCCGTCCTCGCCTCCGAGGTCCAGGTGGGCGAACCCGCGGACCAGGATGACCGCGCGGACAAGGAGGACGAGGTGCGCTTCGGCCTCACCTCCGAAGCCGGGCTCAACGACGGGCTGGCTTTCCCGTTCGTCTACCTGGCCATTGCCATCAGCATCGCCGGGGCAAACCCGACCGCCTGGTTCGGTGAATGGTTTGGGCTGGACGTCCTGTGGCGGCTGGCCATCGGGCTCTTGGTGGGCTTCCTCACCGGCAAGGTACTCGCCAGGCTGTTCTTCTCCGCCCGGGCAGACAGCCTCAGGCTCTCCAACCACTCCGAAGGCTTTGTGGCCCTGGCCGCAACGTTCCTGGCGTACGGGCTCACGCAGATGGTGGAAGGGTACGGGTTCATTGCGGTGTTCGTCTGTGCCGTGACCATCCGGGCGGCAGAGCGGACGCACGGCTACCACCGGGTGCTGCACTCCTATGTGGAGCAGCTGGAACGGCTCCTGACGGTGGTGATCCTGGTCCTGCTCGGCGGTGCCATTGCCCGTGGGCTGCTCGCCGGAATCGGGCTGCCGGAAGTGCTGGTGGCGCTGGCCTTCCTGCTGGTGGTCCGGCCACTGGCGGGCTGGCTGGGCCTGCTGGGCGGCAAGACAGGTCCCCGGGAACGGGTGGCACTCTCATTCTTTGGCATCCGCGGAATCGGGTCGTTGTACTACCTGGCCTTTGCGCTGGCCGAAGGCCACTTCACTGACCAGGCACACTGGCTCTGGTCCTTCATTGGCCTGGTGGTGGCGCTGTCCATCGTGATCCATGGCGCCACCACCTCGCCCCTGATGAACCGGCTGGACCGGCTGCGCCAACGGAGGGCGCTGGCGGTATCCGGGGACGAGGGGCTCGCCCCGAACACGCCCGTGTGACTACATGCCCAGTGCGGCCTCGATGGGGCCGATGGCGAAGAACAACAGGAACGCCGCAGCCACGGCCCACATCAGCGGGTGGATGTCCTTGACCCTGCCCTGGACCGTGCGGATCAGGACGTAGGCGATGAAGCCTGCGCCCAGGCCGTTGGCGATGGAGTAGGTGAAGGGCATCAGGGTGAAGGTCAGGAACGCGGGGATGGCGATGCCCCAGTCCTGCCAGTCGATCTTGCCCACCTGGGACACCATCATGAAACCGACCACCACAAGGGCCGGGGCCACGGCCTCGAACGGGACAAGGTTGATCAGCGGGGTGAAGAACATGGCCACCAGGAAGAGGAAGCCGGTGACGAGCGAGGCGACGCCGGTCCGGGCGCCTTCGCCGATGCCGGCACCGGCTTCGACGTAGATCTGGTTGGAGGAGACGGACGCGCCGCCGCCGATGATGGCGCCGAGTGCGTCCACCTGGAGCACACGGTCGACGTCGGGAATGTTGCCGTGTTCGTCCACCGTGCCGGCCTCGTTGGCCAGGCCCACCATGGTGCCCATGGCGTCGAAGAAGATGCTGAGCAGGATGACGAACGCCAGCAGCGTTGCGGCCACGAAACCGAGGTGCTCAAAGGCGCCGAACGGGTTGGCCTTGCCGATCAGGGAGAGGTCCGGGGCGGCCCAGCCGGAGAACGCGGGTGCCACCAGGGACCAGCCCTGGGGGTTGGAGGTCTTGCCGTCGAAGCTGGGGCCGATGTGCAGGGTGGACTCGAGGATGACGGCCAGCACCGTGGAGGTGATGATGCCGATCAGGATGGCGCCCTTGACCTTGCGCACCACCAGGGCGATGGTCAGTATCAGGCCGAAAACGAAAACGGCGGTGGGCCAGCCCAGCAGCTTGCCTTCGAAGCCCAGGCCGACGGGCACCGTGGTGCCTGCTACGTCCGGGATGCGCCGCACGAAACCGGCGTTGACCAGCCCGATCAGGGCGATGAACAGACCGATGCCCACCACGATTGCGGTCTTGAGGCCGTCCGGGACGGCCCTGAAGACCGCGGTGCGGAAACCGGTGAGGACCAGGATCAGCATGGTGACGCCAGAGAGGACCACCAGGCCCATCATGTCCGGCCAGGTAAGTCCC
>DATIMT010000052.1:0-19035 GCA_035475035.1 Arthrobacter sp.
AGCTACGCCAAGGGCTTCCCCGACGGCGGCAAGCGGGACAGCCGCGACGGCTGCGGGCCGGAAGCCGGCCGGACTTTCGTCCCGGGCCGTGTCGCTGCCGGGCGTGGTGAACTCTGACAAGGGGATCTCCGATGGTGCTAGGGCGTGCCAGGCATGGTTGACGCCGGCACTGTGATGCGCTGGATGCTGCTGGTACTTCCGGCGTGTCGCAGCGGCTACTTGGCGTACTGCGGCATTCTGGCCGGCTGGCCGGTTGAAGGCTGGACGTTGTAGGTCCGCAGCGCCTGGCTCATGACGGACCGGAAAACCGGTCCGTTGGTGATGCCGTAGATGCTGCCCTTCGGCCGCTGGAGGACCACCTCCACAATAAACCGCGGATCATCCATCGGCGCCATTCCCACAATGGAGGCCGTGTAGCCGCAGTAGCCTGACTTGCCGTCGTCGCACGGGGATTCGGACGTGCCCGTCTTGGCCCCCACCCGGTAGCCGTCGATGCCGGCATCCTTGATTTCGCCCTCCGTGACGGCGCTTTCCAGGATGTCCTTGACCTGCTGGGCCGTGCCTTGGGAAACCACCTGCCGCGACGGCTGGGCCGGCACCTTCTCCTCGGTGCCGTCAGGGGAAACATACGAATCGATCAACCGCGGCTGCAGCATGACCCCGTTGTTGGCGATGCTTTGGTAGGCACGGACCGTCTGGAGCGTGGACTGCGAAACTCCCTGTCCGAACAGGACCGTGTACTGCTGGCGTCCGTCCCACTGGTCAGGCGGTGTGAGGATCCCCGATGCCGTCGCTGGGAGCCCGATGTCCGGCGCCTCACCAATGCCGAACTTCTTCAGCCAGTCGTACCGCTGTTCCTTGCTGAGCCGCTGGCCGGCCATGACCGTGCCGGTGTTCATGGAGTAGCCGATAATGCCGGCCAGGGTCCGTTCCTCGGTGCCGTGCGTGAACGCGTCGCTGAAGGTCTGGCCGTCTACGGTGTAGGTGGGCGGGATAGTGAAGTGGTCCAGCGGGCTGGCAAGCCCTTCGTCGATCACAGACGCGGCCGTAATCATCTTCTCTACCGATCCGGGCTCGTATGCTGCCGTTACGGAACGTACACCGCGGTCCTTCGCCGCCACCAGCCCCGGGTTGTTGGGGTCCGGTGCATTGGTGTCGGCCAGGGCAAGCAGGTTCCCGGTCTTGGCATCCATCACAATAATGGCGCCCCACTCGGCACTGAGTTTGTCCGTCTGGCTCTGGATGGCCTGCTGGGCAAAATACTGAAGGTCCGAGTTGAGGGTGAGCTTGACGTCCTTGCCGTTCTGCGGCGGGGTCAGTTCGTCAAGGCCCACCGGGATGCGGAGCCCGTCGGCGCCGATCTCGAAGAGGCGCTTGCCGTCCTTGCCCTTGAGCTGGTCGTCCTGCGTCTGTTCAATGCCGGCCGTTCCGGTGGTGCCGTCCTGGAGGAATCCCACCACTCCCCCGGCCACAGCGCCGTTCGGGTAGACGCGTTTGCTGACGCCCTCGGCCACGATGCCGGGGACCTGGAGCTTGGAGATCCGGTCTTCAACGTCGGGCTTCACGTCCTTGGCCACAATGTAATAGGGCTGTACCCCTGTCACGGCGTCGCGAACGGCGTTGGTGTCCATGCCAAGGGCCGCGGCAAGTTCGGAGATTGCCTGGTCGCGGCTGACATCCACCAGCTTCTCGTGGCCGTCGGCCTGGGGCTCAAGCCGTTTGTAGGAGTCGGTCTTGGTGTTGACCCGCTGGTCAACCACGATGTTGTAGCGGATCACGCTGTTGGCCAGGACGGTGCCGCGTGAGTCCAGGATGCTTCCACGCTCGGCCGGCAGGATGGCGGACGTCATGCGGCTGTTCAGGGCCGCTTCGGCCATGCCGCCGACGTCGAGCCCCTGGACCAGGAAGAGCTTCCCACCCACCACCAGAAGGAGCGTGAGCATGACGCCCAGTCCCAGCCGCAAGCGCTTTGTGGCGTTGGGTGCCTTGCTTTTTCCTGCCTTGCCGGTCGTCTCCGCCACCGTGATATTCCTTGCTGCTCGACGCTGCTGCCTGTCCTGCCTGCGCTTTACTGTCCGGGAGCCTTCTGCTGGGGCGCCGGAACCGAACCGCCGTGAAGTTCGGGGGCGGGCTTCGCGGCCGCGGCGGCCGCCTGGGCAGCGGCTGCCGCCTGGGCAGCAGCGGTCTTTGCGGCGTCGGCGGAGGCAGCTGCGGCCGCATCCTTGCCGGCATTCGGCGTCGTGGCCTTATCCGCGGCTGCATCCTTGGCTGCCGGCGGTACGATGAGCTGCCCTGCCACCGCCGGCGAGGGGATGACGGCTCCTGCCGCAGCGCCCTTGACCGCGGGGGTGGCCTTTCCGGTCACCGACAGCGTGGAAAGGTCGATCTGGCCCTTGACGGTGGACGCCACCATTCCCAGCTCGGTGGCCTTGGCCGCCAGGTTCTGCGGCGCCTCGAAACCCTGCACCTGCTGGGTGAGGTCCTGGTTCGTCTTGGTCAGCGTGTTCTGCTTGGCCCGCAGCTCCACCAGCTGGTACTGCGCGGTGGACACCGAGATGTTCAGGACCAGAACCGCCACCAACGCCACGGCGAGCATGGCAAAGCACAGCACCACGAAGGGCGCCCGGCGCTTTCGGGGGGCCGTGCGGACAACCGAGAGCGGAGTACGGCCCTTCCGACCCCCGTCCGGTTCACCTGCAGGCCTGGCATCGGCCGCCGAACTGCCTGAAACAATGGGAAAGTTCTTGACGGCGGCGGTGCTCATGCAGCTCTCCTGGCTCTGATTCGTTCTGCCGCGCGAAGCCTGGCGGAGGCAGCGCGGGGATTTTCAGCGATTTCGACGGCGGTGGGCACTTCGGTGCCTTTGGTCAGGGTCTTGAGTTCGGGTTTGTGCTCTTCCAGTTCAACGGGAAAGCCAAGGGGAGCCGAGGACCGGGAGCGGGTTTGGAGAACGCCTTTGACGATCTTGTCCTCGAGGGAGTGGTAGGACATGACCACGATGCGGCCGCCTAAGGCCAGGGAATCCACGGCAGCGGGCACGGCGCGTTCCAGGACGTCGAGTTCCTCGTTGACCTCAATCCTCAAGGCCTGGAAAGTCCGCTTGGCAGGATGTCCTCCTGATTTCGCCGCGGAGGCAGGAACCACCGAGCGGATCTGCTCCACCAGTTCCCCGGTGGTGCTGAATTCCTTGACCGCACGGGCTGCGACGATCCTGTTGGCAATCCGTCCGGCGAACTTTTCCTCGCCCCACTTGCGGATGATCCGGACGAGATCCTCTTCGCTGTAGGTATTGACCACATCCGCTGCGGTCTGGCCACGGCTGGTGTCCATGCGCATGTCCAGCGGCGCATCAAAGGAGTAGGCGAAACCGCGCTCACGCTCATCCAACTGCAGGGAGGAGACGCCAAGGTCCATCAGGATCCCGTGCACCTCGGCCACACCGAGGTCCTCCAGGACGTCCTGGATCTCGTCGTACACCGCGTGGACCAGATCAGTCCGGGCCGCGAAAGGAGCCAGCCGCTCCCCTGCGAGGGCCAGCGCCTCCTCATCACGGTCGATGCCGATGAGGTGGAGGTCGGGAAACCGCTGGAGCATTGCCTCGGAGTGGCCGCCCATGCCCAGGGTTGCGTCCACCGCAATGGGGGTTTCACCGCGGAGCCTTGCTGCTTCGAAGCCAGGTGCCAACAAATTGATGCACCGGTCGCGAAGGACCGGCACATGGCGTTCGGACGTGGGCTTGGGTTGATCGGTCATGCCTGGTCCTTTCCCGCCGTCGTTGTCACCTGCTGCTTCTGGGACCAGATCCCCATCCGCGCCTACCGTTCCGCCCGCCTGGCTCCGGGGAAGGTGAGCCAGGTTGGCAGCCGGTGGGCCGGCTGGAGATCTCATCCAAGAAGCCACCTGCTGCCCCGCTCCGGGATTCAGAGAATGCCCGGAATGGGATCGTCAGTTTCGGAAAAGGCCGTCTCCTTTTCCGCAAGGTAGTCATTCCAAGCCTGGGCGTCCCAGATCTCGGCGCGGGTACCGGCGCCGATAACGGCAAGTTCCCTCCCGAGTCCTGCATACTCCCGGAGCGCCGGTGGAATGGTCACGCGCCCCTGCTTGTCAGGTACCTCGTCCGAGGCTCCAGAGAGAAATACGCGGATGTAGTCACGTGCCTGCTTGGAGGAGATTGGCGCCTCCCGCATCTGCTCGTGGACCCGTGCAAATTCCTTCTCGCTGAAGACGTAGATGCAACGTTCCTGGCCCCTTGTGAGCACCAGGCCGCTGGCAAGTTCCTCCCGGAACTTCGCGGGGAGAATGATCCGTCCCTTTTCATCCAGACGCGGCGAGTGAGTGCCCAGAAACACTGGCCCACCGCCTGTCCGCTGTCAGGAACTGCACATCCCCTATGTTGCAACCACCCTCTTATGTCCTCCACATTACTCCACTTTCCACCACAGTCAACGCAAAACGGACCCCATGGCGGCCCAATTCTGGGAAAGAAGCCTTGAAATACCGCGGATTCCGGGCCGTGGTGGAAAGTGGAGGGCTTTTTCACCCGGTGAGGGGGCCAATCAATGGCACACACGGCATGCGATGGGGGCAGACAATTGGATGTGCCCCGAAGCCCGCCGGCTGCGACGTTTAAAAGCGAAAAGACCCGCCGAAGCGGGTCTTTTCCTGCAACCCCTACTCTCAGGGGAGCGGAGTGGAGGATCCTGGGACCGGATGCGCCGGACTGCTTACGGTTCACCCTTGCGGCGCTCGTCCCAACGCTCTTCAAGGCTGCTCATGAACGAACTCCGTTGCTTGCCGGCCTTTCCCCCGCCGGCCTTGCGTCCGGCCGTCGCCCGGGAACTGCGCATAGTGGCAAAGTACACCCCGCCACCCATGACCACGAAGCCCAGGACGCCGACAAAGATGTTCTGGAGGGTGACACCGACCAGCAACAGGAAGACGCCGGCAAGGGCGCAGAGGACCCCAATGACCACATGTCTTGTGGACCAGGAACGTCCCGGGTCCGAACCCATTGAGTTCGCGAACTTCGGGTCGTCCTCGTGAAGCTGCTTTTCAAGCTGCTCAAGCAGCTTCTGTTCGTGCTCCGACAGCGGCATCACGACCTCCTTTTGTAGGCCAACGTCCGGGCTGATCCCAGCCACTACTTCTACCCCCTTGAACGCCTGCTGTTGCTGTAAAGTTCCCGTTCCGCCGGCCGTGGCGGGAACAGGAAAGCAGCATGCGTTCGCGGGAGCGGGAGCATGTCCAAGAGGGTCCGGCAGTAAGTCCATTCACTCGAAAACTATGTATCTCAAGGATAGATTGTTGAGGGCTGATCTGAAAGACGGCAATGACTTCGAGGGACCCTTCAGGCAGGCCGCTGGGAGCCGTCGCCGGGCCGGCCCTCCGGCTCCATCAGGCGGGCCGGCAGGACGGACTTGTTGCCGAACTTGCGCGTCACCTCGTCCAGCGCCTGCTCGGCCGCCCGCCAGTTCTCATCCCTGCGGTCAATGCTTAGCTGGAGCGAGGTACGGGCCGCTTCCTCCAACTGCTCGGCCCTGACCCCCACCAGCCGCACGGCCATGGCCCTGGTCCCAACCGACTCCAGGAGCTGGAGTGCCACCGCGTAGATCAGCTGCGCGCTGTCCACCGGAGTCTGGACCGTCCTGCTGCGGGTGATGGTGGAAAAGTCGGCGAACCGCAGCTTCAGCGCGACGGTCCGGGCCACCATTCCCGAGCTCCGCAAACGGGCCGCGGTGCGGTGGGAGAGCCGCAGCAGTTCCCGGCGAAGGAGGGCCTCATCGGCGGTATCTGAAGCAAAGGTCTCCTCGGCTCCAATGCTCTTTTCAAGCCGTACCGGGGTAACCGCACGGGGGTCGATACCCCAGGCAAGCTGGTGCACGTGCTCTCCGGTCGCGCCCAGGACCTTCTTCAACGAGGACACGGGGGTCGCCGCAACGTCAGCCACAGTCCTGATTCCCATCTTCGCCAGGACCTCTCCTGTCTTGGCACCCACGCCCCACAGGGCACCCACCGGAAGGCTGTGAAGATAAGGCACAGTTTCGTCCGGGCCAATGAGCAGCAGGCCATCCGGTTTGCATCTGGTGGACGCGATCTTCGCCACGAACTTGGATTCCGCGATTCCCACCGAGGCAGTGATGCCCAGCTCGGCCGCCACGCGCCGGCGGATAAGCTCACCGATTCCCCTGGGCGGCCCCAGCCGCCGCAGTGCTCCGGTGACGTCAAGAAAGGCCTCGTCAACGCTGAGCGGCTCGACCAATCCGGTGATGGATTCGAAGATTTCCATCAGCTGCCCGGACACCTCGTAGTAGAGCTTGTGCCGCGGTTCAATGACCACCGCCTGCGGACACATCCGCATGGCCACCGCCATGGGCATTGCAGACTTGACGCCAAAGGCGCGGGCCTCATAGGACCCTGAGAGGACCACTGAACGTTCCCCGGGGAAGCCAACGATCACGGGCTTTCCCCGAAGTTCCGGGCGCGTCCGGAGCTCCACCGAAACAAAGAAGGCATCCATGTCCACGTGCATGATGCACGTTGGCCGGCGGCCTGGAAGGCGCGCGGCGGATGGCTTGTTGATACCTGCGGGCCCCACGGATGCATCCTATCGGTTTCCCTGGGCTGCCCGGATGTCGGGACTGGACAGTTTGCCAGAACCGCAGGTCGCCAGGACCTTGGAGTGTCCGGACCCGCAGAGGAGGCTGGCTAAACTGGAGGCTGGTTCCGCCAACAACACCAGGAGGAAAGTCTCTGTGACGGCTATTGGAAACTTCAAGCCAGCCGGCCTTGCCGCACTTGCCGCCATCGGGGCACTCGCCCTGGCCGCCTGCAGCCAGACCCCGTCCGGACAGGCAGAGCCATCCCGGTCCGTATCCATTGCCGCGACCAGTTCCACCCTGACCGCCTCCCCCAGCCCTTCGGCGTCGCCCAACATCTCCGCCACCGTGGGCGCCGTGGTGCAGGGTTTCCCCCAGCAACTCCTGCCCCTGATGACGGGGGCAACGGTAGTTTCCAGCAGTTTTGACAAGGCCTCCAAGCCTGCCACGGCCGCGCTCGTCGGAACTGTCACCGCCCCCACTGCTTCCGTGCTGGATTTCTACACCAAGGCCTTGGAAGGCCAGGGTTTCAAAGCTGTTCCCGGCGACAAGGTTGGCGGGGTGGCATCCAAGGATTTCGTGCGCGGCGACAACGAGACTGTCAACCTCTCGGTGGTTGAAGCTGCAGGCGTATCCACCTTCACCATCGGCGCCAACGTGGCAGCTGAGTCAGCCAAGTGACGGCGGCCGAGCAGCTGAGGAATGAGCAGGCCGACTTCGTGGCAGGGGTGGCCGGCGAGCTGACCGCTTTCCTGACGGCACGGCAGTCCGTGATGTCCGGCATCTCCCCGGACATCGAGCCCATCATGGGTTCGATCTCCAATCTTGTCACCGGAGGCAAGCGGCTCCGGGCCCTGATGTGCTATTGGGGCTGGCGGGGTGCGGGCGGGGCGGCCGGGGCCGGCCAGGTGGTCACGGCCGGTGCTGCGCTCGAGCTGTTCCAGGCTGCCGCCCTGATCCACGACGACATCATTGACCGCTCAGACACCCGGCGGGGCGGGCCGAGCGTGCACCGCCGCTTCAGCCAGCTGCACACCGCCCAGGGCTGGGCGCTGGACAGCGAACGCTTTGGCCAGGCGGCAGCTATCCTCGCGGGCGACCTTTGCCTGTCCTTCAGCGAGGAGGCGTTCACCGATATCGGCGAGCGGGCCGCATCGGGAAGCAGGGCCAGGCTGATCTTCAACCTCATGCGGGCAGAGGTAATGGCCGGCCAGTACCTTGACATCCTGGAAGAAGTGGCGGGACCGGTTCGTGACCGTGCCGGTGCCGTGGGCAGGGCGCAGTCGATCATCCGGTTCAAGAGTGCCAAGTACTCCACCGAGCACCCGCTGGCTCTGGGCGGAGCCTTGGCCGGAGCCTCCAATGAGTTGCTCCGTGGCTATTCCGCGTTCGCCCTTCCGCTCGGCGAAGCCTTTCAGCTGCGCGACGACGTCCTGGGCGTGTTCGGCGATCCACTCACCACCGGCAAACCGGCGGGTGATGACTTGCGCGAAGGCAAGAGGACGGTGCTGGTGGCCCTTGCCCTGGACCAGGCCTCGCCGGAAGAGTCGGCATTTATCGATGCCAGCCTCGGCAAGCCCGAACTATCCGAATCCGACATCATCGAAATTCGACGGATTATCGAGGATTCCGGAGCGCTGCAGGCCACCGAAGTCCTGATCGCTGAATTCGGCGCTGCAGCGTTCGATGCCCTTGAAGGGCTTCCGTTGGAAGAGTTGCCCAAAACCGCCCTGCGGAGGCTGGCTGAAGCGACCGTCAGCCGAGCCTCCTGAAGGCGGTGATTACCAGGCCAAAGTCTGGGCCCTGCGCCTGATTTCGGTCTTGCGGCCTTCCCGTAAGGCATCAATAGGGCGGCCACGCAGTGATTCATCGGCCGTAAACAGCCACACAATAAGGTCCTCGTCCGAATAGCCGGCATCAGCCAGCACCACGATCGTCCCCTTAAGGCTGTCCACGACCTGGCCGTCCTGGATGAATTCCGCGGGAACGGACCGGATCTTCCGTTCCCCAACGCGCAATGCCGCGAGGGCGTGTTCGTCAATCAGGCTGTGGACCTTGGTGACTGAAACATCCAATAAACGGGCGACGTCGGGCAGCGGCAACCACTCGCCCACCAGGTTTTCTACGTTATTCACGGATCAAGGTTGCCACGCTACCGTCCCCGGCGCCTAGTCGGCGCAATTTCATTCCAGCCCGGCATCCAGACACTCCCAAAGAGCGGGCATTACCGGGAATCCCAACTTCTTGTGCTAATCCCAAATTCGTGAGAGATTCACTTTAATCACAGTTGTAACAGGAATAACTTAAGTCACAGTAGTATCAAGATTGAAAGCGGCATCCCCGTCCGCGTCCGCACCCGCAGTTGAGAAGAGGATTCTTTCCGATGACGATGTCCCGCTCGCCCAAGCAGTCCCCCAAACCGAGTCTGCCCATGATTGCCGCCACCACTGCGGCACTGCCAGCGGTCGTACTGTCATCCTTGGCCCTCGCCCAGCCCGCCACCGCGCAGCAGCCGGTGCGGAACATCCCGAGCAGCCTGGCAGCAGCAATGAAAGCCCAGGCTGCGGCCAAAGCGGCAGGAACAGTCATTCCAGCTGCTGTTGTCTCCGCGACCATCCCGGCAGCCTTCCAGCCCGCGCAGCCGGCGGCACCGGCGGAGTACACGATTGTCCGCGGCGATACCGTCAGTGCGATCGCCGGCCGCTTCGGCCTGGACACCGGAGAAATCCTCAAGCTGAACAACCTGCAGGCCAACACCATCATTTATCCGGGACAGAAACTCAAGCTGTCAGGATCGGCCGCGCCAGCCGCACCTGCGCCTGCCCCCGCCCCGGCAGCGCCTGCCCCTGCGCCTTCGGGTGGGGCAAGCTACACCGTGAAGCCGGGTGACACCCTGGGTGCCATCGCAGCAACGCACAACGTGCAGCTTTCGGACGTCTTCGCCTGGAACAACCTCTCGATGCGCTCCATCATCTACCCCGGGCAGAAGATCAAGGTGGGTGCCGGCGACGCCGCACCTGCCCCGGCAGCTCCGGCTCCCGCCCCGGCAGCACCCGCGCCTGCCCTGGCAGTCACATCGGCGCCGGCAACAGGCTCCTACACGATTAAGGCCGGAGACACGTTGTCGGCCATTGCATCGAGGAACGGGGTGAAGCTGTCGGACCTGCTCTCGGCGAACAAGCTCGGCATGACCAGCATCATCTACCCCGGCAGCAAACTGGTCATCCCCGGCGGCTCCGGCCAGCCCGCCTCCCAGCCCGCCCCGGCGGCGCCGCAGCCTGCTGCCGCTCCCCTGGTCCCCAGTTCCTTCCTGGGATTCAGCTACCCGGCCGCCGTGGTCAGCTCCGCCAACGAAAACAAGGCGCTGCTGAATGCTTCGCCCGTTCCCTCGCGGGAGGAAATGAAGAACATCGTTGCCGACACGGCACGCCGGATGGGCGTGGATTCCTCCCTGGCACTTGCCTTCGCCTTCCAGGAATCCGGATTCAACCAGCGGGCCGTATCACCGGCCAACGCCATCGGCACGATGCAGATCATACCCAGCTCCGGGCAGTGGGCATCAGACCTGGTGGGACGCAAGCTGAACCTGCTGGACCCGTATGACAACGCTACCGCCGGCGTGGCGATCATCCGGCAGCTGCTGGCTACCAGCAAGGACCAGGACACCGCTATTGCCGGCTACTACCAGGGCCAGTACTCGGTCAGCAAGTACGGCATGTACGACGATACCAAGGCGTACCTGGCCGCCATCAAGGCACATCAGAAGAACTTCAGCTGAGCCGGCCGCCGGCCAATTCCTGAATGCGGGTCCGAACCGTTACCGGTTCGGACCCGTTTTCGTTTCGGACGCGTTTTGCTGCGGGATTAGGATCGTAGGGTGCAGGAACACGTGTCGGACGCAGTTGCAGGGACGTTGGTGGATAACCGCTATGCGGTCATGTCCCGGCTTGCCCGCGGCGGAATGTCCACCGTCTACCTGGCTGTAGACCAAAGGCTGGACCGTGAGGTGGCATTAAAGGTCCTGCACCCCCACCTTGCTGCCGACGAGAACTTCCTGGGGAGGCTGGGCCGCGAGGCAAAAGCGGCGGCCCGGCTGTCACATCCGCATGTCGTGGGTGTCCTGGACCAGGGCAACGACGGCAACACCGCCTACCTTGTCATGGAGTACATCAAGGGCCACACGCTGAGGGACGTGCTGAGGGACAGGGGCGCCCTGCCGCCCCGGCTGGCGCTGGCACTGATCGATCCGGTGGTGGAGGGGCTGGCCGCCGCACACGCAGCCGGTTTCATCCACCGTGACGTGAAGCCCGAAAACGTCCTGATCGCCGATGACGGAAGAATCAAAATCGGCGACTTCGGCCTGGCCCGTGCCGTCACCAGCTCAACCAGCACCGGGGCGCTGATCGGGACCGTAGCCTACATCTCGCCGGAACTGGTGCTGGGCAAGCCCGCGGACGCACGCAGTGACGTGTATTCCGTCGGTATCATGCTGTACGAAATGCTGACCGGCAGGCAACCGTTCGAGGGCGAAGTACCCATCCAGGTGGCCTACCAGCACGTCAACGGCACCGTTAGCCCGCCGTCGGACCTGGTGCCCGGCCTGGCCGGGGAAGTTGACGAACTGGTGCAGTGGTGCACGGCCAACGATCCGGAGAACCGCCCAGTGGACGGCAATGCGCTGCTTCAGGAACTGCGCCACATCAGGACCAACCTTACCGACGCCGAACTGGACCTGCAGCCTCCCGCGGCCGCTGCCGCAGCCTCCCAGCACCAGACTGAGGTCCTGGCCGCCCGCAGCAACCCAACAACCCTGATGCCTCCGGCCCGTCCGGCTGCGCCCGCATACCCGCCACGGCAGCAGCCCCCGGCGAAGATCGGGGCGGGAGAAGGGGCCCCAACGGCGCACTTGGCCTCCCAGCAGCGGCCCGGGCTGGCACTTCCCGACGACGACGATGCAGACAGCGGATGGTCTCCCCCGCCGCCACGTCCGGGCAAGCGGGCGCAGCGCCGGGCGGACAGGGAAAGCGAGAAACTCCGCGCCCTGGCCGCCGCCACACCCGTGCGTACACTTCGGGAAGGAAATCCGCGCCGCCGCGGCATCCTTTGGATCCTGGTCCTCATTATTGCGGCGCTTCTGGCCACTGGCGCAGGATGGTTTTTCGGGATGGGTCCCGGGGCGGCGGCCGCCGTACCGGCCGTCGCCAACAAGACAGTGGCGCAGGCCCAGCAGGTGCTGAGCGGGGTTGGCTTCCGCTCCACCACGAGCGATGTCTTCGACGATGCAGTGCCAACGGGACTGGTGGTAGGAAGCGAACCCGCCGCCGGGACGGAAATCAGGAAATTCCAGCCGGTTTCGCTGCTGGTGTCAAAGGGGCCCCAGCTCTTCCCCGTGCCGAAGCTCACCGGCGGAACCCTGGCAGAGGCGAAAAACTCGCTTAATGCCCAGGAAATAGCTTTGGGAACTGTCACAGAACAGTTCGATGAAAAGGCGGCCGCCGGAAGCGTGCTGTCACAGGATCCCGCTGCCGGTACCCCTGTCCGGCACGGCACGCCTGTTGCGATTGTGGTTTCCAAGGGCCCGCAGCCCATTCCCGTACCTTTGGTGGTCGGGAAAGCCGAGGAAGACGCGGTCAACGCGATCGAGGCGGCAGGGCTTAGCGCGGAATCTGCTCCGGACGAGGTCTTCGACCGCAGCATTCCCGAGGGCGCGGTCGTCAGCCAGTCCCCTGCCAACGGGACGCTTACCCGGGGCGGCACTGTCACCCTGACCATTTCCAAGGGGCCCAAAATGGTGGAGGTCCCCAGCTATATCGGCAAGCAGGCATCCGAGGCGCGCAAAGCGCTGGAGGCGCTGGGATTCCAGGTCCGGGTGAACAACATCCTGGGCGGCTTCTTCGGTACAGTCCGGGACCAGTCGCCGGTGAACCGGGAGGTCCCGGAAGGGTCCGTCGTCACCATCACGGTGGTGTAGCCAGGGTGGGCCGGCGGTGCCGGCCCACTCCGCGGTGCTAGTGCTTGGCGAGGGCGCCGGCCACCAGGAACGCCATTTCGAGCGACTGCATGTGGTTCAGGCGGGGGTCGCAGACAGACTCGTAGCGATCCAGGAAGGCCTCCTGGTCGATCGGGTCCGCACCACCCAGACACTCAGCCACGTCGTCGCCGGTCATCTCAACGTGCAGGCCGCCCGGCACCGTCCCCAGGCCGTGGTGCACTTCGAAGAAGCCGCGCACCTCGTCGATGACGTCGTCGAAATTCCGCGTCTTGTAGCCGTTCGGCGACGTGACGGTGTTGCCGTGCATGGGGTCAGTGACCCACAGGACCTGGGCCCCGGAATCGGTGACCTTCTCGACGACGGCCGGCAGCTTTTCGCGGATGTTGCCGGCGCCCATTCGGGTGATGAAAGTAAGGCGTCCGGGCTCGCGGTCCGGATCCAGCTTGTCGATCAGGCGCAACGCGTCATCGCCCGTGGTGGACGGGCCCAACTTGACGCCGATGGGGTTGCGCACCCGGGAGAGGAAATCGACGTGCGCATGGTCCAGTTCCCTGGTGCGCTCCCCGATCCACAGGAAGTGGGCCGAAGTGTCGTAGGGGAAGCCAGTACGGGAGTCGATGCGTGTCAAAGCACGTTCGTAGTCCAGCAGCAGGGCCTCGTGGCTTGCAAAGAATTCCACCCGCTTGAGCGCTTCGAAGTCCGCACCGCAGGAAGCCATGAATTTGATGGCGCGGTCGATGTCCCGGGCCAGCGATTCGTAGCGGGCGTGGGCGGGGTTTTCGGTAAACCCCTTGTTCCACTGGTGCACAGAGCGAAGGTCCGCGAAGCCGCCCTGCGTGAAGGCCCGGATGAGGTTCAGGGTGGACGCTGAGGTGTGGTAGGCGCGAAGCATCCTGGCGGCGTCGTGGCCGCGGGACTCGGGGGTGAAGTCGTAGCCGTTGACGATGTCGCCGCGGTAGGCGGGCAGGGTGACTCCGTCACGGGTTTCGTCGTTGGAGGAGCGGGGCTTGGCGAACTGGCCTGCCATCCGGCCCATCTTGATAACGGGCATGGCCGCGCCGTAGGTGAGCACCACCGCCATCTGGAGGATCGTCTTGACGCGGGCGCTGATCTTGTCCGCCGTGGCGGCCTCGAAGGTTTCGGCGCAGTCACCGCCCTGCAGCAGGAACGCCTTGCCCTGGGCCGCAGCAGCCAGCCGCTCACGGAGCACGTCCACTTCACCCGCGAACACCAGCGGCGGAAGGGCAGACAATTCCTTCACGGAAGCCTCGAAAACAGCCGGGTCCTGCCAA
The DNA here is from genome assembly GCA_035475035.1 of Arthrobacter sp. Classification (GTDB taxonomy): domain Bacteria; phylum Actinomycetota; class Actinomycetes; order Actinomycetales; family Micrococcaceae; genus Arthrobacter. The sequence goes on from DATIMT010000052.1 coordinate 13,881, forward strand.
CTGGGCTGCTGGGAGATGGGAAGGTCCCGCCAGTGGTCCAGCCCGGGATAATTGGCCGCTCCGCTCTGGGCGGTGCTGGACAGCGAAAAGGCGGGTTTTGCAGATAGCTCAGTCACCCTCTAAGACTAGCGGCAGGGCGGCAGCGGCGGGCACCTGGCTGTCACGCTGCCCGCCGGCGACGTCACAACCGCGGCGCGTCCCCTGGAAGGTTCCGCTACCCCGCGGCCGGCGTTCCGGCGTCGTCCTCCACACCATGGCGACTGGACGGCGGAGTGCCGGACGCAGCGTCCTGCACAAATTCGCCTTCGGCGGCCACCGGGGCGGCAAGGGGCTCGGCTTCGGCGCTTGGTTCCCCGGGTTTCCCGGCAAGGCGAAGCTTGACCACGGCGGCGTATTCGTCCACGTATTCCTGCCCGGACAGCCTCAACAGGCGGGACATGATCTCGTCCGTGACCTTGCGCTGGACCGTCCTGTCCTCTGCCTGCTCCCGGTACTGGCTGAAATCCAGCGGTTCGCCGAAGATCATACCTATCCTGCGGATGTTGGGCAGCCGCTTGCCGATGGGCTGGACCTTGTCTGTGCCGATCATGGCAACCGGAATCACGGGGACGCCGGCCTGCAAGGCCAGCCTGGCCACGCCCACCTTTCCGCGGTACAACCGCCCGTCCGGACTGCGGGTGCCCTCCGGGTAGATGCCCAGGAGCCCGCCGGCGTTGAGTACTTCCATGCCGGCGTTCAGGGACGCGGCCGAGGCAGCGCCGCCGGACCTGTCCATGGGCAACTGGTTGGTGAGGCGGAAGAACGCAGCCGTCAGCCTGCCCTTAAGGCCCTTGCCGGTGAAGTATTCCGCCTTGGCCAGGAAGACCACGGGCCGCCGCACCATCAGCGGCATAAAGATGGAATCGGAAAATGAGAGGTGGTTGGAGGCGATGATGGCGGCCCCCTGCGACGGAATGTTGTCCAGGCCCTTGACCCAGGGCCTGAAAAGCAGCCTGATCACCGGACCGAGGAAGATCCTTTTCATGACCCAATAGAACACGTGGTGAACCTCTCCGGAAGGCAGCCCCCAGGCCCTGCGTCGGGCCTGGCCAGCGATTCAATGCAACCCTACTCTAGTGAGATTTGGCTGGAACAGTGACACGATGGGGTCATGACTGAAAGCAGCATTCCGCCCCGTCCGGCCGCTTTCAGCTATCCAGGCCATGGCGCCAACGCGCGCATTGGAGTGGCCATCTGCCACGGATTCACGGGCAGTCCGCTGAGCATCATGCCCTGGGCCCTGCACCTGGCGGATCTGGGGTACGCGGTGTCCGTCCCCCTGCTGCCGGGGCACGGAACAGACTGGCGCCACCTGGCACAGACAAGCTGGAAGGACTGGTACCGCAGCTACGAAGAGGCTTTCCTCGACCTCGCGGGGCGGACGGACGCCTGTTTCACGGCTGGCCTGTCGATGGGCGGCGCCATCGCGCTGCTCGCGGCATCCCGCCACGCAGTGGCAGGAGTCAGTGTGGTGAACCCGGGGCTGAGCTTCTATGACCGCCGGGTCCGGATCATTGGCTTACTCAAATACTTCCAGCGGACCACCGTCCCCATCCAGGAGGACCAGACCGGGGCGCCGGCCACGGACGACGGCGACTACTCAATGACGCCGCTGGCTGCGGTACATGAACTCAAGAAACTGTTCGGTGCAGCAGTGCGCGGCCTGCCCCGCGTGGATGCCCCCGTCCAGGTCTTCAAGTCGCGCACCGACGCCGTGGTCCCGCCCACTTCGCTGGCGCTGCTGCGGAAAGGGCTGGGCGGGAACCTCGCGGAAGTGACGGACCTTGCCAGCAGCGGACATGTGGCTACTCTGGACGTTGACGCGCCCGTAATTTTCGCCAGGTCGGGAGGCTTCGTCGCCGCCCACGCCCGCCGCACCAGCACCTTGGAGACGCCATGACGTCCGGTCCGGACCACAGCCCCTTCACCAGCGCCTTCAGCGGCGAAGGCACCCGGACGGGGGTGGTCCTGTCCCACGGCTTCACAGGAAGCCCCCATGGCCTGCGTGCGTGGGCCATGGCATTCGCCGCAGCGGGTTTTGCCGTCCGAATGCCGCTGCTGCCCGGCCACGGGACCACATGGCAGGACCTCGCCCGGACCCGCTGGCCGCAATGGCACGCCGCCCTGGATAATGCCTTCCTGGAACTGGACGCCGAGTGCGACCAGGTCTTTGTGGCAGGCCTGAGCATGGGCGGGGCCCTGGCGCTGCGCATCGGCGCCACCCGTCCCGTCGCCGGAGTACTGCTGGTCAACCCGGCCCTGGTGGTTGACGATCCCCGGGCGCCACTGGCCGGAATCCTCAAGCTGGTGCTGAAGAGCACGCCGTCCATTGGCAATGACATCCTCAAGGTGGGTGTGGACGAGGGCGCCTACGCCCGTACGCCCGTGGCCGCGGCCCATGAGCTTAACAAGATGTTCAAGGACACCGTACGGCTCCTCCCCCGGGTCACGGCCCCCGTCCAGGTGTACCGATCAGCCGTGGACCACGTGGTGTCCGATGCCAGCATGCGCGCCCTCCGGCACGGGCTGGCCCACGCTTCCTTGGAAGTGGTCCCGCTTGAGAACAGCTACCACGTCGCCACGCTGGATAACGACGCCGACCGCATCTTCCAGGGGTCGGTCGACTTTATCCGGCGGGTGCTGGACGCCGGCCAGGACAGCCGCACAGGACCGGAACGGGAGGTCCGCAGTGAACAGGCCTGACTCCGGGCAGCCGGACCAGGGTGCAAACCAGGACGACGCCGTCTGGCTGGACCTCGTCGCACGGCTCGAATCGGACACCGTGGCGATCCGCCCCGAGGCCCCCGCACCCGGGGAGCAAACGCCCATTGGCACGGGACCCACTGCGCCGGACGCGCCGGAGCGGACCTCCTTCCGCGACTTCGATCCCCTGGGGCTTGCGGGGACGCCGCCGGCCGAATTGTCCGCTGCGGAGCGCCAGGCGGCCGCGCGCGGGCAGGACACCCACGGGGCGGGTGAATCCGCGGCGGGGCCGCGGGACGATGTCCCGGAGGGACCGCGCGACTATGAGGCGGACGACGACGGTGAAGAGTTCGTGCCGGAGGAGCCGCCCAGCCTGGCGGGCACCGATCCACTGACCATGCTGGCCTGGCTCGGGGCCGTGGGCGGACCAGTGGCGCTGCTGCTGTCGGCGATGTTCTGGCGCTCGGCGCCCGTGCTGGCCATCGTCGGCATTGTTGCCGTGTTCGTGCTCGGGACGGTGTACCTGATCATGAAGCTGCCCCAGGAAAAGAACGGGGACGACGACGGCGCCAGGGTCTAGGTGCCTGTCCCGGACCGCGCCGGGGGTTGGTCCGGCGTCGTCAACTCCGGACGCGGCTGCTGACGCGCGAGAGGTCCGCGGCGCCGATTAGGCCCGCGTTGGGGCCAAGGGCAGCGAGCTCAATGCGTGCGGCTGGGCGGAAGCCGCGGCCCGTCAGGTTCCGCGCGAACGCCTTGCGTGCCGGCTCCACCAGCAGGTCGCCCGCTGAGCACAACCCCCCGCCGATAACGAACAGGCCCGGGTCCAGCGCCGCCGCCAAATTGGCAAGCCCAAGCCCCAGCCACTCGCCAACTTCCTCGATCAGCTCCCGCGAAGCACGGTCGCCGGCCAGGGCCAGCTCGGTCACGATGGCTCCGGTGATGGCCTCGGGGTGTCCGTCCACGGCTGCCAGCACGTCTTGGGCAACCGGTGAATTGGACCGGGCCAGGAGCCTGGCTTCCCGGCCCAGGGCGTTGCCGGAAGCGTATTGTTCCCAGCATCCCCGGTTGCCGCATTCGCACCGGTGGCCGCCGGGCATGATGATCTGGTGGCCGAACTCCCCCGCCACGCCGAACCGGCCGCGTTCCACCCTGCCGTCCATCACCATGGCGCCGCCAATGCCGGTGCCGAGCGTGATGCAGACAAGCCGGTCCTCCCCTTGGCCGGCGCCGAAGCGCCACTCGGCCCAGGCCGCAGCGTCGGCGTCGTTGGTCAGCAGCACCGGACGGCGGAGCAGCCGCTGGAGGTTTTCACGCAGCGGTTCGTTGCGCCACGCCAGGTGCGGGCTGAAGAGCACTGTTCCACCCGCCAGGTCCATCCACCCCGCGGCCCCGATGCCGACTGACCAGATGCGGTGCCCCTGGCCCAGCTCCTTCACCAGTTCCACGATGACCTGCTCCACCGCACGCGGATCCGTTCCCGGGGTGGATCGGCGCGCCTCACTGAGGATCCGCCCTTCGGCGTCCACCACACCGGCGGCGACCTTGGTTCCCCCAATGTCAATGCCAATGGCAAGTCCCTTGCGGCCCAGGCGCAAGTGCCCGCCTGCGCCCCCATGCAGTTGTCCGGCCCGCTGCGTGGCTGGACGGCGCCGCCAGGGGGCCGGTCTTCTGAGGGGGCCGGCCTGATCGCCGGGCAACGGTCCGTACATAGTCCACCATTCTAGGCGGGCGGAAGGATTGTCTTGACATACGCGCCCCCACCCCGCGTCCATTGACGACCAAGTTACTCGCCAGTAGGTTTATGTACTGCACTGTTCCACCCGGGGTACTAGTCTTTAGGCAAACCCCTGCGCGGGACTTCAGATATCAAAGGAGCTATAGTGCGCGAATTCAGTGTTCCGCCCCTGGTTGTCGTCCCACCGGAAACGAACATCACCGATCTGGTGCTGCGGCAGGCGGCCAAGCCCGGCAACCCGGCACTGTTTTCCCGGCTGGACTCTTCCGGCGTATGGCGCGACGTGCGCGCGAATGAGTTCCTGGCTGACGTACAAGCCCTGGCAAAGGGACTGATCGCCAGTGGAGTCGGTCTGGGCGACCGCGTGGGCATCATGTCCCGGACCCGCTATGAGTGGGCCCTGGTGGACTTCTCGATCTGGTTCGCAGGGGCCGTTTCGGTGCCCATCTATGAGACTTCATCCCCGTCCCAGGTTGCCTGGAATTTAGGTGATTCGGGCGCAGTGGCTGCCTTCAGCGAATCGGCCCATCACGAAAACGTCATCCGCCAGGCGGTTACGGCTGAGGGCCTCACGGCGGTGCAGCACGTCTGGCAGCTCGAGGGCCAGGGACTCGACAGCCTCCGCGAGGCAGGCCGGGGCATCAGCGACGAGGAACTCGAATCCCGCCGGGCTGCGGC
>DATIMT010000053.1:0-27484 GCA_035475035.1 Arthrobacter sp.
CTGCTGGCGGGAAAACCATCCGTTGCCCCGCCCGCGTCGGCCGGGACAGTCAACAGCCGCTGCACGGCGTCCACCAGGACGGCCGCCCGGGCTAGATTCGCGTCCCCGCCCAATTCCAGGAGGGCGCCCAGCACAGGCCCCTGGTTGTAGGTGTACACCGCCGGTTCCACCACCACCTCGCCGGCCGGGTTCAGGCGCGCACCGTCCAAATACAGGCCCTGGGCGGGATCGAAGAGGGTGGCATCCAGCCAGTCCAGCAGTGCCTGGGCCTTCTTGGACTGGCCGGTGCGGGCGTAAAACAATGCCACGGGCGCCGTGGCAGGGGTGTTCTTGAAGTCCCGCTTCTTGCTCCAGAACGTGCCGCCGCCCAGGTCATCGGTGCACGCGGCATCGAACTGCAGCGTCAGTGACGCACGGACGGTGGCGTTGCGGCGGCGTCCCGGGCGTCGCGTCTCCTCAGCCAGCTGGTCCAGCCTCAGGGTTGCCAGCGCGAGCCAGGCCATGTCGTCGTAGTAGCTGTTCACAAAGGTCAGGGCGTTGCGGAGCCTGATGCCCGTGACTAGCCGCGAGGCCAGATTGCCTGCACTGGGCCGGTCCGGGCCGTTGAAGCGGGCCGCGGGCGTGGCCCCGCCGCCGAGCTCCCGCCGGCCGGTGTCCACCAGGCAGTCCACGTAATGCGCCTGCCACCAGTAATGCCACGGGAGGACCAGGCCCGCAGCCGGCCGCGCCCGCCGGAGGACCGCAAGCCACCGTCCCCACCGCTGGTTGCCCGGACCTTGTCCCTGCTCCGCCGCAGACTGGCCGCTCCCTGCTCCAGGCCGCTCCCGCCCCGCCGGGTGCTTGCCCTGCCACAGCACCGCGCCCAGGTGGGTTCCGGGCAGGAACAGCAGTTTCCGGCCGAACAGCGCGGTCACTGACTGCGCCGCGTGGTTCGCCCTGTCCTGCCGGGCGGTCAAGGAGGTGCTGGTGGGCGTCATGCCGTCCACCCTAGCCGCGCCCCCGGAACCGGCGCTGCAGGGAGAGTGCGGCCGCGCAGTATTTCAGTTAACATTCATTAACTGTTGCTCGAGGCCGCACTGTGGCACGGGGACCCGCATCAAGGAGGATGTATGGAGATCAAAGGCAGCGTCGCACTGGTAACAGGCGGCGCCTCCGGGCTGGGAGCAGCCACCGTACGGAGGTTGTTCGACGGCGGAGCCTCCGTAGTGTTGGTTGACCTCCCCTCCTCAAACGGGCAGGAGGTGGCGGACGAGCTCAATGGCCGCGCTGAAGCAGGGCAGTCCGCCGTCTTTGCCCCCGCAGACGTGACCAACGAGGCCGGGGTGCGGGCCGCCGTCGGGACCGCCGCCGGGCTGGGGCCGCTCCGGATTGTGGTGAACTGCGCCGGGATCGCCACCCCCGGCAAGGTGCTGGGACGCGACGGAGTACTGCCCCTGGAAACATTCAGCCGGGTCATCCAGGTGAACCTCATCGGCACCTTCAACGTCCTGCGGCTGGCAGCCGAAGCGATGGTGGCCACCGAGCCCGCCGTTACGCTGGTCGGCGGCCCGGAGCGCGGCGTCATTATCAACACGGCCTCCGTGGCGGCCTTTGACGGCCAGATCGGTCAGCCGGCGTACTCGGCGTCCAAGGGTGCGGTGGCGGCCATGACCCTGCCCATCGCACGGGAGCTGGCGCGCTCGCTGGTCCGCGTTGTCACTATCGCCCCGGGAATCTTCGAAACGCCCATGATGGCCGGCCTGCCGCAGGAGGCGCAGGACTCCCTGGGCGCCCAGGTTCCGCACCCGTCCCGGCTGGGCAAGCCGGCGGAGTACGCCAACCTGGTGGCGCACATCGTGGACAACGTCATGCTGAACGGCGAAACCATCCGCCTGGACGGTGCCATCCGGATGGGACCGAAATGAGCACGCCGGACATGTCACAACTGCCGGCGGCGGACTTCTTCGCCGTCGAATCCATGCTGAGCCAGGCCGAGCGGAACAAACTGGCCGAACTGCGGGACTTCCTGGCAGCCGAGGTGGCACCCTATGCCGGGGACTGGTGGAACAAGGCCGAGTTCCCCGCCCACATCCTGCCCAAGCTGGCGGCCCTGGAACTGAGCACGCCGGCCCACCGCGGGTACAGCCACCTGTTCGCGGGGCTGGTCATTGCGGAGATCACCCGCGTGGATACCTCGCTCGCCACCTTCTTCCTGGTCCACCACGATCTCTTCGTCGAGTCGCTGCACGCTTTCGGCTCAGCCGACCAGAAACAGCGGCTGCTCGCCGACGCCTCGGACCTGCGCATCACCGGGGCATTCGCCCTCACCGAGCCGCTGCACGGATCGGACGTGGCAGGAGGGATGGAGACCCGGGCCCTGCGGATAGCGTCCAGCAGCGGAGAGGCGGACGACGACGGCGACGCCTGGGTGCTCAACGGCGCCAAGCGGTGGATCGGCAATGGAACGTTTTGCGACTACATGCTGGTGTGGGCGCGGGACGAGGCGGACGGTTCGGTGCGGGGCTTCATCGTGGACGCCACCCTGCCGGGCGTGAGCCGGAGCAGGATCGAGAACAAGATCGCCCTGCGCACCGTCCAGAACGCGGACATCGTGTTCCGGGACGTCAGGATCCCCGAGGCGGACCGCTTCGCCGGGATCAGCAGCTTCGAGGACACCAAGGAACTGCTCCGCAGCTCGCGCATCATGGTGGCCTGGCAGACCGTGGGCCAGCAGCTGGCGGCGTTCGACGTCGCCCGGCAGTACGCCGTCGAACGCCACCAGTTCGGCCGTCCGTTGGCACACTTCCAGTTGATCCAGCAGCAGCTGGTGACCATGCTGGGCAACACCGTGGCCAGCATGGCCATGATGGCCGGGATTGCCGGGCTGCAGGACCAGGGCGCCGCCGACATGCCGCAGGTGGCGCTCGCCAAGTCCTACCTCAGCGCCCGCATGCGGGAAACCGTGGCGCTGGGCCGGTCCATCCTGGGCGGGAACGGCATCGTCACCGATTACCGGATGGCCAAGATCTTCGCCGACGCCGAGGCCATCTACACCTACGAGGGGTCCTTCGAGGTGAACACCCTGATCGTGGGCAGGGCCATCACCGGCATTTCAGCCATTTCCTAGGCGGGATATGGCTCCTTCTCGCCGGCCTCCACCCGGATGTCCAGGCTGTTGTTCTTCACCGGCATGGGGCAGGTGCCGTAGGGGGTGAAGGCGCTGGGGTAGTTGATGGCGCGGTTGAAATCCAGCACGACTGACGCCTTTCCCGATGGATTGGGCCGTGGCCTGGGAATCGACAGCTTCCGCCAGTCGTCCGTGGTGTCACCGTTGGTCTCGTCATGGAACGTGACGGTCAGGGCCCCGAGCTTCTCCTCTTCCGCCTGGAGCCGGAACTCGTGGTTACTGCCGGGGAGGCTGAACACCACCTCGCCCACGCTGCGGTGGACGCCGTCCACCAATGGGTTCGCCGTGCCGATGGGCACGTCCACCGGTGCCGGGTAGGGCTCGAACCGTCCGGTCACCTCCCAGTCCGGGTTGAAGGGATAAGTGGGTACACCCTCGAACTCCGTAAAGACCGGCGAGGCTGAATCCCGGGTGCGGATGGCATATTTGCCGCCCCGCATGGCCAGTTCCACCACTACCTGGTCCCCGTCCCGGCCGCCGAACCGCACCCACATCAGCGATTCCTCGTCCGCCAGGACTGCGGATACGGTGCCGTCCACCTTTTCCCCCGTCTCCACCAGCGTCAGCCCGTCCGAAGGGAATGCGGTGAGGAACGCCGTCGTGGCCTTCGTTGAATCCGTGCCGTCCGTGGACCACAGGCCCGGGGCAAGGTCGACGGCGGCGGGCTGGTCGTCGAGCCACTGGAAGGAGGTGAGGGTGAGCCAACCGTGCGGCGTGGCCAGGGCTTTGTCCCGGTTGGTGCGGAAGCGCTGCCAGCGCTCGACTTTGGCGGCTGGGGTGGTGGTCATGGTTCCTTCCGGTTGTGTTGCCCCCGCTACAACGGTGCGTGCACCCCGTTCATTCCGCCGGTACAGCCTCTTGTGCCTGCCCCGGGCCTTTCCCCTTGTGCCGCGCAATGTGGAGAGTAGCGTTCTGCCATGAGGATCGCAGTTTTTGGCACTGGCACTGTAGGCCGGGCGTTGGCCGCAGCCTTTGGCAGGCTGGGGCATGGGGTGGTCCTGGGCACCCGGGACCCCGGCGAAACAGCCAGCCGTGCCCGTCCGGATCCCATGGGCGGGCCGCCGTTCAAGGAGTGGCACGCCGAACACGGCAGCATTCCGTTGGAAACCTTCGCGGATGCCGCCGACGCAGCTGACTTGGTAGTCAACGCCACGAATGGTGCGTCATCCCTGGCAGCCCTGGCCGCGGCCGGTGAGGCACGGCTGGCCGGAAAAGTGCTGATGGACGTCTCCAACCCGCTCGACTTTTCCCAGGGCATGCCGCCTGTGCTGAACCCGGTCAATACCGAAAGCCTGGGCGAGCGGATCCAGCGGGCATTTCCCGAGGCCCGGGTGGTGAAGACGCTCAACACCATGAACGCCGGGCTGATGGTGGATCCGCGCAGGCTCGCCGGCGGAGAGCACTCGGTGTTCGTGTCGGGGGACGACGCCGAGGCCAAGAAGGTTGTCACCGGACTGTTGGAGGAGCTGGGCCACCGGGACATCATCGACCTTGGCGACATCACCACCGCCCGCGGTGCCGAAATGGTGATGCCGCTCTGGCTGCGGCTGTTCGGCACGCTGGGAACTCCGGATTTCAACTTCAAGGTGGTACGCCGGGACTGACCACCCCGTCCCAGCTGTATCGCGACATCTTTTGAGACGGATTCCACTGGTTCACCGCGCCGGGGGTAGCATCTTTAGCTAGTAACGTGGCTCACAGTATCCAGCGCAGTGTACGAGCCAAGTCCGAAACCCTCGAAAGATTGCTTCAATGGCACACACTGCAACAGCGCCCGAAACAGATCTCGCCTCCGAACTGCGCGCGGACGTCCGGCGCGTTTCCACCCTGCTGGGGGAATCACTGGTCCGCCAGCACGGACCGGAACTCCTGGACCTCGTGGAGCAGGTCCGGCTCCTGACCAAGGAATCCAAGGAAGCGGCACGCGGCGGTGCGCATGCCACCGGTCCCTGGAGCGCGCACGACGTCGTTGCCCAGGTCCGTGAACTGCTGGGCTCCCTGCCCATTGAGCAGGCAACCGACCTGGTGCGCGCCTTCGCCTTCTACTTCCACCTGGCCAACGCCGCCGAACAGGTCCACCGCGTCCGTGGCCTGCGGACCCGCGCCGAAAAGGACGGCTGGCTGGCGAAGACCGTGGCGGACATCGCCGCGCAGGCCGGCCCGGACGTTCTCCAGGAGGTAGTCAACGGGCTGGACGTCCGCCCCATCTTCACCGCGCACCCCACCGAAGCCTCCCGCCGCTCCGTCCTGGACAAGATCCGGAAGCTTTCCGACGTCCTGTCCCAGACCACCATCGAAGGATCCACGGCCCGGCGGCGGCAGGACCGGCAGCTGGCCGAGATCATCGACCAGATGTGGCAGACCGACGAGCTGCGCCAGGTCCGGCCCACCCCCGTCGACGAAGCCAGGAACGCCATCTACTACCTGGGCGGCATCCTCACCGATGCGATGCCGGAGATGCTGTCCGAGCTCTCAGAGCTGCTTGGCGAGCACGGCGTCACACTCGCGTCCAAGGATGCCCCCATCCGGTTCGGCTCCTGGATCGGCGGGGACCGCGACGGCAACCCGAATGTCACGGCGGCCGTGACCCGCGAAATCCTGCAGATCCAGAACCAGAGCGCCATCCGGATCAGCATCGGCATGATCGATGAGCTCATTTCCATCCTGTCCAACTCCACGGCGCTGGCAGGCGCGGATGATTCGTTGCTCGAGTCCATTGACGAGGACCTGAACAAGCTGCCCGGCCTGGACAAGCGCGTCCTGGAGCTGAACGCCCAGGAACCGTATCGTTTGAAGCTCACCTGCATCAAGGCCAAGCTCATCAACACCGGCAAACGGGTCGCCGTGAACTCCAACCACGAGCACGGCCGCGACTACAGCGGCACCGAGGAACTCCTGGCGGATCTCCACCTGCTGGAACTCTCGCTCCGCAACCACTCGGCCGCCCTTGCCGCCGACGGCTCCCTGGCCCGGGTGCGCCGCGCCATCGCCTCCTTCGGCCTGCACCTGGCCACCCTGGACATCCGCGAACATGCAGACCACCACCACGACGCCGTGGGGCAGCTGATGGACCGCATCGGCGGGCCCGGACTGCGGTACGCCGAGTTGAGCCGTAAGGAACGGTTCGAGGTGCTGGGCTCCGAGCTGGCCTCCCGCCGCCCGCTGTCCGGCCACCCCATCAAGCTCGATGGCGCAGCCGACGGCACGTATGACGTCTTCCGCGAAATCCGCCGCGCCCTGCGGATGTACGGCCCGGACGTCATCGAGACCTACATCATCTCCATGACCCGCGGCGCCGATGACGTCCTGGCGGCCGCCGTCCTGGCCCGCGAAGCCGGCCTGGTGAACCTCTTCGGCGACAAGCCCTACGCCAAGCTCGGCTTCGCGCCGCTGCTGGAGACGGTGGAGGAGCTGCGGGCCTCGGCCGAGATCATCGACCAGTTGCTCTCCGATCCCTCCTACCGGGAACTGGTGCGGCTGCGCGGCGACATCCAGGAAGTGATGCTGGGCTACTCGGACTCCAACAAGGAATCCGGCGTGATGACCAGCCAGTGGGAGATCCACAAGACCCAGCGCAAGCTGCGCGATGTTGCCGCCAAGCACGGCGTGCGCGTCCGCCTGTTCCACGGCCGCGGCGGCTCAGTGGGCCGCGGCGGCGGACCCACCTATGACGCCATCCTGGCCCAGCCCAACGGCGTCCTAGAAGGCGAAATCAAGTTCACCGAGCAGGGCGAGGTCATCTCGGACAAGTACTCCCTGCCGGAGCTTGCCCGCGAAAACCTGGAGCTTTCCCTGGCCGCCGTGCTGCAGGGTTCGGCCCTGCACCGGGATCCCCGGACCTCCGAGGACCAGCGGGAGCGTTACGGGCACGTCATGGAGGCCATCTCGGATGCCGCCTTTGACCGCTACCGCAAGCTGATCGACCACCCGGACCTGCCCGCCTACTTTATGGCCTCCACTCCCGTGGAACAGCTTGGCTCCCTCAACATCGGCTCCCGCCCGTCCAAGCGTCCCGACTCCGGCGCCGGACTGGGCGGCCTGCGCGCCATCCCGTGGGTGTTCGGCTGGACCCAGTCGCGGCAAATCGTGCCCGGCTGGTTCGGCGTGGGCTCCGGGCTCAAGGCCGCCCGCGAGGCCGGACATTCCGCCCACCTGGTGGAGATGATGGACCACTGGCACTTCTTCCGCTCCGTGCTGTCCAACGTGGAAATGACGCTCGCCAAGACGGATATGGACATCGCCGGCTACTACGTGTCCACCCTGGTCCCGGAAGAGCTCCACCACCTGTTCCGGACCATCCGGGAAGAGTACGAGCTCACCGTTGCCGAGGTCCGGAAGCTGACCGGCGAGAACCTGCTCCTGGACGCGCAGCCCACCCTGAAGCGCTCCCTGGAAATCCGCGACCAGTACCTTGACCCCATCAGTTACCTGCAGGTGGAACTCCTGCGCCGCATCCGCACCGAATCCGAAATCAGCGGCGCGGAAATCGACGAACGCCTCCAGCGCGCCATGCTGATCACCGTCAACGGCGTGGCGGCAGGCCTCCGCAATACGGGCTAAACCCCCTCGTTGCGCTATCACTTATGGTCCCTAAGCGGCCCGAATAGGGACCATAAGTGATAGAGCATCCGGGGGTTGGATAGGGTTGGAGGCATGCCTTCCTTCCAGACCCGCCTCAAGATCACCGGGCTGCGGCCGGGAAATCCGCCGGAGGCCGTCATGGACGCGGCCGTCGAGGCACTGGGCACCCGCCACCACGTGGAGGCGCACCAGCTTCAAATCGCCGGCGGTGTGCCGCAATTGAACCTGCGCTTCCTCGTCGAGGCGACCGAATACAGCGGTGAGAACCGGCAGGCCGTGGAGTCGGCAGCCATGATGCGCGACGCCGTCGAGCAGGTTGCGCTCACGGGTGCGCTCAGCGTGCTGCGGCGCAGCCGCGGCAAGTGGCTCCCTGTCTAGCCGGCGTCAGGGATGGGATCATCCTCCACGGGGGACCTGTTGCCGCGCCGCCGGGTGACCAGAATCCCCACGACAGCGCCGATCACCAGGCCCACAGCGACGCCAATGAGCGAGCTGGCCCAGAATGGCAGCTTGGTGGCTGACCCGGTGAAGTAGCCCAGTCCCACCAGCCAGGTTGCCCAGAGCACCGCCCCGAGGCCGGCGCACAGGCTGAAACCCCGCACGGAGACGTTGGCGATGCCGGAGGCGGCTGACGTCGCGAGCCGGCCGCCGGGAATGAAACGGGCGCCGATGATGGTGCCGTACGTGGACGAACGGCCCGCCTTGGCCAGTGCCGCGTGGATGCCGGCGTGAACGCGGCGGCCCCATTTCCAGCGGTCCAGCACATGGCTCAGCCGCCGCCGGAAGAGATGGAACACCACCATGTCGCCTATCCAGGAGGCCAGCGCGGCGAGGATAAACACGAGGAACACGTTGGCGCGGCCGTCCGCGGACAGCGCACCGCCGGTGATGACCACCATTTCGGACGGGATGGGCGGAAAAATGGCATCGCCGATCACCAGCGGGATGACCCACAAATAAAGGGCCGCTCCCCAGCTGTCGACGCTGCCGAAGTCCATTGCCACAAGTTACCGCACTTGGGAAACTGGCGGCATGCGCGTCTCAGTTCTGCAGGGTGACATTACGCAGCGGCGGGTGGATGCGGTAGTGAACGCGGCAAACGCGTCCCTGCTGGGCGGCGGTGGAGTGGACGGGGCCCTGCACCGGGCCGCCGGGCCGGAACTGCTCGCCGCATGCCGGGAACTGCGTGCAACGGAGCTGCCACACGGCCTCCAGACCGGGGCCGCGGTGGCAACCCCGGCTTTCCGGCTGCATGCACGCTGGGTGATCCACACCGTGGGGCCCAACCGCCACGCGGGCCAGACCAACCGGGCGCTCCTGGTGTCTTGTTTCAGTGAAAGCCTGCGGCTGGCCGACACGCTGGGCGCCCGTGCGCTTGCCTTTCCGGCGGTGGGCGCCGGAGCCTACGGGTGGCCGGCGGCTGCCGTGGCACAGGCGGCGCTGGATGCGGTGGCGGGCTTCCGCGCATCGCATCCCGCCAGCAGCCTGGAGCTGGTGGAGTTCGTCCTGCACACCGCTGAGGTGGAAGCGGTGTTCAGGGACGTGCTCGGGCCGCTTCGCTGAGTTCGAGGCTGCTGCGGTACTCCACGGGTTTGCCCGAGATCGGATCCACGAACCGTATGCCGCGGGCCAACAGTTGGAGTGGTTTGGCGTAGTCGTCCGGGGCCTTGTCCAGCAGGTCCGGGTAGAAGGCGTCATTCACGATGCCCAGCCCCAGCGAGGCCATGTGGACGCGCAGCTGGTGGGTCTTGCCGGTGTGCGGCTCCAGCCGGTACCGGGCGAGGCGTGCCTGGCTGCCGTGCTCACTGGTGAGGTAGGCACTGGAGGAGGGACCGGCGTCGAACGTTTCCACCCACTCAATCCTGGTTTCCGCGTTCGGCTCGCCGTCGATGACCTCCGCCAGGAGGTAGCTGCGGGACTTGGTCATCCGGTTGCTGACCACCACGGGAAATTCGACGCCGGGGTGCCCCGGCGCCGGCTCGGCGGCCGAGACGCACTCGTATTCCTTCTGCACCTGCCGCTTCTCGAAGAGCACCTGGTACTTGCCGCGGGTCTGCGGGTTGGTGGAGAAGAGCAGCACGCCGGCGGTCATGCGATCCAGCCGGTGCATGGGGATCAGGTCCGGCAGGTCCAGCTGGTTCCGCAGCCGGACCAGGGCCGATTCCTGGATGTAGGTTCCGCCCGGCGTGGTGGGCAGGAAGTGCGGCTTGTCCACGACCAGCAGGTGCTCGTCCTGGTGCAGGATGCTGATTTCCACGGGCAGCCGCGTCTCCGGCGGCAATGTGCGGTAGTACCAGATGAAGGTGTGGTCCTGCAGCGGGGTGGTGCGGTCCAGGGGGACGCCTCCCTCGCCGACGATCTCGCCGGCGTCGAACCTGTCCTCGATGCCCTGCGGATCGATGTGGCCCCAGCGGTGCATCATGTAGTCCATGGCGGTGTCCCACGGGCCCTCTTCCGGGAGGCGCAGGCGGGTGGCGTTGACGCCGTCGCGCACGGGAAGGGGGGATTGCATCACCGGTCCATTCTACCGGCGCTGCCGTGGAGGCCTTGCGGTGGATCCACGCTTCCGACGATAAAAAAGTTCTTGACAATAAAAGTTGTCGGTAGGCACACTTGAAGCATGCAGGACATCGCAGTGATCGAGGACCCGGCCGCGGCCGAGGTGTCCCTGGACCCCATCCGCACCCGCATCCTGCAGGAGCTGGTCCAGCCGGCCTCCGCTACGCAGCTGGCGGTCCGTGTGGGCCTGCCCCGGCAGAAGGTTAATTACCACCTCAAGGCCCTGGAGCGGCACGGCCTGGTTGAGCTGGTGGAGGAGCGCCGCAAGGGCAACGTGACCGAGCGCGTCCTGCAGGCCACGGCAGCTTCCTATCTCATCTCGCCCTCAGCGCTGGCCTCGGTGTCCCCGGATCCGCGCCGGTTCGCGGACCGCTTCTCGGCGTTTTGGCTGCTGGCGCTCGCAGGCCGGATGGTCCAGGAAGTGGGGAAGCTGATCGCCGGCGCCGCCGCTGCCCGGCAAAAGCTGGCCACGTTCGCCATCGACGGCGAAATCACCTTTCGCACCGCCGCCGACCGTGCCGCCTTTGCCGAGGAGCTCGGCGTGGCGGTCACGCAGCTGGTGGACAAGTATCACGACGGCGGCGCATCACCACGGGGGCGCCGGCACCGGCTCGTTGTGGCGCTGCACCCCGCCCTTAAGCCACCCAAGGAATCCGATTCAGGCAAGGAGCAGGACAAATGACCGACAAACGGAACTTCGAGATCGTCTACGACACGGAGCTTCCCGGCACTCCGGAGCGGGTGTGGGAAGCCGTGACCGCCGGCACCCCGGCCTGGATGTTCCCCACGGACCAGTGGCCGGCAGTCAGGACCGTGGAGGATTACCCCCACCACCTGGTTTCGCGGATGGAGGGGCCGGACGGCTGGTTCAACCAGCTGGAGCACGTGCTGGAACCTCTCGACGGCGGCCGGGCCCGGCTGCACTACGTCCACAGCGGCATCTTCGCCGACAACTGGGACCAGCAGTACGACGGCGCCAGCCGCCACACGGAGTTCTACCTGCACACGCTGGGCCAGTACCTGCAGTACTTCGACGACCGACCCGTGGTGTTCACCGACATCCAGGCGCCGGCGGCGTCCCAGGCGGCGGACGGCTTCAGCCGGCTCCGCGAAGCGCTGGGCGTTGGCTCCGCCGGGCAGGGCGCTGCGGTGGATGTGGAGCTCGAGGGCGTGGGGCGGCTTGCGGGCGAGGTGGACTTCTCGAATGAGCACTTCCTGGGCCTGCGTACCCCGGACGCCCTCTACCGTTTCTTTGGCCGCAACGCGTTCGGCGCCCCCGTGGGCATGACGGTGCACGACTTCAGTGGAGCCGGCGATCCTGAGATCGCGGGCAAGGCCTGGGCCGGTTTCCTGGAGAGCGTGTACTCGTAAACGGTGGCACGCGATGCCCGAGGCGTGGGTTGCATGGTAAGCCCACAGCTCAGGTAGCTCAGGTAGCTCAGGTAGTTCAGGCAGCCCAGCCGCGGGCCACCGCGTTCAGGGCAGAGGTGTAGGCGGTGGCCCAGTCCGCGTCGGGCGGGCCCACCTCCGCCAGCTCCAGGCTCACCAGGCCATGCACTTGGCCCCAAATTGCGAAGGCCACGGATTCTGAAGGTTCAGCCCGCAGGACCCCCGCCGCCTGGGCGGACACTACCGCGTCCATCAGTGGTTCCATGGCGCCGGCGGCAACTTCGGAGCTTGGCTGGCAATCCACGTAAGCGGCCAGTGCGCCGCCGAACATCAGCCGGTAGAGTGCGCGGTGCTCCAGCGCCCAGGCCCGGTAGGCCACTCCGAGGCCCTGCAGCCCATCCCGCGCCGCAGCCTCTTGTGAGTCCCGGAAGGACCGGAATCCGTCGTCCACTACGGCGGTGAGGAGCTGGGACTTGCCGCCGAAGAGGGAATAGACGGCGGTGGTGGACGTCCCCGCCGCTGACGCGACATCCCGCAGTGTCACCTTGGCCGGCCCGTCCCGGTTTACCAGCTCGGCGGTGACTGCCAGCAATTCCTGCCGCAGGGAATCGTTATGGATCACAGGTCTTGCCATGCGCTCTATTGTTTCATAACCTTGTTTCATAACATCGTTATGAAACCTCATCTGCCTGAACCCAAGGAGCATCCCATGCCGAAGACTGTCTTTCCGGGCCGGTACACCGCCGATCCCGGGCGGGAATCGCTGACTGTCTTCCTGATTGGCATGCGGGCCAACCGCTGGTGGAAGCTGGGAACAGTCGGCAAGGTGGGAAGCGCCATGCCCCGTATGCTTCAGCACCTGGCGGAGGACCCGGCGTCGGGAATGCTGGGGTACGAGCAGTGGTTCGGCCGGACCACCATCCTGCTCAGCTACTGGGAAAGCCCGGAGCACCTGCGGAAATTCGCCGCGGACCGGGAGTCCCCCCACCTGGAGCCTTGGCGGCGCTTTATGAAGGAGACCGCCGGCAGCGGTGACGTGGGCGTATGGCATGAGACCTACCAGGTGCCTGCTTCCGGAATCGAAGTCATCTACAACGGGATGCCGCTCTTTGGGCTGGCAAAGGCCACTGCCCACGTTCCGGTGGGAGCCGGTACCAATACTGCCAGGCAGCGGATGGGCCGGCCCGGCCGGCAGTCTCCCGTCAGGCAATAGCAACCGCGGGTGCGTTCTTGAGGGTGCGGCGCAGCTGGGGAGCCGCATCAAGCCTGTCCTGGGCTGCCCGCAGGCCCTGGACAGCGGCTTCCAGTTTTTCCGGCGGCAGCGTGAAGGGTATCCGCAGGTGGCGCTCGAACGCGCCGCCGATCCCGAACCGCGGACCGGCGGCCAGTCGGATGCCGTACTCGGGGGCCAATGCGGCCAAGGCGGTGCTTGAGGGGCCGGGGAGGCGGCACCAGACGGACAACCCACCAACCGGCGGAGCGGCTTCCCACTCCGGCAGGTGCAGGCGCAGCAGCTTGAGCAGGGCGTTCCGGTTCCGGCGGAGCGTGTCCAACCGGGCCGGCAGCGGCTCGTCCAGGGCGCGGACCAGGTGGGCCGCCGCGAGCTGCTCCATGATGGGCCCACCAAGGTCCAGTGTTGTCCGGGTGGCGGCCAGCCGCTGGATCAAAGGCTGGGCCGCTCGGATCCAGCCCGTTCGCAGGCCGCCCCAGTGGGACTTGCTGAGCGAGCCGATGGTAATGACGGACGGGCTGAAGGCGGCCATGGGGGTGGTGCTGACGCCGTCCAGGTTCAGCTCCCGGAGGGTTTCGTCAACGACCGGCACTGTTCCGGCGGCGGCAGCGGCGCGAAGCAGGCGCTGGCGCTGTGGGTCCGGCATGATCATTCCAGTGGGATTGTGGAAGTCCGGCACCAGGTAGGCCATCCTGGGCCGTTGCTGCGCCAAGGCTGACTCCAGGGCGGGCAAGTCCCATCCATTGTCACCGAACGCAACCGGCACGGGGCGGCACCTGGCGGCATGGATGGCATCCAGTGCATTGGGATAGCTGGGGTGCTCCACCAGGATGCGGTCCTGCGGGTCCGCCAAGGTCTTGATGACGAGGGTCAGGGCATGCTGCGCGCCTGACGTGACCAGGATATTTGCTGGATCGGTGCGAACACCTGCTGCTGTGTAGCGGTCGGCGATCGCTTGGCGCAGGGGGAGCAGTCCGATGGCGTCGTAACCGAAGCCCGGAAGCAGTGCCGGGAGCTCGGTTACGGCAGCGGCAAAGGCCCGGTGGACAAGTTCGCCGCTGGCAGGCAGTGCAGCGTACGCCAGGTCGATCAGCCCCTCGGGGGCAACCAGTCCTGGAGCGGACAGCGTGCTGATCGCAGGAGTCCTCAACGCTGATGCATCGGCCTGCCCGCGCGAGGGGGTGGCCCTGCCCGGGCGTGACGGAGCCGGTCCGCTGTCTCCTCCGCTGCCCCGCCGATCTGCGGATCCTTCGCCGGCAAAACGGGCCCGGCCGAAAGGGGCCTGCTGCGGGATGCAGGTCCTTGCCCTGCTGCCTTGCCGGCTCTGCAGGAAGCCCTGCTCGCGGAGGTTGGAGTAGGCAGCTGTTACGGTCGTGCGGCTGATGCCGAGGACCGCTGCAAGGGAGCGTTCGCTGGGCAGCGCGCTGTCCAGGGCCACTCGGCCGTCCAGGACCAGGAGCCGCACCACATCCGCCAGGTCGCGGTAGGCCGGCCCAGTGCCGTTGTTCCACGCACCAAGCAGGCGGGACAAGGCGGTGGCGCTCAAGGTGGTGGACATGTAGCCAGTATCTCAAACTGGCTATATATTCCGATGCCAGTTGCCTGGAAGGGTTGTTGTCATGATGACCCGCAGACTACTCCAGCTCTTCACCGGCCTCGCCATGTACGGAATCTCCCTCGCCATGTTCATCCGAGCCGGGCTGGGACTGGACCCCTGGGATGTGTTCCACCAGGGCCTGGCCAACCGGACAGGCCTGAGCATTGGCGTGGTGGTCATCGCTGTGAGTTTCCTGGTGCTGCTGCTCTGGATTCCACTCCGGCAGATGCCCGGCTTCGGCACCCTCTGCAATGCGGTTCTGGTGGGCGTGTTCGCCGATATCGGCCTGGCCCTCATCCCTGCCGCGTCGCACCTCGCCGGCCAGGTTGGGCTCCTTGCAGGGGCAGTGCTGGTGAACGCCGTCGCCTCGGCCTGCTACATCGGAGCCGGTTTTGGGCCGGGCGCCCGCGACGGTCTGATGACCGGGCTGGCACGCCGCACCGGCTGGTCCGTCCGGCTGTCGCGCACACTCATCGAGGTGACCGTATTGGCCGCCGGCTGGCTTCTTGGCGGTTCGGTGGGCGTAGGCACGGTGGTCTACGCCTTGGCCATCGGTCCCCTGGTCCACGTGCTGCTGCCGCGCTTCACGGTGCGGCCTTCCGCTTCTCCGGTTCCTGCCAAGAGCCCGGAGCTGTGCGGCTGAGGACCGGCCGGGGCCTTGGAAGACGCGGCAGCCTTCCGTTCCGCCAGACACCCCACGCCGGCGCGCCCTTCAGTCCGGCACGCCCTTCAGCCCGGCGCGGCACTCGCGCAGATCACGCCGGCGCAGGCTGGCACTTCGGGCAGAAGTAGATGTCACGTTCTTCCTCGCCGTTCGGCTTGCCGAGGAGTCCGCGTTGGATAGGCGCGCCGCATTTCAGGCAGGGTTGTCGTTCCCGGCCGTAGACCCAGTAGCCGGGCCTGCCCGCCATCCTGCCCACCGGCATGCCCCGGGCGTTGAGGATGGTGACACGGCGGCCCTGCCCAAGGTTGACCTCCAAGAGTTGTTTGGCGTCGGTCAGCATGGTCCGCACGTCCGCGACAGCCGAGACAGGTGTGGCCGGATGCACCCCGGACAGGAAACACGCCTCGCAGCGGTAAATGTTTCCGATGCCCGCCAAGTTCCGCTGGTCCAGGAGCGCTACGCCGACGGGAACATCGGGAGCTGAGCGGATCCGGCGTTCTGCCTCGTCCAGGTCCCAGTCCGGACCCAAGAGGTCCGGACCCAGGAATCCCACGATGGAATCCTCCTTGTCCGTGGCCACCACTTCCACAATGCCGAGTGAGAAGCCGACGGCGTCAGCCACGGCTGTCCGCAACACGCACCGTGCCGTGAAACCCGGCTTCCGCCACCTTCCGCCAGGCGGGTAAACCTGCCAGGCGCCTTCCATCTTCAGGTGTGAATGGATGGTCAGCCTTTTGTCCTCCGGGCTGACCACCCGCATGAGCAGGTGCTTGCCCCTGGGAATTACCTCGGCGACGGTCCAGCCGGCCAGGTTCAGGGTGGCGAACCGTGGCACGCGGAAGTCCGAAGCGGTCAACGTCTGTCCGGCCAGGGCCTGGTGCAGTTGGTGCGCTGCCCGCCAGACCGAATCCCCCTCAGGCACGGATCCTCAATCCCTTCGGGGTCGAGTAGGCGCCGGCGGAGCTGAGGGCGGCCGCAATGGGTGTGTCCAGGATGCCGTGCCCGTTCACCTTCTCCATGATCAGCTTGTCCACCGCACCTCGGGTCACCACCCCCACCAGCGCCGCACCTGCCGCCGCCAGGACGGCCTCGTCATCGCTGAACGCCAGAAGTGTCTTCCCACCACGCTCCACGTAGAGGACAAGGGCACCGTCCACCAAAACAACCAGCGCGCCTGCCTTCCGGCCGGGACGGTGCCCTGTGCCGGCGTCGTCCTGCAGTGCAGGCCAGGGGAGGGCCGCTCCGTAGGGGTTGGCGGGATCAGTGGCGGCGAGGGCCAGCGCCACCGGCTCAGCCTTGGCCAGTTGCGTGTCCTCGGAGTAGGAGCGGAGCCGGTCCACGGTGGCGGGAACCGCGAACTGGGCGGCACCAAGGTGTTCGATGAAATAACCGCGGCGGCAGCGGCCCGCTTCCTCCAGCCGGGCCAGTACTTTGTACATCAGACCGAAACCGCCCAGGATCTGTTCCGCCATGACCGAGCCCCTGGTCACCACGCCGTAGCGGTCCAGCAGGAGTTCCGCGGTGGCGCGGGCGTGGATGGTGGGATCGAGCTCAGGCTCGGGAAGGGCGGACCAGCGGCCCGCGGCAGTGGGCGGGGTGGCGGGGCCCTGCGTTCCGTACCGGCCACCGGCCAGCCCGGGGGAGCCCATCAATCCCGTGCCATGGGAACGGCCGAGCCGGCTCAACCGTGGTGCCCTGGCGCGCGGTGCGCGGGCCACCTGGCGGTGGGCCGTGTGGCCTCCGGCGATCAGGGCGCGGACCGGGGCGAATGTGTCCCCGGTGATCCTGCCCGCCCATGCGAGGTCCCACAGCGCCGCCACCACCTCCTGGTCGCCCAGGACGGCGTCCATGCCGCCGGCCACCTCGGTCAGCTGCCGGAAGAAATACCCGCCGCCGTTGTTCCGCAGATGGTCCAGCAGCCGCTGGCCCGCGTCCCCCGGTTCAAAATCGGGCGCGGGGTTGAGCGTCAGTTCCGCCGAATCCGCCAGGTGAAGGCTGATCCAGCCGTCGTTTCCGGGCAGCGCCCCGGCCCCGGACCACAGGACTTCACCCGCGGCCATCAGCTCATCCAGCATGGCGGGCTGGTAATTGGACACCCGTGTGGCCAGCACCAGGGGCTCCCAGGCCGAGGCGGGAACGGGCACCCCTGAGAGTTGGTCGATGGCGGTGATGATGCCGTCCAGTCCCCGCAGCGAGGGCTGGCCGCGGCCGCCACCGGGGGTCCTGACGTGCTGCCAGGCGGGCAGGAAGCGTCCGTAGGCTGCCGCGTCCACCGGTTCCACTTCGGCGCGGAGGGCTGCCAGGGAGCGGCGGCGGAGCTTGCGCAGCACCTCGGCATCGCACCATTCACTGGCCGTGGCATGCGGAACATCGGCGGGGAAGGCGGCGGCAGGTCCGCCGACGTCATGGGTTGGCTGTGGTTCGCCAGGTGCCCCGGCCTCCAGCGAGGTGCCCTCCTGCAGGTCGGAATCCGGGAGCGCGGCCTCCGGCGTGGTGACGTGGGGGCGGAACTCGCCCTCCACCACACGGCCGTCCGCTGCCAGCCGTTTCAGCGCGGTGCCTACCACTGCCACGCCGAGGCCCAGCCGGGCGGCGGCCTCGGCGGCGGTGAAGGGGCCGTGCGTGCGGGCATACCTGGAGACGAGATCGCCCAGGGGATCGGCCACCGGCTCGATGAAGGCCAGCGGAACCCCCATGGGCAGTGGCACGCCGATTGCGTCGCGGAGGCGGGCCGCATCTTCCACGGCGGCGAAGCGTTCCACCCCGCCGATGTTGACCCTGATGGCGCGGTTGGCCCGCTGGAGCGACGCCAGGTGGGCGGCAGCTTCTGCCACGGTGGCGGCAGCCTGGACGGGGGCAGTTCCCGCGGGTTCGGCTCCCGCGGGCTCAGGCGGCATGTCGTCGGTTCCGGCGGGCCCAACCGCCGCGACGTCGGGCCCAACCGCCGCGACGTCCTGCCCAGGCACTGTGACGTCCTGCCCATCCAGCGCGGCGCCTTGCAGCCGGACCGCAGTTTCCTCAGGGGCAAGCGGGCCCAGCAGCCGCAGAAGGTCGGCCACGCCTTCCATCCCGCGTGCACGCCGGTCCGGGGCAAGGCGCTGCAGCTCGCGTTCGGTGGCTTCGATGACCTTGGCGTCCAGGAGCTCGCGCAGCTCCACCCGGCCCAGCAGCTCGTTGAGGAGGGTGGAGTCCAAGGCCAGGGCGGCGGCCCGCCGTTCCGCGAGCGGGGAGTCGCCCTCGTACAGGAACTGCGCAACATAGCCGAACAACAGGGACTTGGCGAACGGCGAGGGCTGCTGCGTGGTGGTTTGCACGATCCGCAGCTCCCGCCGCTCCACGGAAGCGGCGATGTCCTTCAAAGCCGGCAGATCGTAGACGTCCTGCAGGCATTCACGCACCGTCTCCAGCACGATGGGAAACGTGGGGTACTTCCTGGCCACATCCAGCAGCTGGGCCGACCGCTGGCGCTGCTGCCAGAGCGGCTGGCGTTTGCCGGGGGTCTGGCGGGGGAGCAGGAGCGCACGGGCCGCGCACTCCCGGAAGCGTGAGGCGAACAGGGCGCTGCCGCCCACCTCGGCGGTGACGATCTGTTCCAGTTCCTCGGGATCGAAGAGGAACAGTTCGGCGCCGGGCGGCTCGTCCTCCATCATGGGCACCCGCAGCACGATGCCGTCGTCGGCCGCCATGGCGGAGCCGTCCAGTCCATAGCGCTGGTGCAGCCGTTGCCCCACGGCGAGGGCCCAGGGTGCGTGCACCGGCATCCCGAACGGACTGTGCAGGATGACGCGCCAATCACCCAGTTCGTCGTGGAACCGCTCCACCACCAGGGTGGTGTCGCTGGGGACCACTTCCGTGGCCTGCTTCTGCTCGCTGAGGTACTGGATGAGGTTGTTGGCCGCGAAGTCGTCCAGGCCGCTGGCCTTGCAGCGCTCGGTGGCAGGGCCGGCGTCGGATGCGGACAGTTCGCGGACAAATGCGCCCAGGGCGCGGCCCAGGTCAACCGGCCGCCCCAGGGAATCGCCCTTCCAGAACGGCAGCTTGCCCGGTTGGCCGAACGCAGGGGAGACCAGGACGCGGTCGTGCGTGATGTCCTCGATCTTCCAGCTGGTGGCACCCAGGGCAAAGACGTCGCCCACGCGGGACTCGTAGACCATCTCTTCGTCCAGCTCGCCCACCCGACGGCCGCCCCTTGGCGCGCGCGCCGGTTTGCCGTCCTCAGCGGGGGAGGCCGCTCCCTCCTGTTCGGTACCGATGATGTAGACGCCGAAGAGACCGCGGTCCGGGATGGTGCCGCCGGACGTCACGGCCAGGCGCTGGGCTCCGGGCCGGCCTTCGATGGTACCGGCGTTGCGGTCCCAGATGATCCGTGGCCGGAGCTCGGCGAATTCGTCAGACGGGTACCGGCCCGCCAGCAGGTCGAGGGTGGCCTCGAACGCTGAGCGGGGGAGGGAAGCGAAAGGGGCGGAGCGACGGACAGTGCTGAACCATTCCTCCACGTCGATGCTGCCCAGGGCCGTTGCGGCGACGGTCTGCTGGGCCAGGATGTCCAGCGGGTTGGCCGGAATGCTCAGCCGCTCGATCTTGCCGCCCAGCATCCGCTCCACGGTAATGGCCGTGTGGACCAGGTCTGCCCGGTGCTTGGGGAAAAGAACGCCCTGGGAAATCTCGCCTACCTGGTGCCCGGCGCGACCCACCCGCTGCAGGCCGCTGGCCACGGACGGCGGTGATTCCACCTGCACCACCAGGTCCACGGCACCCATGTCGATGCCCAGTTCAAGGGACGACGTGGCCACAACGCACCGCAGCCGCCCGGACTTGAGGTCGTCCTCGATGAGCGCGCGCTGGTCCTTGGACACGGAGCCGTGATGGGCGCGCGCCAACACCGGATCAGCCCCGGCGGTGCTTCCCGCCTGGGCCATCATGTGCGCCGGCGTGGCAGTTGATACCGGTACGCCCGACGACGGTCCCCCCGGCATGCCGGGTGAGCCAGGCTGCCCTTCCGGAGCGGGATCGTCCCAGCCGCCGCCCACGGCAATCAGTTGGCGTTCGGCATAGATCTCGTTGAGCCGCGCTGTGAGGCGTTCGGCAAGGCGCCGGGAGTTGGCGAAGACGATGGTGGACTGGTTGGCCAGCACCAGGTCCACGATCTTTTCCTCCACATGTGGCCAGATGGAAGCCTGCGGTTGCAGCCCTGACGCCGGGCCGGAATCGAACGCCCCGGCCGCGCCCTGCAGGTCCGACATGTCCTCCACCGGTACGGACACCGTGAGGTCCCAGTTCTTCCTGGCCGGCGGCGCCACGATCTCCACGGGGGCCGACCCTGCGAGGAACTGGGCCACGAGTTCCCGGGGCTCCACGGTGGCGGAAAGCCCGATGCGCTGGGCAGGTTTGGGCAGTAGCGCGTCCAGCCGCTCAAGGGATACGGCAAGGTGCGCCCCGCGCTTGGTCCCGGCCACGGCGTGGACCTCGTCGATGATGATGGTGTCCACCTCGGTCAGGGTTTCCCGGGCCTTCGAGGTGAGCATGAGGAATAAGGACTCGGGGGTGGTGATGAGGATGTCCGGCGGATTGCTCAAGAGGGCACGGCGGTCCGCGGCGGGAGTATCACCGGACCGGACCCCCACCGTGGTCAGCGGCGCGGGAAGTCCCAGCCGCTTTGCCGTCTGGGTGATGCCGATCAGCGGGGAGCGCAGGTTCCGCTCCACATCCACGCCCAAAGCCTTGAGGGGTGAAATGTAGAGGACGCGCGTCTTGCGCTTGGGCGCCCGGGTCCGTTTGCCTTTCGCCGGCACCTCCGCAGGGGCCGGGCCGGCGGCTTCGGAGGTCGAGGACAGGAGCCGGTCCAGGGCCCAGAGGAAGGCTGCGAGGGTCTTTCCGGAACCGGTGGGGGCCACCACCAGCGCATGTGAACCGGAGGAGATGGCGTTCCAGGCCCCGGCCTGTGCAGGTGTCGGCTCCGAAAACGCGCCCAGGAACCAGTCCCTGGTGGGCCGGCTGAACTGGCCCATGGGTGCGGCCGCGCCGGAAACACCGCTGCCGGCAGGACGCAGTTCCTGGTTCATGCCTCCATCATGCCCCAACCCACTGACACTCAAGAGCCCCGCTCAAGCAGGCCCGGCCTGGGGCAGGTCCTTGGTGGCCGGGCCCTCAAGCAGCGTGCCCTCGTTCGTGAAGCGCGAACCGTGCAGCGGGCAGTCCCACGTCTGTTCGTTGTCGTTCCAGTGCAGGATGCCGCCCATATGCGTACAGACTGCCGAGAGACGGCAGGTGGTCCCTCCCACCGTGGACACTGCCACCGGCCGATTGCCCTCGCGGTGGACCTTGCCCTGGCCTTCAGCCGGGACGCCGGCAGCAGTAGGGCCCGAATCAGCGGCGCCGGCAGGGGCAGGAGCCGCGGGGGAAGGGGCGGCAGGCTGGCCCGTACCCCGTTTCAGGCCGTCAATTTTCCTGCCCTCGGTGCTCACCTTTCCCCAGTCAGAGGCCATCCTGGCAGCGACGCCGGCATTCAACGTTACGGCGGACAACGCACCTGCCGGTGATGTGATGCGGTGGTGGATGGTGTCCGCCCAGGGCACATGCCCGCCCAGGATGTCCGCCGAGATCCCCAGCGCGGCCGCCACGGCGTTGGTCATTCCCCACTTGTTGTAGCCGGTGCCGAAGTAGATCTGGCCTTTGCCGCGGGGGAGTTTGCCGAAGAACGGCATCAGGTTGGTGGGCATGTAGTCCTGTGCGGACCACGTATGGGTGGTGACCGCGCCGGGGTAATGCTTCCCGGCCCAGTCGAGCAGGCCGGTGAGGTGGGCCTTTTCCGAGTCCGTCCGGCCCACTTGGTGCCCGTGCCCGCCCACGAGCAGCAGATTCCTGCCGTCCACCTCGTAGTCGCGGAGGGAGTGGGTGGGCTGCTCAACGGAGATGTACATGCCCGGCGGGGGTGCCTGGTCCTCCTGGAGTTCAAGCGCCGCCGCGTAGGAACGGCTTGGCTTCAGCTTGGCAAAATACAGGCCGCGGTCAAGGACGGGGATGCCGGTGGCCAGGACCACTTTGTCCGCCCTGACACTGCCCCGGCTGGTGCGGACTGCGGAGGGCGCATCGCCGGTCACGTCGCGCAGGCGTACGCCGCTGACGATCCGCCCGCCGCGGCTGCGGATATCCGCCACCAGTGCGTCGAGGACTTCCAACGGATTAATCTGGGCTTGGCCGCCCAGGCGAACGGCGCCGTGGATGGGGAACGGCAGGCCGGCGTCGCGCACGTACTCCACGTCCAGGCCGGCAGTGGTGGCGGCGATTACTTCTTCCCGCAGCTTCTCAGTGCCCTGCGCCGACGCGGCATAGGTGTAGGCGGTGCGGCGCTGGAAGGGCACGTGCTGTTCGTCCAGGTAGCGAAGCAGCCACGCCTGGCCCTCGCGGTTGCCGTCCACGTACGCCTGCACCTGCTTCTGCGAATACTGCCGCGAGAGCTGGGCCAGGAATGTTCCCTGCAGCAGGGTGACTTTCGCGGTGGTGTTGCCGGTGGTCACGGCCCCGGGATGGCGGGCCTCCAGCACCAGCACGCTTTGCCCGGAGCGGGCCAGCAGCAGGGCGGTGACCAGGCCGGTGAGGCCGGCACCCGCCACTACCGTGTCATACCTGGTGTCCGGTTCGAACGGATCAGAAGTGAAGGGGTCCCTGCGGTCCAGCCAAATTGACGTCATCCCAGTTCAACCTGCCTCCGGTCCAAGGCCCTCGCAGGCCATTGTGATGGCTCTGTTATCGAGCCCTACTATCCGCTGCGGATTTGCTAAGTATACTTACGATGTCGGGGTTTAAGTCTACGGTCGAGCACTATTGGTCACGCATCGCCCGGCAGCCAGAAACGTAGATCGACATAAGCAGGAGAAATCATGACAACCATGAATTCCGGCGGTCGCACCGTAGGCCGGACCAACATCCAAAAAGCCACCCTTGCCGTAGGCGTGGTCTTCCTCCTGGTAGGGGTCCTGGGGTTCATCCCGGGCATCACTTCCAACTATGACTCACTCGGCTTCGCCGGGCACGGATCCGGCGCCACGCTGCTGGGTCTTTTCCAGGTTTCGATCCTGCACAACATCGTCCACCTGCTCTTTGGCATCGCGGGCGTGGCGATGGCCCGCAGCGCGGCCGCTTCAAAGAACTACCTGGTGGTGGGCGGGGCCATCTATCTGGTGCTTTGGCTCTATGGCCTGCTGATCGGCCAGGACAGCGGAGCCAACTTCGTCCCCGTTAACACCGCGGACAACTGGCTGCACTTCGTTCTGGGCGTCGCCATGATCGGCCTGGGCGTGGCACTGTCCCGCGGCACGGCGGGCGCCGGCCGCACCACCACCGCAACGCGGTAACAAGGGGAAAACCCGGAGGTCGCCGTCGGACACCAGAAGTGTCCGACGGCGGCCCGGCAGCACTGAAGGCGGCCCGGCGTGATTGCCTGGCTGCCTTCAGCTTGTCCTGCCCACATTCCCCTGCTCCCGGGGTGTTAGGCGAGGCATGTCAGGCGGCCTCGAACGCTCCGATGCTGAGCAGCGTGATATTTGCGTTGCCGCAGGCCCTGGTGGGCTGCGGAATGAACAGCGAGTCGGTGTCCTCGGGCGGGTAGATGCGGTACCCGGCGGCATCCACGGGCGAGCAATCCATGTAGTTGCCGGCCTGGGTGTAGCGCAGCACTGCAGTGCCGGTCTGGCCGGGGGCCAGAAGAACGTCGACGACGCCGGCAGAGTCGTCCCGCGTGGCGGGGGCACCAATGGGGGCGCCGGCGGCGTCCGCCACCAGGGAGACGCCCGGGAAACCCTTGAGGATGCAGGGCTCGGAGCCCTTATTGGTGAGGTTGAGCTTCATGTAGACACTGCCGGCAGCACCGCCACCGGTGGCGTCGGTGGCTGCGGTAAGCCCGGCTGCCTTGCATAGCCCGGGTGCACCGGCCGCGGTAGTGGCGGGGGCAGGGGATGCCGGCGCGGACGTGGCCGGCGCCGAAGACGCCGGCGGCGTGGATGCAGTCGATGTGGCGGGCGGCGAAGCGGACGGGCTGGCCTGCCCGCTGG
Source organism: Arthrobacter sp. (assembly GCA_035475035.1). Lineage (GTDB taxonomy): Bacteria > Actinomycetota > Actinomycetes > Actinomycetales > Micrococcaceae > Arthrobacter. The sequence continues at coordinate 24,238 of DATIMT010000053.1, forward strand.
CAGGCGACGTCGTCGCCTGGGACTGCGGCTGGCTTGGACCGCACGCGGTGAGAAGCAGCACAGCCGCTGCGGCCGCCGTCGTCATGGCCAACCCCTGGGAAATTTTCTGAGACCTCATGGGACCACCTTCGCGGTAGCCGTTGCCCGCGTCAACGATGCCACCTGCAGTAGGGGCATTTTGATGCCCGGATCGTGATGATCCGGGCATCAAAGTACATGCTGTCCGGATTCTACTGGCCCGTCAATCAGTCTCCGGGCCGTTGCAATAGGGGCAATCGTCCGGGCAGTCCGTCATGCCGGCAGCCCTGCCAGGTCAAAGCCGTCTGCAATATGGAACAGCCGCCGGCCGCCCGCGGGAGCTGTCACCCACACCACATCGCCGTCGTCCGTCCGTGCATCCACGAGGCCGCTGAATGCGGTGTATCCATTGCTCCTGACTTCCACGCGGTCGCCGATCTCGACGGCGTCCCAGCGGACAGGGCTCTTTACGCGGCTCGTCATTGAAGTCACGGTTTTTCCTTTGAGTGGGCCAGGCCGGTGTGGCCGTTGCCGCCCGGTGATGCCATCAAACAGGGACGCCAGCACGCGGCTCAATGGAGGAATGGCCACGGATTCCGATGCTCTGTTGTGCAGCCCTCCAGCGGCGGCGCTGTGACGGGGCGAAGGGGCAGGGTTAGACTGCCAGCGTACGTGTTGGCGATCGAAGGAGAAGTTCATGGACTACACCGGAAGCCAGTCGGAGAAGGCCGTTCAGGCCGGTGAACTGGGCCGCAGCCACATCGGCCAGACAATCAGCTTCCAGCCGAACGACTTCACCGTCGTCTTCGGGAAGCTCGCCGGCATTGCCCGGACTGAGGCCATGGTCTACCTGTCCCTGACGGGAGTCGGAAGCGGCACCCACCTGAAGGACGAATACGACCTGCCGGTGACCCATGAGGTCTACGTCCCGGTGGACGTCATTTCCAATGCGGAGTCCACTATCAAGGACCTGTTCGGGAAGGTCCAGGAGAACCTCCGTGGGACCGCCCACAAGGGCGGCGAGGACAAAACGGACAAGCTCTAACTGGCAAAAAAGGCAAAAGGAGAGGGCCGGGCATCGTGAACTGGTCCCCGAAAGTTTGACTCTCAAATTTGTGAGGTCTCCACTAAGCGGCAAGCGACCGGCTCTTCTGAGAAGGCTCCGTCCATAATCGGGACGGAGCCTTCTTCACGTTGCAGTTATCCGACGATCAGTTCGCGCGCGCTGGCCCGGTGTGGTCGTTGAGAGCCTTCCCGACGTCGGCGGCAACCAGATATTGGTTGTTGAGCGCGATGGCGGCTGCGGACCCCGCGGCCGCGGCGATGATCAGCTGGGCGGTGGAGTCCACGACGTTTCCGGAGGCCCACACGCCGTCGATGCTGGTGCGACCGGTGCGATCGGTGGCGACCCAGCCCTCGTCATTGACTTCGCAGCCCAGGGCGGTCAGCAGCTCGTCAGACGGTATGAAGCGTGGGCCGACGAACAGCGCCGTGCGTCTGACCATCAGACCTTCGGCGAGCTCGACACCGCGGACGCCGGTCTCGTCGGACACGATTCGCGTCACTTCGCCATCGATGATCCGCACGCCGCGAGCGACCAATCGCTCCCGCTCGTGGGCCTCCAGGTCGATCCGGTTGGGAAAGAACACTACATCATCGGACCACTGCCGGATCAGCTGCGCCTGGCGCAGGCTGAACGGACGGTCCTCCCCTCCGATCACCCCGAGCGCGCCGTCCCGCACCTCGTAGCCGTGGCAGTACGGGCAAAAATGCACATCCTGGCCCCACCGCTGGCGCAGGCCCGGGATCTCGGGGAGCTCATCGCGGAGTCCCGTGGCTACCACCACCGCGCGTGCGTCCAGCCCCCCACCCTCGGCCAGGCGCACGCCGAACCGCTCCCCTTCGAGGCGGTCGATGCCCACCACTCGGCCAGACAGTAGCTCCCCGCCGTAGCTAAGGACCTCTTGCCTGCCCGTGGCCAACAGCTCGGCCGGGTCCATGCCGTCACGGGACAGGAAACCGTGCAGGTGCGCCGCCGGGGCGTTACGTGGTTCGCCGGCATCGACCACCACCACCCGCCGTCGGGACCGACCCAGCATCAACGCCGCCGACAAGCCAGCCACCCCGCCACCGACTACTACTACGTCGTACTCCGCCATAGCACTCACCCTCGCGTTACAACCGAATAAAGCTCTAGAGGAAAGTTCTAGCATGAAAACCGAGGATTGTTCTAGCCGCGCGTAGGATGGAGCGATGATCAGCACTCCCACTCCCAGCACGGGCCTCCGGCCGGCCAGGCCCGGCTCGCGCCGCGAGGACATCGCTGCCGCAGCGATCGAGCTGTTCTTCGACCGGGGTGTCGCCGCGACACGCGTGGAAGACATCCTGGCCTCGACCGGCGTGAGCGTGGGCAGCTTCTATCACCACTTCCGCGACAAGCTCAGCCTGGCCGCCACGGTCTACCTGGAACTTCTGGAGCGCTTCCAGCGCGATCTGCTCGCCGAGCTTGACCGCCACGCGCGCACCGAAGACGCCGTCCGCGGGCTGGTGGTGGCCTACCTGAAGTGGGCCGGGGCCGATCCCCGCGCCATGGGCTACCTGCATCAGTGCCGCGAGTCCAACGTCGCCGAGATCTCCGAAGGCGAAGAAGCCCGGCTCAAACAATACTTTTACGGTCGGCTCGCCGGCTGGCTCGGCGAACGTGCCGCGACTGGGGAGCTACGAGTGCTGCCGCACGAGCATAGCCTTGCGCTATGGCTCGGGCCCGCCGAACAGCTCGTTCGGGCCGCCATCGAAACCTCCGGGCATTCCACCGCACCGGAGCCCGACGCCCTGGCCGCACACCTCGCCCACGCCGAACCAGTCCTCGCCGACGCCGCCTGGGAAGCCCTTCGACGCCCCGCCCCGGGCGACGATGCCGATCAAGCGCGCTAGTAGCGGTCAGCGGCGGCGCGGCAGCAACCACAATCCCCGCCGATCCGGGACGACGACGAGGACAGTGGCGAGTTGGCGCAGGTGGATCCCCCTGGGCGTCTTCGGCGCCCAGGGGGAGGCCAAGAATTGATGGTGAACCGTTCTCTCGATGACCAGCCCCCTGAAGAGTCGATCTACGGTTCAGCCTGGACGCCGGTCAACGCCAGCCGACCATGACTTTGGCCGGCTGGCGCCAGTTCGTCGAGACCCCCACCGCCCCTTTCGAGCTGCTGCCAGAAAAGCGCTGGGTGGCCCT
>DATIMT010000054.1:0-4821 GCA_035475035.1 Arthrobacter sp.
TCCACACCGGCGGGGACGCCCTCAATAATTCCCATCAGAGCCGGACCATGGGATTCACCGGCAGTCAACCAACGCATAATTTCCATCCTGCCACGTAGGGCGGTCAGAACGCCCGCCGGGCAAGGCCGACTGCGTCACACATCACATCTATGACAGCTGCATTAACATCTTCGCCACGCCGGGTGAAGAGCCGCACCTGCTCCACAGCCTGGTACAGCAACATCTCCAGGCCCGGCACCACGCGCCCGCCGCCGGCCTGCCATACCGAGGCGACGAGGCTTGGCCATGGGTCGTAGGCAACGTCCAGCAGTACGCCCCGCGTCGGTGTCTTCAAGGCCGCAACTTCCGCGGCAAGTCCGTCTGCCGCACGGGGCGGCAGGGTGGAGATGACGACGTCGGCTTCCGCCGTCGGGCGCGCGGCTCCAGCCAGGGGACGGACGTCCAGGGCCACGCCCAGGCTGTCCGCGGCCGCATGGACATCTGCTGCCCGGGACGCATCACGGACGAACACCTGCACTGTTTCCGTGCCCAGTTCCTTCAGCGCAGCAACAGCCGATGCTGCAGTTCCGCCGCCGCCCAGGATGACAGCCGCCGGCGCCGCGGGCGAGCCCGCGTGGCACAGCGCGTTGACGATGCCTGTGACGTCCGTATTGGAGCCCACCGTCCTGATTCCGTCGTCGGATTCCTCGAAGGTAACGGTGTTCACCACGCCTAGGGTCTGTGCCACTCCCCGTACCTCATCCACCTCGCGCAGCATCGCCGTCTTCAACGGCATCGTGACGGAAAGCCCGCGCCACCCCGGTTGGTGCCGGATCTGCCGCATGAAGGACGGCAGCAACTCCTCCGTCACGTCTATAGCCGTGTAACTGATGCCTGCACCCAGGCGCCCATAGGCTGAGAGGTGCAGCGCCGGGGATTTTGAGTGGCTGATCGGGTGGCCCAGGACGGCAGCCCGCAGGCTCATGTGCAGCGGCCCGCGTTGGCCTGGCACCAGGCGTTGTACTGCTGCACGTAGGCGTTGTGTTCAGCCAGCGTCTTGGCGAATTTAGTTTCCTTGGTGTCCAGGTTGATGGTCACCCAGAACAGGTAATCGTTGGCCTTTGGCTTGGCAGCTGCGTCGATGGCAGTTTTGCCGGGAGAGCCGATGGGCCCGGGCGGCAGCCCCGGATTTGCATAGGTGTTGTACGGGTTGGACTTGTCCTGGCGCTGCTCATCCGTGAAGTTGAAGCTCCGGGTGCCAAGGCCGTACGTCACGGCGGAGTCAACCTGCAGGAAGCCGCCCGTCTGGTCGTTGGGCTTGAGCCGGTTGTAGATGGCGCCGGCGACGTCGCCGTAATCAGCCTGGCCGCCCTCGGCCTGGACAATGCTGGCGACGATCACGGCCTCGTACTGTTTTGCCGGGTCGGTGATGCCCTGCGATACGAGTTCATCGGTGGTGGCCTTCACCAGCGCCTGCAGGATGTCCTTGGGAGGGGTGCCCAGGGGGAAGCGGTACTCGCCGGGGGCCAAGTAGCCTTCGAGGTTCTTTGCCTGGGCGGGGAGGCCGAACTGGGCCGGCTGGTTGCTGAGCGCCTGGAGCTGCTGCACGGAAACGCCGGATCCCTCGGAGATGGCCTGCAGGGACTCGCCGATCCGCAGGCCGGCGCTCAGGGCGAAGTAGATGACTTTGGTTTTGTCCTTGCCGAGCAGGACGTTGACCGCGTCGGCGTTCTTCATCTCGTTCTTGAAGGTGTAGTCGCCCGGGGACAGGGTCCCGCCGGATGCGTGGAACGCCTGCATGAACGTATCCGCGTTGGCAACAACGTGTTGGTTTTCCAGTTCGGTGGCGACCGAACGCGTCCCTTCGCCGCTGGACACGGTGACCTGGACTTCACCTGTTCCCGGACCGGGGAAGTCCGAGGGTTTGCCGCTGCCCAGGAGGGGTTTGAGGAGCTGGGCACCAACGGCCACAGCGGTCACGAAAACGGCAAGTGCCAGGAAGAGGGCCAGCAACCTGCGGCGCCGCCGGACCTTCTTCGACGGCCGGGGCACTACCTGGGCTGCCGATGATCCCGGAAGCAGCTGGTCGACTGCATCGGCGTGGTGGACGTCGTCCGTATGGGAGTCGTCGAGGTATCCGGCGGAGTGGTACGCATGGTCCTCGTGCACGCCATCGTGATAGTCGTGGACGCCGGCCTCGTGGTGCAGGTGCGCACCCGCGTATGCATGCTGCACGTCATCTGCGTGCTGCACGTCGTCTGTGTGGTGCGGGTCGGCAAGTTCATGGTGCACGTCGTCTGCATGGTGCCCATCGGCAAGTTCATGGTGCACGTCGTCCTGGTGCAGGTCGGCGTCCACGGGGTGGGGAACGTCGTCGTGGTGCGGAACATGGTCCGCAGCATGCTGCTGCGGAGCGCTTTCAGGGTGCGTGTCCTGGATGGACGGCGGTGTTTCCGGGACCGCCGGAACGTCGTCGGCGCCGGGAAGCGGGGCAAACGTTGGCTGCTCCGCGGGATGCGTTGCCGCCGGTGGCGCAGCGGGAGGCGGCGGGACGTCACCGGTCTCGTAGGCCTGCTCGGGCACGGCGTCGTGGCCACCGGTATTGAGGCTCTTCTCCCGCGCCCGCAGTTCCTTGCGGGTCAGCGGCCTTGCGGCCCCGGTACCCAGCGGGCCGGAGGTGTCGTCAATGTTGGCAGGGCTCACTGTTGCCTTCCATTATCTGAAGATTGGGCCGTGTCTGCGGGGATGGCGCGGACGGGCTCGTCCACCTCACCGGCCCCCAGGTCCACGGACGGGGATGGCGCTGTCACGCGTGAGCCGACATCCGCTCCCCTGGCTTTTTGCATGTCGATGGCGTGCTGGAGAATCCCTGCCGCCGCGACTTGATCAACTACTTTACGGTGCTCACGGCTGCTCATGCCAGCTTCATGCAGGTTCCGGTGGGCCGTGACACTGCTGAGGCGCTCGTCCACCAGGTTGACCGGGACCGTCAGGCCCCGGTGTGAAAGCTCCGCCGCCAGGAGCAAGGCGTAGTCCGTAGCCATCCTGGCGGACGCGTGTTCCTCGCCCTTCAGCGTCCTGGGCAGGCCCACGATGACCTGCACGGCCCCGAGTTCCTCCGCCAGTTTGGCAATGACCCTCACATCGGAATTCTTCCTGGCATTCCGGTCCAGGGTTTTGTACGGCGTGGCGAGGATCGAGTCACGGTCGCAGATAGCCACCCCGACCCGGACGGTGCCGACGTCCACCCCCAGTTTAACGCCCTGGGGGTAGCCGCCGGCAGCAACAGGATTGGTCATGGCTGGATTAGCGCCTTGAGATGGCGTCGACGACGGCTGCCAGGGCGGCGCCGACCTTTCCGGCATCGGTTCCGCCGCCTTGGGCAACATCATCCTTGCCGCCGCCGCCCCCACCCAGGATGCCGGCAGCAACCCGGACCAGGGCACCGGCTTTGACGCCGGCTTCCCTGGCGGCCTCATTGGTGGCCACCAGGATAAGGGGACGGTCATTGGCAACGCCGGCAACAGCCACGGCCGCAGCTGCCGAACCGAGCCGGTTGCGGAGGTCCAGGGCCAGGCCGCGGAGGTCGTCGGCGCCGCTGACGGTGCCGGCGTCGTGGGCAACAACGCGGACGCCGGCGGCGTCCTGGGCGCTGTTGACCAACTGCGCCGCAGCGGCTGCCAGCTGTTCCTTGCGGAGCCGGTCCAGTTCCTTTTCGGTGGCCTTCAATTTGGCAAGGGTGGCGGAAATCCTGTCGGCGAGCTGGCCGGACGGGACCTTCAACAGATCCGTCAGTTCCGTGACCAGGGCGCGCTCTGCCGCGAGGTGCCGGAAGGCCTCCATGCCCACGAAGGCTTCCACCCGGCGGTTTCCGGAGCCGACGGACTGTTCACCCAGGAGGGACAGGCTGCCGATGAGCGAGGTGTTGGCCACGTGGGTTCCGCCGCACAGCTCGCGGGACCACGCGCCGTCGATCTCAACGACGCGCACTTCGCTGCCGTAGTTTTCGCCGAACAGCGCCATGGCGCCCATGGCCTTGGCCTCGGCCAGTCCCATGATCTTCGTCTCCACCGCGTAGTTGTTGCGGATGGCAAGGTTGGAGACCTCTTCGATCTCGGACCGGGTGGCGGTGCTCAGGCCTTCACCCCAGGCGAAGTCGAACCGCAGGTAGCCAGCCTTGTTGAAGGATCCGCGCTGGGTGGCTTCCGGGCCCAGGATCTGGTGCAGGGCGGCGTGCACGATGTGCGTGCCGGTGTGGGCCTGCTCGGCTGCGTGCCGGCGTTCGCGGTCGACGGCGGCGCGCACCAGGGAACCAGCACCGATTTCGCCTTCGCGGACAATCGCCTTGTGCACGCTGAGGCCCTTCACGGGGCGCTGGACGTCGAGGACCTCGACGACGAACCCGTCACCGGTGATCAGGCCGGTGTCAGCGGCCTGGCCACCGGCTTCAGCGTAGAACGGGGTTTCGGCCAGCACGAGTTCGATCTCGTCGCCGGTGGCTGCCTGCTGGACCTGGCGGCCGGCGCTGAGGAGCCCGCGCACGCGCGATTCACCGTCGAGCTCGGTGTAGCCGGTGAAGACCGTCTCGCCCTGTGCCAGGATGTCCTGGAAGGCGCTGAGGTCGGCGTGGCCGCCCTTCTTGCCCTTGGCGTCGGCCTGGGCACGCTGGCGCTGTTCCTGCATGAGGCTGCGGAAGGCCGCCTCATCCACGTTGAGCCCGGCTTCCTCTGCCATTTCCAGCGTGAGGTCGATGGGGAAACCGTAGGTGTCGTGCAGGGTGAAGGCGTCCTCGCCGGACAAGGGCTTGTTGGCGGCCTTGGACTCCTTGACCGCTTCTTCGAG
>DATIMT010000055.1:0-5537 GCA_035475035.1 Arthrobacter sp.
GTGCGCCGGGCTGCCCGTCCGGGCGCGGCGCCTGCAGGATCCCGACGTCGGCCAGGCCGGCTTCGCGGAGCAGGGCCGCCACCTGCTGCGCGGCCTGGTCCAGCTGGGCGGGATCGAACGAGTCCCAGGCCATGGCGGGGATCCGGACCAGCTCCGAGAGTTCATCGACGGCGGTGCGGAAGTCGCCGCGGACGGCCTGCCGAAGACCGACCAGGCCATCCTGGCCGGCCGATGCGGGCAACCCCATGCCCTACCCCACACCGTGGCGCTGCAGCCACATTTCCAGCAGCGCGAACTGCCACAGGACGTTGCTTTTGACCGGCGTCCGCCTGCTGTTGGGATCCTCCAGCAGCCCGTCGATGTACTCCGGGCGGAACAGCCCGCGCTGCTTTGCCTCGGGGGCGTGCAGGGCATCACTGACCATGGTGATGAAGGGTTCCTCCAGGTCGCGCAGTGCCGGGACTGGGAAGTACCCCTTGGGCCGGTCGATCACGGCGGCCGGCAGCATCTGCCGGCCCAGGTCCTTCAGGATCCCCTTGCCTCCCTGCGTTGCCTTGAGCTCGGGCGGGATGGAAGCGGCAAGCTCCACCAGTTCGTGGTCCAGGAACGGAACCCGGGCCTCCAGCCCCCACGCCATGCTCATGTTGTCCAGCCGTTTTACCGGGTCGTCCACCATGAGCAGGTGGGTATCGAGCCGCAGGACGGCGTCCAGGGCGGTGTCGGCGCCGGGTGCCTGGAGGTGGTCGGCGAGCACTTTGCGGCTGACGTCGGTGCCGGGCAGCCACTCCGGCTCCAGGATGCCCAGCAGTTCCTCGTGGCTGTGGTCAACGAAAGAGGCTGTGAAGGCCGCCAAAGCCTGCTCCCGAGGGACGCCGGCCAGCGGCTGATGGTATTCGTACCCGCCAAACACCTCGTCGGCGCCCTGCCCGCACTGCACTACTTTGAGGTGCCGGGACACCGTGTCGGAGAGCAGGTGGAATGCGGTGACGTCGTGGCTGGCCATTGGCTCGGACATCGCGTCCAGGGCGCCGCCAATCGAGGGTGCAAAATCGGCCGTGGGCACGTGCAGCCGCTCGTGCCGGGTACCGAATTCCCGTGCCACCAGGTCCGAGTACTCAAACTCGTTCCCGGCGTCGCCGCCCACGCCGTCGTCGAACCCGATGCTGAACGTGGACAGTCCGTGCTGGCCCTCCTCGGCAAGCAGGGCGACCAGGAGGCTCGAATCAAGTCCGCCGGACAAAAGGACACCCACCGGCACGTCGGCAACCATCCGGCGTCGTACTGCCGTCCGCAGCGCGTCCTGCACGGCGTCCTGCCAGTCGGACGTGGACCAGCCGGCGTGCTCCGGCTTGCGGGTGTAGTCCGGACGCCAGTACTCACGGTCATGCCAGGTGCCATCGGGGCGGATGGTGCGGATGGTGGCCGCGGGCAGCTTCTGGATGCCGCGGAGGATGGTGCGCGGGGCCGGGACGATCGAGTGCCAGCTCAGGTAGTGGTGCAGCGCCACCTCGTCAATGCCGGTATCGATCCCGCCGGAGGCCACCAGCGCCGGAAGGGTGGATGCGAAACGCAGCTTCCCGGGCAGGTGGGAAACGTACAGCGGCTTGATGCCCAGCCGGTCCCGGACCAGGAGCACCTCCTCCCGCTGCGGATCGTAAATGGCGACCGCGAACATGCCCGCCAGGTGGTGGACAAAGTCGTCACCCCATTTCCGGTACGCCTTGAGGATCACCTCCGTGTCACTGGTGGAACGGAAGCGGAACTCCGGCTCCAGCTCCCGCCGCAGCTCCTGGTAGTTGTAGATGCACCCGTTGAACACGATGGTCAGGCCGCCGTCGTCCTCCATGGGCTGCGCCCCGTCCTCGGAAAGGTCGATGATGCTCAGCCGCCGGTGCCCCAGCGCCACCCAGCCGCCGTTCCAGCGCCCCCTTCCGTCCGGTCCCCGGGAGGCCATGGCCCCCATGATTTTCAGAACTGCTTCCCCCGACGCCGCCCTGCCATTGAATGCGATTTCGCCGGCTATGCCACACATGTTGATTCCTCGCTGTTTTTTCCGGTTACGGGTTACTTATTCCGGTTTATGGTGTTCTTCGCGTACCACGCGGATGGTCTTGAGTGATGGATCTGCGGGATCGGGCAGGACCATTCCTGCTTCCACGCCGCTCCGCAGATAGTCGATGGCCGCCTGGTTGATCCGTTCGCCCGGAAGCAGGAGCGGGACGCCGGGCGGGTAGGGTGTTGCCATTTCCGCCGCGATCCGGCCCGGCGATTCCTCCACGGGAATGACTTCCACGGGCCCAAAGAAGGCGTCGCGGGGCAGCATCACGGTATCCAGGAAGAGTTCCTCCTCCTTGGGGATGACGACGGCGGGTGGCCGGGGCAGGGACGGCGCGGCGTCCGCCAGCTGGCGCAGTCCGCCCAGCAGCCGTTCTGCAGTTTCGTCGTCGTCGGAGACGGAGATGACCGCTTCTGTCCGCCGGTGGTCGTTGGTGCCCAGGTCGATCCGGCAGTTTTCGCGCATCCAGTCCGTCGCCTGGTAGCCGCTGATGCCCAGCTGCGAAACGTCGATCAGGATGTGCAGGATGTCCAGGTCATGGGACGCCTCCTCGTGGACCAGCTCATCCTCGAGGACGTGCAGGCCAGGGATTTCCTCGATCTCCTTGCGGACCCTGCGGGCCAGGTTAAGGGCCCGGTCGATCATGGCCTTGCCTTCCTGCACCATCTGCCGCCGCCAGCCGTCCATCGCGCCGTAGATCAGGGTGTTGGCGCTGGTGGTGGACAGGACATCGGCGCACTGGTTGAGCCGGACGGGGTCCACGAGGTTTCCCTGCAGGTGGAAGATGGAGCCCTGTTCAAAGCCGAGGCCCATCTTGTGGACGCTGACGACGCAGATGTCCGCACCTGCTGACATCGCCCAGGTGGGCGTGTCGGGGTGGAACGGCAGCTGGGCACCCCAGGCTTCATCCACGATCAGCGGCTTGCCCCTCTTGTGGCAGATCTCGACAATGGCTTCGAGGTCCGCGCAGGTCCCGTAAGGGGTGGGGCTGACGATCACGGCCGCGGAAGCGTCCGGGTAGCGCTGCCACATCTCCTCCACCGTCTCCGGTGCCGGCGGGTGGCTCATCTTCAGCTCGTCATCCCAGCGGGGCTTAATCCACCGTGGCTGCAGCCCGGAAAGGACCAGACCGGACACCACAGACTTGTGTGCATCCCGGCTGATCAGGAGCTCCCCTTCACCGCGGGTCACGGCCAGGATGGCGGCCTTGATGGACAGGGAGCTGCCGCAGGTGGAGAAAAAAGCCTGGTCCGCGCCGACGGCGGCCGCCAGCAGTTCTTCGGCTTTGGACAGGTAGCCGTTGGAGGACTTGCGGTCGTCCAGGCCCGAGGAGGCAACGACGTCGGCCTTGAAGCTTTGTTCCCCCAGCACTTCCAGCACCCGGGGGTCCACACCCCGGCCCTGGCGGTGGGCCGGCGGGGTGAAGCCGTACCGTCCCAGCTTCTGGTGTTCTGCCAGTGCGTCAACCACCGGCGCTTGGTTCTGGTCCAATTCATTCTGGCCCAAGGGGGACCTCCTGGTGTCGGTTTACAGAGTCTGGTTGTCCAGCATCGGACTGCCCTGGTGCGGTATCGGGGTGGCCTGGTTCGTCAGCAGGGCGGCCTTGGCCGGCAGCGGACTGCCTTGGTCCGTCATCGGCGTTGTAGGCAGCGCTGTGGTGTCGATGGCCTGGGCGATCATGCCCGGGAGGCCTCCCGACCGGGCGAATGTTTCCCGCTGCCAGGCAGCGCCGGTCCCCCTCGCCATGACCTGGAACAGCAGCAACTCCACCGTGGCGAGTTCCCCCTGTTCCGCCAGGACGGGGCGGATGTGGTCCAGCAGCGCCATGACCACTTCCGATGCAGGCCGCGGTTCCCCCATCAAGGGGTGGACCAGGTCGGCGTCCAGCCCATAGCGGCTGGCCTGCCAGGATGCGAGCCGCAAGTGGGCGGCAAGGGCCGGGAACGGAGGGAGGTTGCCGCGCCATTCCCGGGCTGCTGTTTCCACCAGCCCCCGTACCAGTGCGGCCAGCAGCACCGCGTCATCGGCGAAGAGGCAAACGTCAGCCACCCGGATCTCGACCGTGGGGTGCCGGTCGCTGAGCCGGGCATCGAAGTACAGGCTGGCCTTGTCCAGCGGGACACCCGAGCCAAGGAACTGCCGGGCATGCTCGTGGTAGGCGGCGGCGGATCCGAAGATGTCACTGGGCCCGGTGGTGGGCCAGCGGTTCCAGGCCTGGGAGCGGTAGCCCGCGAAACCGGAATCGGCGCCGTTCCAGTAGGGCGAGTTGGCGGCCAGCGCCTGCAGGACCGGCAGCCAGATCCGGATCCTATCCAGGATGGCCACGCCCTCCTCGTCGGATTCCACCTCCACGTGCACGTGGCAACCACAGGTGAGCTGTTCCACGGCCGTCAGCCCGTAGCGCTGCATCAGCCGCTGGTACCGGTCGCCGGGGGCCACGGTGGTTTTGACGGGCAGTGGCGAGGTTGCCAAGGCGACTAAACGCGCTCCGGCCAGCCGTGCCACGGCGTCGGCGTTCCTCCGCCCGGCCGTAATGTCCTCGGCGAGCTCGCTGAGGGCCAGCCGCGGATGGGTGCAGGTCTCGATCTGTTCCTGCTTCATTTCGCTGCTGAGGTTGGGGTGCTCAGACACGCGCTCAAGCACCGCGCCCAATGCCACGGGGTGGCCATCGCCGCCGTCGACAATGAGGAACTCTTCCTCCACGCCCATGCGGCGCGTCATGGCACATCTCCAAGTCCGTGCGGATTTACAACCAGCACCTGCCCAATAAGGGGTGCCACTCCGTATGCATCCAAGACAGCCACAACGCTCCCAAGGTCCAGAACCGCGGGCTCTTGCTCAACCCTTGCCCAACATACTAAGCATGCTTACTTCATGAGAGCAAGGCTGGCCGGCGCCGGAGTCCTTCCCTGGTGGCCGCCGCTGCGGCGTTACCGCAGGTCAGAAAGCCTCGGGATTTACCAGGATTGCCGGCGTCGAATCCGGCAGGAACGCGGCGGGCGGGTCGGCAATGGGCGACGGCGTCGCCGGGCTCAGGCGGGACAGGTACTTGGCCCGGGCTGCTTCGATAAACCCCCGGAAAAGCCCAAAATCCTCGGAAAGTTCCTCGGGGTGCCACTGGATACCCAGGGTAAAGGTGGCGGCGGGGTATTCGATCGCTTCCACCACCTGGTCGCGCGTCCAGGCGGAGGCCACCAAGCCTTCGCCGAGCTTGTCCACGGCCTGGTGGTGGGCCACGGGAACAGCCTGCACGTCGGACCCGATCAGCTGCGCGAGCTGGGATTCCGGGCGGACGTGGACCGGGACGCGGTTGAACTGGAAGCCGCCGAGCTGGTGCTCTCCGTGGCCGATGACGTCCGGCAGGTGCTGGTGCAGGGTGCCGCCCATGGTCACGTTCAGCAGCTGCTCACCGCGGCAGATGCACAGCAGCGGGATGTCCTGGCGGATGGCTTCGCGGATCAGGGCCTGCTCCCAGGCATCG
>DATIMT010000056.1:0-7822 GCA_035475035.1 Arthrobacter sp.
ATTCCGTGCCACGAACGGACTCGACGCGCGGGGATACAACCGCACCCCGGCCGGCCGGACCAACCCCGGGAACAAGGTGGACTTCGTGCCAGTGCATCCCGGCATGGGGGAGTAGCGGGCCAGCGGACCTCAGGCTGCCCCTGCACCACCTACGATGGTGACCGTTCCGGCGTCGCCGTCCACGCTGACCTGCTGGCCGCTGGTGAGCCGCTGAGTTGCCACCCCGGTGCCCAGGACCGCCGGGATGCCGTACTCGCGGGCCACGATGGAGCTGTGGCTCAGCGGGCCGCCCACGTCGGTCACCACGGCGGACGCCATCGCGAACAGCGGAGTCCAGGCGGGAGTGGTGATGCGGGCCACCAGCACGTCGCCGGGCTGCATCTGGCCGAAATCCCCGGGTCCGCGCAGGACACGCGCCGGCCCGGTGACGCGGCCCGAGCTTGCACCGGCGCCCTTGATCACGCTGCCCGGCTGGCGCTGGGGGCCAGCGGGCATCATCGACCCGAAGGCCTTCTCCATCCACGGTTTCTGGGGGAGCATCTGCGGGGCGGCCGCCTTGGCCTGGCCCCGCCACAGCATCTTCCGCTCCTCAACTGCGGCGGCGCGGACGGGGCGGGACGCTCCGGCGATGGCGGTGCCCGCGCCGGAACCAGATTCCGCCAGCCCGAATTCAACGGCGGCCTGCAGCTCCTGGAAGCGAAGCCAGAATACGTCCTCCGGTGCAGCGAGCACGCCGGAGGAAACGAGCCGCCGCCCGAGTTCGAGCAGCATGCGCCGCAGCAGCGGCCAGGCCAGCCCGACGTCGGCCAGGGCGTCTTCGCGGGCCGGCGCCGTCTCCTGCGCCCACCTCAGCAGACGGAAGAACAGGGCACGGCGCCGCGGCCCCAGCCGCCCGGCCATCTCCCGCGTCAGCTCCTCCCGGCGCTCGGTCATCAGCCGCTGCCGTTCGTGGGGGTCGGTGCCTTGCCCGCGCAGGTAGAACTTCACGGTTTCCAGCTGCGCGGACGGATCGTCGGCCGGCACCGGGGTGGCGAAGTCCAGGTTGTAGACCGCGTGGCCGTACAGGTCCAGGTGTTCCTGGAAGGTGAAGCGCCACTCCTGCCACAGGACATCATCCACCCCTTCCGGCGGGGTCCCGGTGCGCTGGCACCCGGCGAGTTCCGCCGTCGGCCTTTCCAGCAAAGCCGCTGACAGCGCGGGGTCGCTGCGCGCCCAGCCCGCAAGGTCGTACAGCGATTTTTCGGCCCTGATGGGTTCGCTGTCGAAGCCCAGCAGGAGCGCCTGGGCGGGGGGATCGCCGTCGCGCCGGACCGCCTTGTCATAGAACGCCCGGAAGGAGATTTCGGCCATGGCGGCGAGCGGAATGACCGACTGCACGGCGGTGTAGTACACGGTTCCGGCGTCCAGGAGAGCCTGCACGCCCGTCAGCAGCCGGGCGCCGGAGAGCTCGGGGACGGGTGGTGCCTCCCAGTCCTTGATCTCCCGTTCGTAGCGCGGATGCGAATAGTCCCGCCAGCCCGCGATGCCCATGTGGGCTGTGCCGCGGAACAGCGCACCCATCGCCGGGACCGTCCTGCCCGTCATCCGCACCATGGCCCAGGTGCGGTAGTAGTAATAGGCGTAGCCGTTGATGGTGGGGAACCGCACCTCGCCCTCTGCGAGGGACTTCGGACCCAGCGCCTGGTTCATCAGGGCTGAGAGGGAGCGGGTCACTGAGCCGTCGATGAGGTCGGCGAAGAGCGGGGAGAGCGGGTCCGGCAGCTGCTCCACGATGCTCGCCCGGAAGTAGAGGCCCTTGGGATAGGGCACCGGCCAGGTTTGGGGGATGTCGGCTGCTGGTTCGGGCAGCGCTGTGATGGGCCGGGACTGCAGGAGGAAGAACGTGCCATCGGCTTGGGCCCACTCGATGTCCTGCGGTGCTCCGAAGTGGTCCGTGATCCGCTGCCCGTAGCGTGCAAGTTCGGCGGCGGCGGCATCGTCCAGGACGGGGGCACGACGGCGGGCTTCCGCCACCGGCTGCTCGCGGGTTCCGTTCTCCACGGGCACGGTCATGACGGCCTTGTCGGCTGTCTGCCGCGAGAGGACCCTGCCCGTGGCGGCCTCAACTACCAGGTCATCCGTGGTGACCGTCCCGCTGACCACGGACTCGCCCAGGCCCCAGGCAGCGCTGATGACCATCTGGTCGCGGCGGCCATTGGCGGGATTGGCGGTGAACATCACCCCGGCTGCCTGGGCCTCCACCATCAGCTGGATGACGACGGCGAGGCGCACCTGGTCCGGCCGCACGCCTTCGCGGGCGCGGTAGGCCAGGGCTCGCGCCGTCCAGAGGGACGCCCAGCAGTTGATGACGGCTTCTGTGAGTGCCTGTGTGCCGTGGACGTTCAGGTAGGTTTCCTGCTGCCCGGCGAAACTGGCCGATTCGAGGTCCTCGGCGGTGGCGGAGGACCGGACCGAAACCGCTGCGTCATCGCCGCCGAGATCGGTGTAGGCGGCACTCAGTTCCGCGGCGATCGGGGCCGGCATGGTGCCGCCCTTGAATAAGGAAGCGATCCGGCCCGAGGCCTCCTCATAATCCTGCGGCCCCGCCCCTGCTTCCAGCGAGGCCAGGTCCTGGATTGCCGCCTGGAGCTGGTTGTGGGTGACGAATTCCCAGTAGGCCGCCGTGGTCAGGACGAACCCCGGCGGAACGGGGAGCCCGGCCTGGATGAGGCCTCCCAGTCCCACCGCCTTGCCGCCGGCCAGGGCCACATCTGCGCGACCCACAGTCCCCAAATCCGCTATGAACGTCACTGCCACATGTCCTTACCCCGGGAAGCGCCGGGGATGCCTACGGCTGTACGGAGTCGAAGAACGTGTAGCCGGGCGCCGCGTGCTGTGTTCCGGCTTCCCGGGATTTCATCCGGATGAAATCCACGTCCTCCTGGCTGAGCGTGGTTTCGCCGTGGCGGTCCTCATTCAGTGGCTCATTCGTTGCTTCGCTGATTTCAGCGGACAACGTCCGGGGAAGGATCACGCAGCCGGGGTTATCCAGCAGCCACTGGGTCACTGTGGAAGGCAGCCGGTGCCACTGGTCCCTGATGCTCGTCTCGGTCATGGTGTGCCTTTCGGGAAGCCTGGTCCGCGGGCCGGCAGTCTCAAACCGGGCGTGGGTACCAAGGGTGGAGATTCAGCCGAAGTGGATTTCGGCGGCGGCCTGGCGGAGGGATTCGAGGCGCTGTTCCTCGAGCCGTCCCAGGGCATCCAGTTCGTCAGTCCGCTACAGCAGATGTTGGGCTCATTTTTCGGGAAACCGGATGTCCAGTCACGGCGTTCCGACGTCCTTCGAGTCTACGCCCGAAGCTGTGCACGGGGCCGGTAAAGCCGGTGGCAATGTGTGGCAGCTAAGGCGCGGTGTTGCTGATCAGCGGCAGCGCCGGGTCGCCGAAAGTCGGACGCAGGCCGGACCGGTACGCAGAATCGATGATGGGTTCGATTTCGTCGAGCACCGTGTGGTTTCCGGGGAGGACCACGTGGGCCAGGAATTCTGATTCGAGCGTGGCGATGCCTGCCGCCACCGCTCCGAGCTTGGCGTCGATGGCCAGGGCGAGGGCATGCCAGGACTTGCGGTTGGCGCGTTCGAGGACTCTTGCGTTCGCTTCCTGGAGGCGGCTGTCCGCTGCGTCCCCGCGGACGGCCAGGGTTCCCTCGGACTGCAGCAGCGGCATGACGATGCGGAACTGCCTGCCGCCACCCTTGAAGGCGACCGCGCTCTGGTTGCCCCGTTGGCTGAACAGCACGTCCGTTGCCCCATAGTCCGCGAGCGCCTGGCCGATGTGTTTACGGGAGGCCTCACTGCTGAAGGAATCACCGCGGGTATATGGACTTGTCATTCTCTAACTATGCTCCTTCCGGGTATGTTTCGGTGCCGCGATGGGCGAATGACGACGGCGGCACGCGGCTGCTGCACGAAGGTCGCCTTCAGCCCGCAGGGGTCAGCGCTGCGGTGGGCCGCCGGGCGCTTAGTAGCAACAATATGCCTGGGAATGGAAGTATCGTCGCCCAACTTCAGCGGGCTCACCATCTGTTCGCTGCGGCGGTACCCCTCCCATCGGGAGGCCGCGATGCCGTCGGTGAACACCACGTAAAGCAGCGAGGACAACGGCCCGGCAGCCAGGAGGACCCTGCGGGTGGCGCCACCGTTGCGGCTTCCGGCAGCGGTGGCCCATCCGCGGTGCGGGAATTGCTGCTTCGCAACTGGCATCGCAGATGTCCTCCCTTCCGCGCGCAACATCTGGGCGTCATCAGAAGCCGCGGGCATCTGTCCCTCTGCCTACCCCGTCAAGCCTGGGCCTGGTTGCGTAACACCACAAGGGCCGAAGGGCCTGCCAGGAGCGGCATGTCCTGCCGATGGTGAGGCGTAGCCCATTGCATGGCGGGGGCTCCGAGTCCACTATTAACGCTGTCGGGAAGGCTGGGGCCTAATTAATGCGCTCACTGCCTGAGGATCAAGGACTCGTCATGAACAATGGTTCCGTTTTCCCGAACCGACGTACGTTGCTAAAGACCGCCGGGGTTGGAGTGGCCGGCCTACCGTTTGTGTCTGCCTTGCGCAGCGCGTCGGCACCGATTGCTTCGACGGCGGCGCCGGCCCCACTGCTCCCGGCCCCACCGGGACAGGTCGAACCGCTGCTGGACCGGGCGAAAGTCGACAAGGCCCTTGCCCGGCTCGACGAATTCATCGATGACACCATGGGACGTACCGGTCTTCCGGGCATGGCCGTTGCTGTGGTGTACCGGGACGAGGTGTTGTACTCCAAGGGTTTCGGGGTCCGGGAGATCGGAAAGCCCGGCAAGATCACCCCGGACACGGTCTTCCAGGTGGCGTCCGTATCCAAGCCACTGGCGTCCACCGTGGTGGCAGGTGTCGTGGGGCAAAAGGTTGTCGCATGGACCGACCCCGTCATTGAACACAACGAGAACTTCTCGCTCAAGGATGACTTCGTCACCCGGAATGCAACCTTCGCTGACCTGTTGTCCCACCGCAGCGGGCTCAGGACGGGTGCGGGTGACCTGCTGGAGGATCTTGGATTTGATCGGGCGTACATCCTTGACCACCTCAACCAGCAACCCCTTGATACCTTCCGGTCCAGCTATAACTACAGCAATTTCGGCTATACGGAAGGCGGAGTGGCAGCGGCCCATGCCATGAAGATGGCTTGGGAGGATCTGGCCGACGAGGTCCTGTTCCGCAAACTGGGCATGGCCGCGTCCAGTTACCGCCACTCGGACTACGAGAAAGCCAGGGACAAGGCCATCCTTCACGTGCCACTGGGGGACAAAGAGTGGTCAGCGAAGTACAGCCGCGACCCCGATGCCGAAGCCCCTGCCGGCGGTGCCAGCTCGTCAGTAAGGGATCTCGCCCAATGGCTCCGGCTCCAGCTGGGCAACGGCACTTACGAGGGCAGGCCTGTCATTGATTCCGTTGCACTCCAGACCACCCGCGTACCCCATGCCTTCTCCGGGCCGGCGTCAGCCCCGGCGGCCCGGTCACGCTTCTACGGGCTGGGGTGGAACGTCTCCTACGACGACCAGGCCCGCGTCCTGCTGGGACATTCGGGCGCGTTCAACCTTGGCGCGGCCACGGCCGTTTCCATGCTTCCCGGTGAACAACTGGCCATTGTGGCCCTGACTAACGGCCGCCCGCAAGGCATTCCGGAAGCCATCAACGCGGACTTCCTGGACACAGCCCAGCACGGATCGCCCACCGTCGACTGGCTGGCATTCACCGAAAGCGTATTCAAACACCTCGACGAGTCCGAGAAACCCGAGGTCGATTACACCAAGCCTCCTTCCAATCCCTCCCCGGCCAGAGCCAACAGGGCCTACACAGGCACCTATGACAATTCGTACTACGGCCCACTGGTGGTCCTCGAGGAGGACGGGCGGCTGGCCATGAGGATGGGGCCTCCCGACGTCCCCACGAGGTTCCCTCTCACGCACTTTGACGGCGATACCTTCAGTTTCGAGACAATCGGAGAGAACGGCAACGGTCTCGCGGGTGCGCTGTTTGCCGAAGCAAACGGCGGCTCTTCGCCAAGGGTCACCCTGGACTTCTACGACAAAACCGGGCTGGGAACATTCACGCGGGCCGCCTAAACCTGCGCGTGGGCAGCTGACGCGACCGGCACAGGTAGTCGCTGGCACAGCGGGGCCCGGGCGGCAGCCCGGAAAGCTGCCGCCCGGCGTCGAATGTCAACCGGGCTGTCAGCCCTTGAGTTCGTACTGCTTGGGGAGCTTCATGCCGCGGCCCTCCATAAGGGTGCGCCGGCGCCGGTGACCCGTCAACGGCAGGGAGGGCAGGCCCATGCCGGTGTGGTCCCGCTCCAGAGCAGGACTCACCGAAGCAATGTCCTGCTCCTAGCCGTTGTCCGCACCGTCTCCGGTGTCCTCCCACATCACATCCAGGTTGTGGAAGATCACCGGTCCGTCGCAGAGTTCCGCCATCTTGGCCGCGAACTCCGAGGTTTCCGGGCGGCCGGAATTCTCCATCGCGGAGTCAAAGGAATCGAAGTCGACGATGGTGAAAAAGGTGCCCGGGTGGTCCCTGTCCGCCGCGGCGATAATGCGCCGGAACGTCGGCGCCGTGGTTCCCTCGGTTCTTGAGGGACGGCCGAGCTCTTCGATCTCCTTGATGCGGGACGACTTGAATTCGATGATCTGCACAAATCCGGCCATGACGGCTCCTTGAGGGCGGTGGACGCTGATGCGGACACGCTAGTCCCGTTGCCGGGCGGCGCACAGGGGAGAAGTGCCCTACTTCGGTGCTGCATTACGTCCGCAAACACGGGGCCTGCAGCCAGCCGTTATTGCACCGTCCCGCTGCGGCGCCCACCGCATCAGTGAGCCCGACGGCGGTCGCTGCCGACGGCGGCGCGAGAGACGGTGCCGCGATCGCCAAAGCTTCCTTCGACTTGCCGGTTGCGGCGACGCCGGCGGAGCGGGTGCTGCGCCCGTCGCCAGAGCCGCGTTCCTTGTGATGGTGCTGCGGCGCCGCCGGAAAGCCGACGGGGCGGACGACGTCGGGCTCCGGGCGCGGGACTGACCTGGGCGGCTACGCATCCTTGACCGGGTAACGCTGGCAACATATCCTCAAGCTAGAAAACGTTTTCTCAGATGCTTGCGCGGCGTCCATTTTCTCGAAGGTCTCACCGAATACCGCTACTCGCTTCGGGGCTCATTGACGTGCCCCGGAAAGGATGACATGCAGGTTGCCAGAACCCCATTCAAGCGTGGCCGCCGCCTTGCAGGTGCCGCCGCCACAGTCCTGATTGGATTGACTTCCCTGACCGCCGTCGCCGCACCCGCATCGGCGGCACCGCCGGGCACGAACGATTCGCCGGCGTGCTCCAGTGCCAGTGTCCGCCTGGAACAGGGCACCGGCCGGGCACCGCAGAACCTCTGCGTCCCGGCCGCGGCGACGGATGACACCACAACGCTGCTGGTCTGGAACAAGCCGGACCTCTATGACGACGTCGTCGACTACCGGGTGTACAGGAATGGCGCCACGATCGGCACCGCAGAGCAGAATGCGCGGCAGCACTCGCCGGCGCAGGAATACGTTGACGCCTTCCGGGCCAAGGACACGGACGGATTCCACGCCAGGACGGTGGCACACAACTACACGGCAACGGGCCTGTCCCCGAACACCACCTATACGTTCAGCGTGACCGGGCTACGTGCCGACGGCACCGAAACTCCGGCAAGTGAAGCCGTCACCGTCACCACCGCACCCAAGCGGCACACCGTCGTCGTCACCGATCCCGCCTTCAAGGCGGCCGGCGAC
>DATIMT010000057.1:0-1940 GCA_035475035.1 Arthrobacter sp.
GGCACCCCAGTCGGCGGTGAAGCCAAGCAGCGGGGAATCCAGCTTCTCATAGCGGTCGCGGAGTGCAAGGACACGTTCGTGGGCGCCGTGCTGGTCCGCGTGGACTTCGAGGGCCAGGGTGACGCCGTACTTCTCGGCCACGGGCAGCAGGCTTTCCATGGCGTCGGGGGTCAGCGAGATCTGCACGCGGGCGATCGGGAAGCCGAGCCGGGCTGCCATCTCGATCTGCTTGCGCATGTATTCGACCAGCTCGTCGTGGTTCATCAGCCGGTCCCGGCGGATGCCGGTATCAACGTTCACTGCCAGCGAGGTGGGGACGAGGTCCACCTCGGCCACCAGGTCCCGGAACTGGCCCACAAAGGTGTCATCGATGCGGTCCGGGAAGCCGCGGAGGCTGGAGAACCCGATAACCTCAAGGCCCGGGCCGAAACCTTCAGCCGCCACCTTGCGGATGAGGCCGTCGAGGTCGTACTGCCGGGCGTGGAAAGCCCGGGTGAAGCTGTAAAGGGTGACGCCCTGGATCGGCGTGCCGAGGCTGGTCATGGTTGTGCCACCTTCATGGTCTTGGTGTCGTGCTCTTCGATGTGCAGCACGCCGTGGTCGGTGATGATGTAGGGGATGTAGAGCTTCAGGTCCACCCGGACCTCGTGCTCGGCCTGGCCGTCACGGACGGGAAGGTCCCCGGAGAGGACGGCCGAGTCCAGCGGGTACCACCATTCGCCGGTTTCATCCACGAGCTCTTCAAAGCTGAACGTGCGGTTGTTCATGGTCCAGCGCAGCGAGTCCTCAGGTGCGGCAACGCCGTCGACCGTCAGTGCTGCGCCGGCGATGCATGAGCCTGGAAGGGCTCGGTACCAGGGGATCCGTACTTCGACGGCGGTGCGGCCGTCCTGGCTGGTAAGTGTTCCCTGCTCGATTATGCGGTCGGCGATCATCGAGACCTCCTTTTATGTAGTGATGTTGTCATGGTTCCTGGGACAGCTGACGGCGCCTCGAGTTCCTTGGAAATCCTGCGGGCGCCGCGCACGGCGAGGGCCACCGACGTCAGCGTGGGATTGCACGCTGTGGCGGTGGGGATGACGCCGTTGCCGGCCACAAAGAGGCCGGGGACCTGCCACACCTGGCTGTCCGGCGAACAGACGCTCTCGCCGTCGTCCGTCTCACCCATGCGGGTGGTGCCCTGGTAGTGCAGCGACGCACCGGGCGGCAGGACGAAGGGACGCTCGTCCAGCGGTTCGCCCACAGCCTTGCCCAGGCGGACGATCTCCTGCCTTGCCCGGTCGAGTAGTTCGTGGTCCCGCTCGGTGAGGTGGTAGTGGATGCGCATGGCGGGCATGCCGTAGGAGTCCCGGGTATCGTCGTTGAACGCCACCCGGTCCTCGCGCTGCAGGTCCTTTGCGCAGAACAGGCCCAGCCCCACGATGGAGCCCGGGACGATGGGATCATCCTCTGCCAGGGGAACCGGGGAGGCATCCAGCTGCATAATCTGGCCGTGGAAGGGCGCCTCATCCGTGTAGGGAACCCAAGCCACTCCGCTCTGTTCACTGAGCGCGCCGTTGGCGCTTGCCGGGGCGTCCCCGGGCTGGACGTCGCGGAGCCTGCTCGCGAAGACCACCTGCGCCTGGTCGTTGAGGTAGCGGCCCAGGGCGTCGGGCCGGATCCCGGAAGCCCACAGCAGCTGTGGTGTGCGCAGGGCGTCCGCCCCCACCACAACGTAACGGGCGGCCACCTGATGGGTGTCACCGCTGCGGCGGTCCTGGACTTCGATGCCGGCAGCAATGCCGTCCTCCACCAGCACGCGCGTCACCAGCGACTCATCATAAAGTTCGAACTGCGGGTTTTCCCGGGTCACCTCCCCCATAACGACGTCGGAACCTGACCAGACCAGGCCGCCGTCCTCCCGCCGGTGCACAGCAAGGGGCATGGGCTGGACGCGGTAG
>DATIMT010000058.1:0-1501 GCA_035475035.1 Arthrobacter sp.
CGGCGATCCGATCCGCAGCAGCCGGGACTCGTACAGCTGGGAGGACCGGGTCGTCCAGCCGAACTGGTCGTAGCGGTACCGCCAGATCAGCCCGCCGACCAGCACCACCATCATGACGTAGGGGAGCACGCCCCAAAGAAGAATGTCCATTCTCAGCTCCCTTTCAGGGGCAGCAGGCGCGGGTCATAGGGTTCCAGGCCAACGGATTCGGTGGGCGGTCCGTAGCCGGCCATCTTCATGACCGCCTGCTGGTCCGCCGGTGACTTGCCGGGCAGGGTGGCGCAGATGGCCTGCAGGATCCGCGTATGCGCCAGCCCGTCGTCGAGCAGGCCCAGGCGCAGCATTTCCAGGCTGGGCCGGTAGTGGATCAGCAGCTCACGCCCGGCGGAAGGGTCCACCAGCGCCGCGAACTCCAGCACCATGGGCAGGAAGTCCGGCAGTTCACCGTGCGTGTCCACCAGGTACCCGCTGTCCCGGTAGACCTGCTTGAAGGCCCCCAGAACCTCGCCGCGGCGCCGGGTGTCCCCGTCCGTCCAGTAGGACAGGTGCAGGGCGTGGCGTTTGCCCAGGTCGAACTCGCGCACGTACGCCGCCTGCACGTCCATGGCAGGACCTGCCTCCAGCTGCACCAGGACGTCCTCGAAGTCCATCCCGGCGCCGGGGTGGCCGGCCAGCAGCGACCGGATCAGCGGCAACCGATCCAGCAG
Organism: Arthrobacter sp.; assembly: GCA_035475035.1. Taxonomy (GTDB): domain Bacteria; phylum Actinomycetota; class Actinomycetes; order Actinomycetales; family Micrococcaceae; genus Arthrobacter. Next base: position 708 of record DATIMT010000058.1, read on the forward strand.
TTCCTCATCCGGGTAGGACAGGCACCAGGCCGCGGCGAGATAGACCGCAGCCTCGCGCCGCATCATGGTTCCTCCCGCGCGATCGCGTCCGGCGCGTTGTCCTCCGGGTAGCCGGAGGCGCCTGAAGCGTCCGCACTGGCCCCGCCTGCGTCGGGACTGGGCCCGGCACGGCCGCCGTGGTGCGCCGGGGAGGTCACGCTCATCTGCGGTTCGTCGCGCTTTTCCGGGAACAGACCGGGCGGGGCACCGTTGCCGTCCCAATTGAGCAGGTTCACCCGGCCGCGCAGCGAGCGGTCGCCGGCAATCGCATCGGAGGTCTGCCTGTCGCTGAGGGCACGGAAGGTTTCCACCGCCACCGGCACGGGCCTGCCGCTGGCCTCCCCGAAGGGGGAATCCTGCATGCCGGGGCCGCCGTCGAAATCCAGTGAACAGCCCATCTCCTCCAGGTCGTGGGCCTGTTCCATGTGCGCCTTGGGGATGACATAACGCTCGGAGTACTTGGCGATCGCCATCAGGCGGTACATCTCGTACATCTCCTGGCCGCCCATTCCCACCGCGGCCGGAATGGCGTCGTCGGGATCATTGCCCAGGCTGATGCCGCGCATGTAGGAGCGCATCGCCGCCAGCTTCTTGAGCACGCCGGTGACCATGTCCGTATCCCCGGCGGTGAAAAGCTCCGCCAGGTATTCCACCGGGATCCGCAGCGCGTCGATGGCGCCGAAGAGGTTGCCGGGGTCCTCCGCGTCGTGGCCCTGCTCCTTGAGCAGGTCGACGACGGGGGACAGCGGCGGGAC
>DATIMT010000059.1:0-1539 GCA_035475035.1 Arthrobacter sp.
CGGAGTCCTTGCGCCGTTCGTCAGCCGCTGGTTTTTCTCAAAAGCCATCGAAGGGGCCGACCGCGAGCTGCATGCCCGGCACTACAACCTCTCCCTGTTCAACCTGGGCGGCCACGGCAGCAACCGTGAGCGGCTCTTCAGTAAGACCATGGTCTACAAGCAGATCGACGCCCTCCTGGTCTTGTGCATGGCGCTCAGCCACGAAGAGATTGAACACCTGCAGAAGATCGACATCCCGCTGGTAGTGGTGGGCGGCCATGTGGAGGAATGCCCCTACATCGGCATCGACGACTACGCCGCCGCCTCCACCGCCGTCCAGCACCTGATCGACCTGGGCCACCGGGACATCGCCCTGCTGCATGGCGACGACGAAACCGACCTGAACTTCGACGTTCCCCGGGTCCGCATCCTGGCGTTCAAGGACGTCATGGCGGCAGCCGCGCTGCCCACCCGGCCGGAATGGGACGAATGGGGGGACTTCACGGTCCGCAGCGGCCAAGAGGCCTTCCGCCGCCTGTGGTCCCGGCCCGGGCAGAAGCCCACGGCAATCTTTTGTGCCTCGGACGAGATGGCCATGGGGGTCATCTTCGAGGCCAGCCGTGTCGGCGTCAGTGTTCCCGGCGAGCTGTCCGTTGTGGGCATTGACAACCACGACTTCGCGGAACCCATGGGGCTCACCACGGTTGGCCAGCGCCCGGACGTGCAGGCCGAGCTGGCCACGAAGATGCTCCTCGATGAACTGGACGGGGAAGCCGGCGCTGTCCGGTCCTCCGTTGCACCCCATGAACTCATCATCCGGCGCACCACCGCGCCGCCCCTGGCCTGACGCGTCAGGAGGCGCGGGCCAGCTGCCGGATGGGGATCCAGCGTGAGGCGAGCCGCCGGTAGGCCGCCGCCGCACCGGTCATGTCACCTTCCGCCAGGCATTCGATGCCCAGCCTGATATCCATGGGGGACTCGTCCGGGTATACCTTGTCCGCCACGGCTCCGTAGTCCAGTTCCACCATGGAATTCACGTGGAACAGCTCAAGCCATTCCGTCAGCTGCGCCAGGTCGTCAAGCATGTCCAGGTCCGGGGCGGCGAGGGCCAGGTTGGCCACCGCGTAGCGGGCGCGTTCCAGGGCGTCGGTGATAGGCGCCCAGACCCGCACGGTGAGGATACGCCCCGCGGCTTCCACCACATCCTTGCGGTCCGATTCCATGAACAACGAGAACCAGCTGAACGGGATGCCCCAGGTGGACGCCCGGGTATGCACCCGGATGGATCCGTCCCGTGCCTTCACCAGGTCGATCCGCTCCTGGTGACGGTCACGCTGCTCCTCCGGGATCAGCAGCTCAGCCAGCGGTCCATGGATTCCCTCCATGAGGGCGTTGGCCGCCAGCCCCGCGCGCAGGACAAGCTGGCTGGGGCAGTACAGGAGGACGGGCTCGGTGTCGGCGTCAGCACCGTCGTCGGGCGTTCCGCCATCCGGTGCCGGCGCGGTGGTGACGCGCACAAGGTCGGTGCGCCCGGTGGGGAAGGGATCCCCGCCGGAGCGG
>DATIMT010000060.1:0-6898 GCA_035475035.1 Arthrobacter sp.
GTGGCCACCGTGGCGGGGTCTTTTGCATGTAGGACCACTAGAGGAGAAGTCCGTGTCTACCACCAACAGCGCATCTGCAGCCTGGCTCACCCAGGAAGCTTTTGACCGCCTGAAGGCAGAGCTGGACCACCTTTCCGGCGCAGGCCGGGCGGAGATCGTCCAGAAGATTGAAGCAGCGCGGCAAGAAGGGGACCTCAAGGAAAACGGGGGCTACCACGCGGCCAAGGAAGAGCAGGGCAAGATTGAAGCCCGCATCCGGCAGCTGACGGCCCTGCTCCGCGACGCCCATGTGGGTGCCGCGCCTGCCGATGACGGCATTGTGGAACCTGGCATGATCGTGGTGGCCAGGATCGCCGGTGATGAGGAGACCTTCCTGCTGGGTTCACGCGAAATCGCGGGCGACTCAGACCTGGATGTCTTCAGCGAGAAGTCGCCCCTTGGCGCGGCCATCCTGGGCCACAAGGAGGGCGAGACCCTCAGCTACGTTGCCCCCAACGGCAAGGACATCAAGGTGGAGATCCTTTCCGCCAAGCCCTACGCCGCATAGGAGTTCCTGCGCATAAACGAAAGCGCCTGCTGTCCGTGAGGGACGGCAGGCGCTTTCGCTTTTAACTCTTCGAAATGGTTACAGGGGGATGGCCCGGTCACGCTGCCGGTCGCTGCCGGTACGCGGCCGCAGGATGAGTGCCGCCACAACCCCGCCGGCGGCACCGCCCAGGTGCGCCTGCCAGCTGACGTAGCCGGCCACAAACGGCAGGGCGCCCAGGAGAATGCTCCCGTACCCCATGAAGAGGACCACAGCCAGCAGGATCTGCCGCCAGCTGCGGTTGAAGAACCCCCTGACCAGGAGGAATGCGAAGAGCCCGAAGACCAGGCCCGAGGCGCCCACGGTGACACCGTTCCCGATGAGCCAGACCGTCAGCCCGCTGCCGAGCCAACTGAAGGCCAGCGCGGTGAGGAACACGCGCAGCCCGGAGAGGAACACCAGGAAGCCGAAGACGACCAGGGGCAGGCTGTTGGACAGCAGATGGTTCAGGTTTGCGTGCAGGAGCGGGAAAGTGAAGATGTCGAGCAGCCCGTCGGCGCTCCTGGGCCGCAGGCCGAAGGTCCGGGTAAGGGCCCCCATCATCAGTGTGTTGACCACTTCGATGGCGAGCAGCAGCGCCACGAAGCCACCCAGGACCACCAGCCCACCCTTCGCGCGGGAGGCGATGGTCTGCCGCGGGGGCATTGGTCCGTTACCCATCAGGCCGGCCATGGCCGCTCCTAATGTACGACGATCGGCTGGAAACCCTCGGCACGCAGTGCGCTGAGGACCTGCTCACCGTGCTGATGGCCCTTGGTTTCGAGGTTCACCGTGATGGAGACATCGCCCATGCTGATGGAACCTCCCACCCTGGTGTGGTCCAGCCCGGTGACGTTGGCATCGTTTTCTGCAATGATGCGGGCAATGGTCGCCAGTGAGCCGGGACGGTCGTCGAGCATCATCCGGACCGTCATGTAGCGGCCGGCGGCGGAGAGGCCGCGCTGGATCACCTTGAGCATCAGCATTGGGTCGATGTTTCCGCCGGAGAGGACGGCCACGGTGGTTCCCGGGTTCTCGATCTTGCCGTCCATGAGGGCAGCCACACCGACTGCCCCTGCCGGTTCCACCACCATTTTGGCCCGTTCCAGCAGGAAGATCAGCGCCCGGGCCAGGGAGTCTTCGCTGACCGTTACCACATCATCCACCAGTTCGCGGATGATGCTGAAGGGCAGTTGGCCCGGGCGCCCCACGGCGATGCCGTCCGCCATGGTGGAAACCTTCTTCAGCGGCACCAGCGCATCGGCGGCAAGCGAGGGCGGGTAGGCCGCAGCGTTCTCCGCCTGGACGCCGATGATCCGGATCTCCCGGCCCAGTTCCCTGGCTCGGGCCTTGATGGCGACGGCGACCCCGGCCAGGAGCCCGCCGCCACCGACACCCATGAGGATGGTGTCAACGTTGGGTACCTGTTCGAGGATTTCCAGGCCCACGGTCCCCTGGCCTGCCACCACGTCCACGTTGTCGAACGGGTGGACGAAGACCATGCCGGTTTCGTTGCTGTAGCGCTGGGCTTCGGCGAGCGCCTCGTCCACATTGTGCCCGTGCAGGACCACTTCGGCCCCATGACTCCGGGTGGCGGCGAGTTTGGGCAGTGCCACGCCCAGCGGCATGTAGATTCGGGCTTTGATGCCAAGGCTTTTGGCCGCAACGGCAACGCCCTGCGCGTGATTGCCGGCCGAGGCTGCCACCACTCCCCGTTTTTTCTCCTCCGGGGAGAGCCGTGCCATCCGGACATAGGCGCCACGCACCTTGAACGAGCCGGCGCGCTGCAGGTTTTCGCATTTGAAATAGACGTCGCCGCCCACCATGCCACCCAGCGCCCGCGACGATTCGACCGGGGTGCGCGTAATGATCCCATCAAGCAGCTTCTGCGCCTCAAGGACATCGTCCAGTGTGACGGGAAGGGTTTCTAGGATCTTCACGGACTACTCTCCTCTGGGTTCTGCCACGGCGCCCTCCGGGGAGGAGGCGCGGACATCACGGCGTTCAGCTGGGCTACCGGCCGGCCCGTCCTTCCCGGCATCAGGTGCAGACGGCGGTTCAACGTCCTTGATGGTGTTGTCCCCGCCTGCTCCGGCCGCGATGGGCTTTCCGGCAATTACCGGCACCTGTTCATGTTCCCACGTTCTGGCGGCGATGTAGCGAACGGCCGAGTTTGCTACGGCCAGGATTGGTACGGAGAACAAGGCTCCGGGGATCCCGGCAAGGTAGGAGCCGGCCGCAACGCTGAGGATCACTGCCACCGGGTGGAGCGAAACTGCCTTGCCCATGACCAGGGGCTGCAGGATGTGGCCTTCAAGCTGCTGGACCAGCAGGACGATGGCCAGCATGACCAGGGCATTGATGGGGCCGTTGGCCACCAGGGCCAACAGAATGGCGACAACGCCCGTCAGCAGGGCGCCCACCACCGGGATGAACGAACCGAGGAACACCAGCACGCCCAGGGGAAGCGCCAGCGGAACCCCGATGATGGCGGCACCCACGCCAATGCCGAGGGCGTCGACAGCTGCGACGAACATCTGGATGCGGGTATAGCTCACCATGGATGCCCAGCCCTTGCGCCCCGCACCGAAAGTTGCGGCCCTGGCCTTCCGCGGCAGCATCCTGACCAGGAAGGCCCAGATGCGGTCCCCTTCCAGGAGGAAGAAGATGAGGATGAACAGCGAGAGAAGCAAGCCCGCGGCGAAGTGGCCGGCAGTGCTGCCAAAGGAGAGGGCACCGCTGAGGATGCTGCTGCTGTTGTTCTGCAGCGCGTCGGTGGCTTCCTTGATGTACTGGTCGATCTGGTCTGCAGTGAGGTGCAGGGGGCCGGCCGACAACCAGTCCTGGACCTGCCGTACGCCTTCGAGTGCCTGGGAATAAAGTTCGCCGAAACCAACCGCCAGTTGCCTGCCCACCAGTGCCAGCGCACCCACGATAACGCCGATGAAGCCAAGGACTGTCGCGGCGACTGCCAGGCCGGCTGGCAGTCCGCGGCGCTTCAGCCAGGCCGTGACCGGGCTGAGGAGTCCGGCGAGGAGGGCTGCCACCATGATGGGGATGATCAGGAGGGTGATGTGGCTGAGCAGCCATACCAGTGTCCCCGTCATCAGGAGGATCAGGCCCAGGCGCCAGGACCAGGAAGCCGCGATGCGGATGCCGTAGGGAATGTCCTTGTCCAGTTCGCGGTCTGTCAGGACCCGCAAGGGAGCTGCCTGGGCGGGCGGCGGTGCGGGGGCTGGGTGGGCCAGGGTAACGTCGTCCTCTTTTGGCGTCATATCCCAATACTTCCCCAGCGGTGGCCCAATGGGAAACTACCGGCCCACCATGCCGGGCTGGTAGTCAATACCCCATTCCATGCTGAATGACTCCGCTGGCTGCAGCCAGCGGAGGCCGTCACCGGAGTTGAACGCATTCGCGGGGCCGGTCATCGGCTCGACAGCCACCGCGCGGGTCCGGCCGGGGTACACCGTGCTCACATAGACATGGACGTAGCGGCAGGCTTCGTCCTGCCAGAGCGATACCCGGCTCCCGTCGTCGGCAGCAAGGGTATGCCGGACCTTGCCGGCCTCGTAATGGAGGTCAGTCAGGGCAACGTCCACTGCCAGGTCCGCGACGCGCCGGCCGGCCCGGAAGTCGACGTCCCCGTCAACAGGGGCCGAATTCCGCGGAATCAACCGCTCGTCGGTCACCAGCCGGGTGTCGGCGGCTACGGTCAGCTGCAGCTCCTCGACAGGGGTGTCGCCAACACGCAGGTAGGGGTGGGCGCCGAGAACAAAGGGAGCGGCCTCCGTGGAGTCGTTGGTGAGGGTTTGCCGGACCTGCAGTCCAAGGTCTTCCGACAGCCGGTACTCCACGCGGTGCCTGACCAGGAACGGGTAGCCGTGCTGCGGGAATACAGTGGCCTCCAGTGCCACCGCGTGCTGTGACTCCCCCACCGGGGCATAGCCGGTGTTTCGAAGCAGGCCATGGCTTGCGTTGTTGCGGGACACTTCCGTGATGTCCAGCTGTTGTTTCCTGCCGTCCAGGAGCCATTGCCCGTCCTCCACCCTGTTGGCCCAGGGCGCCAGCGTGATGCCGGCACCACCGGGGGCGATCTGGTCATCCCCGTAGGTCTCGGTCAGCAGGATTCCACCCCGGCTGAACGAACGGAGCCCGGCAGCGAGCTCGGTGACCACGGCAACGGCGTCACCCCGCCGAAGCTCGTATTGCCGGCCCGTGGCGCAGGACCGGGTGGATTTACGGGTAGGGGTTCCCTGTTCGGAAGAGGCTGTCATGGGCATTACCGTACAACGGCCGGCACCGCTCTTCCATCCGCATCATTGTTACTTTTTGTTGTTAACTATTCTTTCTTGATCGTTTGTGCGAAACTTTTTGTATGACAGGGATTACCAGCACCAGACTCTCGGACGGGCGGGAGCTGATCTACTTCGACGACGACAGCACCAGCACCTCGCGGGCCGGACACCTCACCACCGACCACCGTGGTCTTCCCCCGCGCGGGGAACCGGGCGAGGTCCGCTTCGACGCATTGACGGATGAATGGGTGGCCATCGCCGCGCACCGGCAGGCCCGCACCCACCTGCCGCCGGCAGACCAGTGCCCCATCTGTCCCACCACCCCCGCCAACGCTTCCGAGATTCCTGCCGCGGACTATGACGTTGTGGTTTTCGAGAACCGGTTCCCCTCGCTGGGGCCGGCCCTGGGACCCGTGCCGAAGGATGCCGCATGGGGAACGAAAGGCCCGGCCTACGGCCGGTGCGAAGTGGTGTCGTTCACCCCCGAACACACCGGATCCTTCAGCGGCCTGAGCGGGGCGAGGTCCCGCACGGTGATTGAAGCCTGGTCGCAGCGCACCGCAGCCTTGAGCGCCATGACCGGCATCAAGCAGGTGTTCCCGTTCGAAAACCGCGGCGCGGACATCGGCGTGACGCTGCACCACCCCCATGGGCAGATCTACGCCTACCCATACGTCACACCGCGCGCCGGCACCCTGGGTGCGGCGGCCCGGAAGTACTACGACGCAAAGGACGGCAGGGATACCCTGACCGGTTCGCTGCTGCGCGCCGAGAGGGAAGACGGCAGCAGGATGATCGTGGAAGGCACGAATTTCAGCGCCTACGTGCCCTTCGCCGCCCGGTGGCCGCTGGAGATCCACCTGGTCCCGCACCGCCATGTCCCCGACCTCGCCGCTCTGACCGGGGAGGAAAAGGATGAGCTGGCCCACGTCTACCTGGACCTGCTCAAGCGGGTGGATGCCTTGTACCCCACCCCCACGCCCTACATCTCGGCCTGGCACCAGGCACCGTTGGATGGCATCCTCCGGCCGGCGGGCTATCTTCATCTGCAGCTGACCTCCCCGCGGAGGGCGGCCGATAAGCTGAAGTACCTGGCCGGATCCGAGGCAGCCATGGGCGCCTTCATCAACGACACCACCCCCGAAACCGTGGCGGAACGGCTGCGCAGTGTTGCCATCCCGCCGTCGTCCACGCCTGCCGCCACCCTGGCGGCCACCCCGGAAGGAGCCACCGCGTGAGTGAGCAGGACCAGGCAAAGGCCGCACCAGCCGCCCCCCAGGACCTCAGCGACCGCTTTGAGCAGGAGTTCGGGAGTGCTCCCGACGGCGTGTGGCAGGCGCCGGGGAGGGTGAACCTCATCGGCGAACACACCGACTACAACGAGGGTTTCGTCCTTCCGTTCGCCATCGACCGCACCGCCCGCGTGGCCGTTGCCCGCCGCCGGGATTCCACCGTCCGGCTCCTGTCCACCTACGGCGACCAGGGCGTGGTCAGCACCACGCTGGACTCCGTGCAGCCCGGAGCTGCCAAAGGGTGGACCAAGTACCCGCTGGGCGTCATCTGGGCCCTCCGCGAACGGGGAATCGACGTGCCGGGACTGGACCTGCTCCTGGACTCGAACGTGCCACTCGGTGCCGGCCTGTCGTCGTCGCACGCCATCGAATGCGCGGTGGTCAGCGCACTCAACGACCTCACGGGAGCCGGGCTTAAGGCCGAGGACATGGTGCTGGCAACCCAGCGGGCCGAAAACGACTTCGTGGGCGCTCCCACGGGGATCATGGACCAGTCCGCATCGCTCCGCGGCGCCAAGGGCCACGCCGTCTTCCTTGATTGCCGGGACCAAAAAGCAAGCCTGGTTCCGTTCGAGACGGAGCCCGCCGGGCTGGTGCTGCTGGTGATCGACACGAAGGTCTCACACTCCCACGCCGACGGCGGATACGCATCGCGCCGGGCATCCTGCGAGCTTGGGGCGGAGGTGCTGGGGGTGAAGGCACTGCGGGACGTGGAGGTGGCCGACCTGGAGGAAGCCAGCGGCCTC
>DATIMT010000061.1:0-19002 GCA_035475035.1 Arthrobacter sp.
AAAGCCTAAAGGCCGAGGGTCAGGCTGACCAAGCGAAGGGCGGCCTGAAGCAGGCCGGCGAAAAGGTCAAGGACGCCTTTAAGGACTAACGCTTTCACGGGAAGGGCGCGCTCAGCGAACGGGGCGCGCCTTTTTCATGCCCTGACACCGATCAGCCTGGCGTTCCTGACCGGGTTTGCCTGGACGGGCACCATCCTGACCATGTTGGTCTCCCTGGCGAAAGCCCGACGTCGGGCGCTGACTCAGGCTCGGCGCGCTGATGCGCCGCGGAGTCCCTAGTATCCGAGATGAAGACCGCGCCAAGGTCGCGTTCTACCTGCTCCGACCCCTAGGTCGGCAACGCTGCGCACGGCAGTCTGAGCACCAGAAGGCTGACGTGCTGGTCCAGGCCGTTCGCCTCTCGACAAGCCCTGGCCCGGGGCCTACTGTTACCTCGCTAAATCCCCACAACAATGACAGAAGGCCCGCAATGGGAGCACAGGAAGACACGGCACTGGTTCGACGCGGCTACGAAGCGTTCATCGCCGGCGACATGGACACGCTCAGGGAACTATTCGCGGAGGACGCGGTCTGGCATGTCGGCGGAAGCGGGGGCCTTTCCGGAGACAAGAAGGGCCGGGATGCGATCCTGGCCTATTTCGTTGAGCTGGGCTCCCGGTCTCAAGGGTCACTCAAGCTCACCCTGGAAGACGTGGCCACGGGTGACAGATATACCACCGGAGTCCAGTCGAACCACGCGGAACGCGACGGTAAGTCCCTGGACCAGCGGGCGGTCATCGTGTTCACCATCTCCGGTGGCAAGGTAACTGAAGCCCTGGAGATGGCAGAGGATACGGGAAAGGTATCCGATTTCTGGTCCTGAGTGGCTTGGCAGAATACAGGAAAGCCCCGGACCAGTTGACTGAACTGGTCCGGGGCTTCGGCCGTGCCTAGCGCTCGATGGTAACGCTGAGGTCCAGATGGATGTCGGCGGTGGCCAAGCGGTCCTCCAGGAAACGGGCGAGGGTTGCGTCCGTCGCGGTGTGCGCACCCTTGGGGACGGCACCACGGAAAAGAGCCTGGCTGTTCGTGGACCTGATGACGTCAAGCGGCGTCCAGTGCAGGTGTCCGGCACTCAGCCGTTCGATGTCGGTGCGGAAGGTGCGCCGGTGGGCGTCGCGGGCTGACGCGCGCATAGTGAATGGGATGAAAGCTGTGGGCAAAGGGGGGTCCTTTCAGGTGAGGCCCTAAATCGGGTGCCTCACTAGTGACAAGGTGCTGGCCGCCTCCCCTATTCCCACTTTGCTCCTGGCGAGTCGAGCATCACTAATGCCGGTCGGTTTTGGGCCCTGATGAGTCCCCGGACCACGGCAGCACAGGACACGCCGGACGATCAGGTCACGCCAGACGGGCCTTCACAATTTCGCTGACGGCTTTGCCGTCGAAGCGGCCGGCGATTTTTGGGGTCACGGATTTCATGACGGTACCCATGGAGCGCATTGACAGTTCGCTGCCGCCGTCGGCCTTCATGCCGGCGATCACCTCGTCGACTATGGCCTCGGCTTCCGCGCGGGTGAGCGCCTTGGGAAGGTAGGCCTCAATGACTTCAGCCTCGGCGATTTCAGCTTGGGCTCGGTCATCGTGGCCCGCCGCGGAATAGGTGGCAGCGGTCTCACGTCGCTTGGCGGCCTCTTTCTGCAGCAGCGCGGTGACCTGCAGGTCGTCGAGCTCCACCGGCGTCTTACCGGACTTCTCCCGCGTCTCGATCTCGCCCAGGACGTTGCGCACCGTGGTCAGGCCCACCTTGTTGCCGGACTTCATGTGGACGATGACATCGCCCTTCAGCTTTTCCTTCAATGACATGGTTCTGCCTCATTCTTTTCTGGGTGGGAGCAGGGACAACCTTGGACAAGCCTATTCCTGACCGAGCTGCAATGTGTGTTGGTTTTGGCCAATTCGGCGCCGCCCTTGCAGGGCGACCGGTTTATCAACCGCCGTAGGCTAGTTTGGAATCCGCAGCGGCCTGGTCCCCCCGGGTCCCGAAAGGAGAGCCGAGTGGACAGCACGGTTGGCAAGTGGTTCCTGAATCGGGGTGAGCGGGGAAACCCTTCCTCGAACGTCCAGGCGGACGGTGAGGAATCCGGGTCCTGGTCAGAAGGCAACCTGGTGCGTCCCCTGATCCATGGCGCAACCTACTTCTCGAGACTGCATGAGGAGCTGTCGGCCTTGCAGCCGGGAGACCGGGTGTGGTTTACCGACTGGCGTGGCGATGCCGACGAACAGTTGGAAGCCGGCGGCACGACGATTGGCGGTTTGCTCGCCCGGTTGGCCCGCACCGGCGTCGAAGTACGGGGCCTCGTCTGGAGGTCCCATGGGGAACGCGTGTCGGCCCCCATCAGTGGCCGGTCAAACGAATTACTCAGCAGGAAGATCAACGATGCCGGCGGGGAGGCGCTGCTGGATCAGCGGGTGCGTCTCTTCGGCTCCCATCACCAGAAATTGGTGGTCATCCGGCGTCGTACCGACCCCTCGCTTGATGTGGCGTTTGTGGGCGGACTGGACCTTTCACACAGCCGCCGTGACGACGCCGGCCACGCGGGAGACCCGCAGGCAGTGAAGATGGACTCCCGGTACGGGCAAAGGCCCCCATGGCATGATGCCGCCCTTGAGCTGCGCGGCCCGGTGGTTGCCGATGTGCTGGCAGTATTCGCGGAACGGTGGAACGATCCCCACCCACTGGACCGGCGGACCCCCTACCGAATGCTGTTGCAGCGCCTGGCCCGCATGCCCAGGCACCCAAAACCACTCCCGGAAGCCGCTCCGCCACCACCACCGGCCGGCCCCCACGCTGTACAACTGCTGCGTACCTACGGCCTGAAGCATCCACCATTCCCGTTCGCACCACACGGAGAGCGGAGCATCGCGAGGGCATATGCAAAGGCCTTCGCCCAGGCCCGCTCACTCATCTACATTGAAGACCAGTACTTGTGGTCAACAGAGGTTGCAGCGGGAATCGCAGCCGCACTGGAAAGCAACCCTGGGCTGAACGTCATCATCGTGGTGCCCAGGTACCCGGATTCCGATGGCCTCCTGGGCGGACCACCCAGGCGCCTGGGCCAACTGCGCGCCATCAGCATGCTCCGCCGCGCCGCGCCGGACAGGGTAGGAGTGTTCGACCTCGAAAACAGCGAGGGCACTCCCATCTACGTCCACGCCAAGATCTGCATCATCGATGACACCTGGTTCACCTGCGGATCAGACAACTTCAACCGGCGGTCCTGGACCACTGACAGCGAACTCACCTGCGCAGTGATGGACACTTCCGGCGGCGACAGGCCTCCTTCAGACACCGCCACTCCGCTGCCCGGGCCACTGGCCAGGGAGCTGAGGCTCCAGCTCTGGACGGAACACCTGGGCCTTGACCAGGACGACCCCAAACTCCGTGCCGGCGCGCCGCCACTTAGGCTGTGGAACTCCACCGCCGATGCCCTGGACGAATGGCACCGTACCGGCCGCCGTACACAGCGGCCGGCCGGGCAGGTGCGCCGGCATGCCCCTGCGGCCGTTACGCCCCTCCAACGTCTCTGGGCCGGTCCGATCTACCGGCTCATCGTTGACCCGGACGGCCGTCCCCGAGGGCTCCGTGGAACTGATCGGTTTTAGCGCCGTACACCCAACTGGTACTCGACGACGCGGGGCAGCGGGCCAGTTCCCTTCGTGCGCGCCGGAGCAGCGGGCCGTTCGATAGGTTGGAGCGGTAACGGAATCCGCATCCGGGCAAGGGAGAAGACATGAAGGCAGTCGTGTATGAAGCAACGGGTCCCTCATCGGTGCTGCAGCTGCAGGACAGGGCATTGACGGAGCCGGGGCCAGGCGAGGTCCGGGTCCGGCTGGTGGTTTCCGGGGTGAACCCTACCGACTGGAAGTCACGGTCCGGGAGTGGAAGCAAAAAGTTGGACGCCGCCAAGGTTCCGAACCAGGACGGGGCCGGTGTCATCGACCAGCTGGGTTCCGGCGTGACGGGTTTCACCGTCGGCGACCGGGTCTGGCTTTGGGATGTCGCCTGGGGCAGCAACGAAGGTACCGCGCAGGAGTACGCTGTGGTGCCTGCCCACAAAGCCGTGCCACTCCCCCACTCCGAATCCTTCGACACCGGCGCCTCGCTCGGGATTCCCGCATTGACAGCGCACCGGGCCTTGACGTCCAGCGAGGACGGACCGGACAGGCTCGCCCCCGGAGCCCTGGTGGGTCGTACCGTGCTGGTCACCGGCGGCGCAGGCGCCGTGGGACACGCTGCCATCCAGCTCGCGCAGTGGGCCGGCGCTGCCGTCATCACCACAGTGAGCGGAGACCGGAAAGCCGAGCTCGCCCTCCGCGCCGGCGCCGGCAAGGTCATCAACTACCGGGAGGACGACGTCGTTCGCGCCGTTCACGAAGTGGCGCCCGGTGGGGTGGACATCATCGTTGACGTCAACGCGCCGGCTAACATTGACGCCGACCTGCAGGTTCTGAAGCCTGGTGGAACCATTTCAATTTATGCGGCGAACCCGGGCGAATCGCTCACCGTTCCAATCCGCGAGAGCATGACCAAAAACGTCCGCTATCAATTCGTCCTCACCTACACGGTCACGGACAAGCAGAAAGAGAACGCGGTTGCCGCCGTCGCCGAGGCGCTCGGCGCAGGTGCGCTCCGGGTGGGCGAAGAACACGGCCTGCCGTTGACGCGGTTCGCCCTTGAGGACACTCCCGCGGCCCATGACGCAGTGGAACAGGGAACAATTGGAAAGGTGCTGATCGACGTCGCACCCGCATCCTGAAGCAGCCCTGGGCCCTACCGTGAAAGCCGGTCCCTGGCTGCGTGTTCAACCAGGACCGGTACGAACGCCCGGACCCTGCCTGAATCCAGCAGGCTGTGCTCTTGCAGCACCACGTCCTCGATGCGTTCCCTGGGCAGTGCGGGAAACTTCGCCGCAAGCCGGTCCACCACGTCGCCCAGTGCCCGCAACTCTTCGCTTACTCCCATCGGAAAAGTGTCAGGGTTTGGAAGTGCACCGTCAAGACTTGACGAGAGGGAGCTGTGCCCCGCCGGCCACCGCACAGCAGCAAAAGCACGACAGCGAGCGCCTGCCCGCGATCGGACCCGTTGCCGGGGCCCGCGCCTATGGACCCGGCAACTACGGCCGTCGTCAGTGCGGATGCAGCCTGTGGGTCCGCGGATGCCGGTTCCGTCCCTGCGGGTGGGAACCTGCAGGGACGGGACGGTAGTCAATCCGCCGTTCCATGCGGACGTCGCGCCGTTCCTGCCGCCGCGCCTTCCGTTCGGGGCGGTCGATAGCAGACAGGATGGTCAGTGTTACGGCAACCCAGAGGAGCGCCGACCCCAACACCAAGACGATTTCCAGCTCAGTGCTCATGCCTACAATTTTAGGCCTCACCGGCCGGGAGGACCCCCTGCGGACCCACATCAATGCTGCGCATATCCACAGTGCCTGAAAGCCTATCCACAGTGCCTAGAGCAGGCCCAGCCCCCTGACTGCAGCCATCACGTCGGGCACCTGGATGGCGAGCAGCGCAGGATCGGGCTGGACTGCGAAGGTGTCCCCGCGCCGCAGTTCCGCGCGGGTCAGGACAACGTGCGGTCCCGGGGGTGGACCCCAGATTTCGGGCGGGGCCGGACCAAATAGCACCACCGAAGGAGTACCGTACGCTGATGCCAGGTGCGCGGCCCCCGTGTCGGCCGAGACCACCAGGCGTGCGGCGGCGATCGTGGCCGCGAACTCCCCCAAACCCAGCACACCGGCCAGCATGCTGGTTCCTGGGAGCCCCGCGAGGTGGCACACTTCCTCGGCGCGTTCCCTTTCGGACGTGCCGCCGGTGAACACCACCTGGTGACCGGCGTCGGCAAGGGCTGCTGCCACCGCGGCAAACCGCTCTGCCGGCCACAGCCTGCTGCCATAGGCGGCTCCCACATGCAGGACCGTTGCGCCGGGCACGGGGATGGGAATGTGTGGCGTGTCCAGCTGCACGTCCAGTGGATCCGCCTCGATGCCGTGCCATTCCAGGAGCCTGACCCAGCGTTCGCGCTCGTGCAGTTCGGGCCTCCATGGCGGGCCATCGCGGTGCGGGCTTCGATGGCCAACGGTTTGCCGGGCTTTCAGTGCCTCGATCCTTCCCTGGCTCTCCGGGCCGCTGCCGTGCAGGTTGACGGCAACGTCCACCACGCCCGGTTCCATCGCCAGCGGCTCGTCCAGGCCGTGCGTGGGCAGCAGCTCGTAGCCCCCCACCAGCCCCAGGGCCTCCGACAGCCACCCCTGCGCCGCATAGCGCAGCCGGTGCTCAGGGAACGCCCGCCGGATGCCCTTCAACGCAGGGACGGCCACCAGCAGGTCCCCCAGCTTCAAGGCCCGCAGAACGAGGAGCTCGGGTTTACCGTCAGCGGGAATCGGACCATCGGACAGCGCAACAGTCTCGGGGCTCATGCGTCCTGCTTTGCGAATTTCGTGGCCGCGAGGCTCCGGACATCCTCATATACTTCCGGCACGCCCACGCCCGCCACCACAGAGTCGTCATGGACGCAGCGGGGCGCGGTCCAGCCAACCTGGGTCACATCTATGCCGCACGCCGGGCACGCCGTCACCCAGGAGGCGTGCACGCGGTGAAGGCTCCTGCCCAACGCTCCGGCGTTGATCACGTTGCCGGCCCAAAAGATGCCCACCGTGGGGACGCCGAGCGCCTGGGCCAGGTGCCGGGGCCCACTGTCATTTGCCACTACGACGTCGGCTCTCGTCAGCACCCCTACAAGCCCGGCCATGTCGAGAGCGCCGGCCAGGGAACGGACTGCCGTGGACGCCGCCCGGTCGACAATCGCCTGTGCCAGGTCCTCTTCACTGCTGTCTCCAACAATGGCCACCCGCGAGCCGTCGGCTGCGCAGGCGGCGGCAAGTTCGGCGAACTTTTCCGCAGGCCAACGACGGCGGGGGTCGGTGGCGCCGGGATGCATCACCACCAGCGGTTGCCCGCCATCGCCGTCGCCGGCTTCACGGGCTGCTCCCCCGTCAGCGGGTGCCAGCCGGGCCTCCAGGTCAACAGGAAAGGCGCCGGCGAACCCCGCCACCTCCAAGGCCCTGAGTGGTTCGTGCTGGTAGTAGAGGTAGGGAGTGGTGCGCTCGAGGCTTGCTGCGTCGGCGGTCCGGGTCCCTACGGTGTGGCGGGCGCCGAGCCGCAGCAGGAAGGGATTTGAGTACCGCCCGCCGCCGTGCAGCTGGACGGCAAGGTCAAAGTTCCGGCCGCGCATGTCCGCAAAAAAGCGGTCCAGTTCATCTGGTTCTTCGTTCCCGGGCCGGACTCCCTCGGCGAAGGGCAGGACCACTACCTGATCCACCGGGCTTTCAAGGGCGGCCAGCAGCGCCTTGTGGACCGGTGTGCCCAGCAAGGTCATGGTCGATCCCGGATAAGCTGCCTTCAGTGCAGCCATCGCCGGGATGGCGAAAATCAGGTCACCCAACCCTCCGCCGCGCAGCACAACGATCCTGGACACGTCCACGAACTTTTCAAGTACAGGCCCGACGCCCATGCCGATTTGTCCCGCGCCGCCGAACTCTGCGGTGAGTTGTTCCACACACTGCCCCTTCCGTCATGCAGAGGACCAGCACCGCTGACCCTCAACTGCCCACGCGGCCGCACTGCGGTAACAAACCTGCGGCCGCTCCTTGAACCTTTACCCAGCAGGCGGCAGATCTACGCTTCCTGTTGGGGAATACCGGCTTGATGCTGTACGTTTCATACGCGAAAGCCAATCAAAGAAAAGAGAAGCACCCAAAGTGGCAACCGATTACGATGAACTGCGTTCCGACGTCAAGGAATCGCAGGACAACTCACTCGAGCAGCTCCAGTCAGCAAATGCTCCTGACGCCCGCAGTGTTGTGCAGGAGTTGGACGAGGCTGACGGGCTGGACGGCGCCGGCGTCCCTGGTGGCGAATTCGTCGCTGAGGAGCTCGTAGTCCAGGTCATTCCCCAGGCTGAGGACGAGTTCACCTGCTACTCCTGCTTCCTGGTCCGCCACCGGTCGCAGATTGCCCGTCAAAAAGACGGACACAGCTACTGCACCGAATGCGAAGGCTAGCCAAGCGCCTACCTTGCGGCAGGGACGCCCTGCGTTCCGCGCAAATCCGAAAGGCACGCCGCAACGGGCGTGCCTTTCGGTTTTAAGCCATTGCCCAGCTCACCTGCGTAGCGTTGGGCAAACTACTACGACGTCGATGCAAAGCCAGGAGGCAACGTTGGACAGCCCCGCCAACTTGTGGAACACCTTCGGCATCGTGTTCACGAAGGCAAACGTCCCCACCATCACCTGGGTTGAGATGCTGCTGTCCCTGGTTGCCGCCGTCGGGCTGTCCATACCCCGCCGCAGCTGGCGCTACTTTGGCCTGTTGGCCACCGCCACGCACGAGCTGGGCCACGCATTCGCGGCCGTGACGTCGGGGCAGCGGCTGTCCGGAATCCACCTTCGGCTTGACCATTCCGGAACAACCACCACTTACAGCAGGAGCAGGCTGGCCGCGGCCTGGTCCTGCTTCTGGGGGTATCCGGTACCCGCGATGGTCGGCGCCGCGTTCGTTTGGTGCGGGCTCAGCGGATGGGGTTCCGCAGCCATGGCCGTCAGTGCCCTGGTCCTGGCCGCATCCCTGATCTTCCTCCGCAACTTTGCCGGCTTCGCTATCACCATCGCCGCCATTGCGGGTTCGGCTGCCCTTGCCTGGCTGGTACCGGCATTAGCCGTGGGGCACGTGGCCGTCATTTTCGGTCTGGCGCTCCTGGTGGCTGCGGTCCGCGACCTGCTCAAACTCACAAACGTCCACCTCCGACGTCGCGGGAGCCTTGGCAGTTCCGACGCCTACCTCCTGTACCGCGCTACCTCGGTCCCGTCCAGCATCTGGATTGCCCTGTTCACCGCCCTCGTGGCCGCCGCATGGCTGGTTGCCTGGCAGTCCGTCTCCATGATCCTGCTGAAAGGCGGGTAGATCTTCTGGACGGCGCATAGGCTTGTGCCATGAGCCAGGAAACGGACAGCACCTCCACAGAGACCGCCGGCAACGGGCACAGCACCCGTGGAGCCTATGTGACGGGCGGCGCAGAGTTCACCCGGGACACCAATTACATTGAGGACCGGATCACCAGGGATGCCTCCCCGGGCAGCAATGGAGAGCCGGGCTGGCCGGTGGAGGCAGGGCGCTACCGCCTTATTGCCGCGAGGGCCTGCCCATGGGCAAACCGGACCGTCATTGTCCGCAGGCTGCTGGGGCTGGAAGATGCCATCTCCCTGGGCCAGCCCGGCCCCACCCACGACGCGCGTTCCTGGACGTTCGACCTGGATCCAGGCGGTGTGGATCCGGTCCTTGGCATAGAGCGACTGCAGGAGGCCTACTTCAAACGCTTCCCCGGCTACCCCCGGGGGATCACCGTGCCGGCCATCGTGGACATAGCCAGCGGTGAAGTCGTCACCAACAACTTTCCCCAGATAACGCTTGACTTTTCCACCGAGTGGACGGAATTCCACCGGCCGGGCGCACCCGAACTCTATCCGGAACACCTGCGCGACGAGATAGACCAGGTGAACAAGCGTGTCTTCACCGAGGTCAACAACGGCGTCTACCGCTGCGGCTTCGCCGGATCGCAGGAAGCCTATGATTCGGCGTACGAACGGTTGTGGACGGCCTTGGACTGGCTTGAAGAGCGCCTGTCCCGCCAGCGCTATCTGGTAGGCGACACGATCACGGAGGCAGATGTGCGCCTCTTCACCACGCTGGCCAGGTTCGATCCCGTGTACCACGGGCACTTCAAGTGCAACCGGCAGAAACTCAGCGAAATGCCGAACCTGTGGGGCTACGCACGGGACCTGTTCCAGACGCCGGGTTTCGGGGACACCATCGATTTTGTGCAGATCAAGCGGCACTACTACATCGTGCACGAGGACATCAACCCCACCGGCATCGTTCCGGCCGGTCCAGACCTGGGCGGGTGGCTGGAGGACCATGACAGGGAGTCTCTGGGTGGCCGGCCATTTGGCGATGGCACGCCGCCGGGGCCGGTCCGGCAAGGCGAGGAGGTTGAACCAGGACACGGAGCCTCGCGCTGAGCCACTAGCTCAGAAGGAAACCGCTTTCCTCCTACACTGGAGGGCATGCAGACTTCTCTTGGTTTTGTGGCCCCGGGGTACGAAAACGTCCTGGCCCTGTTTAAGACCTTCCTGGCTGAGGATTCCCGCTACAGCGCCCAGCTGGCGGCCTATCACCTGGGGGTCCCGGTGGTGCGCCTGACGGGCGGCCCGGACATGGCCCCCGAAACCCTGACCGGTGCATACTCCTGCTCTAAGGGCGTTGCGGCAATGGTCATCGCCCTGCTTGTCCAGGACGGTGCCCTTGACCTGGGGAGGACGGTGAGCCATTACTGGCCGGAATTCGGCGCTCAAGGGAAGGGCGGCCTGCTGGTCAGGGAGGCCCTGTCCCATCAGGCGGGACTGATGGGCATAGAGGGCGGCTTTGCCCTGGACGAGTTCACGACGCCAGCGGCCGCTGCGCGCCTTGCCGCTGCCGCTCCCGCCTGGGAGCCCGGCCGGCAGTTCGGCTACCACGCCCTGACCATTGGAATCCTGATGGAAGAGTTGTGCCGCCGCATCACAGGTGACGTGCTTCAGGATATTTACGACCAGAGGATCCGGAAGCGGCACGAGGTGGATTTCTTCCTTGGGCTGCCTGAAGACCAGGAACCGCGGTACCGGGATGTCCTCTACGAGGACGACCCCGGCCAGGTCTGGGTTGACCCGCTCAGCCTGGAGGGCCTCAACGGCAATGCGCCCATCAGCACCATCATGGAATTACCGAACATCCGCTCCGTACGGGCCGCAGGGATGTCCGCCGCCGGCGGGGTTGGATCCGCCGACGGCCTCGCACGGCTGTACGCGGCGGCCACAACTGGCGTCGACGGAGGCCAGCCGTTCCTGGCACCCCGGACGGTCGAGGCAATGAGCCGCGAACAGGTCTGGGGCCTGGACCGGTCCTCGGGCCTGGACAATGCGTTCGCTGTCGTCTTCATGAAACCCCACCCTTCGCGGAACTTTGGCAGCCACCGGGCCTTTGGGCACGAGGGCGCCAACGCGGCGCTCGGTTTTGCCGACCCGTCCTACGGCCTGGGCTTTGGCTACATCCCCCGCCGGCAGGAGGACGGCCGTACGCCGGGAAGGGCGCACCGCCTTGCCGCTGAGGTGCGGCGTTCGGCGGCCGGCTTGTCCTGAGAGGGGCCCGGGCCTACTGTGGTCCGGATGGGCAATACTCAAGCACGACCGGAAGCACGGTGGGCTCGGGGGACCCAACTTCTCAAACAAGCGGTGGCGGGACTATCCGCTGCCTTCGCGGCACAGCGGATGCAGCTCGCTGCCAAAGCCGCGCTTGCCGCGGGCGCGGCGTTCGCCATCGCTCCGCTGATGCCGGGTGCGGCCTCGCACTACGCGTACTACGCGCCGCTCGGCGCCCTGGTGGCCATGTACCACAACGTCGCCGGCTCGGTGCGGCAGGGAGCCCAGGCACTGGCGGGGCTGGCCATGGGAATCGGCCTTGCCTTCGTGTTGGTCAGCATTGCCGAACCGTCACCCTTGACGGTGGCCCTGTTTATGGGAATCGGTGTGCTCCTGGGCGGCTTGCCGGGCATCGGTTCAGGCAGCGACTGGATTCCGACGGCGGCCCTTCTGGTCCTGCTCGTGGGTGGCAGGAATGCCGAGGATTTTTCGTACGGCTACCTGGTGCAAATGGCTGCAGGCGTTGCTGTGGGGATCGCCGTGAATTTCCTGATCTTTCCGCCGCTGCACCTGAACGCAGCCGCATCCAGCCTGGCCGACCTGAGGCTCGCCCTGGGACGGCAACTGACGGACATGGGCGCAGCCCTCAAGGAAAAGTGGCCCCCGGAGCACGAGGAATGGTCGCGCAGATCAGATGAACTGGCCGAGGCGGCAAGCTCGGTGCGGCACCTGGTCAAGGAAGCCGACGCCAGCCGCAGGGCCAATCCCAGGCGGAAGCTGCACCCGCGTGACGTGGACCAGGATTACCGCGACCTGCAGGACCTGGAACGGGTCACGTTCCACATCCAGGACATGACGGATGTGCTTTCCGATGTCATCTGGGAAGACGAGGTGCCGTATGCCATTCCCTTGCAGGACAACGAACCACTGGCGGACGCCATCACAGCAACCGGCGACCTGCTGTCCGTTCAGTCCGAGGACGGCAATCAGCCGCCGCAAGCAGCCTATAATGCTGCCAAAGCGGCGGTGGAAGCCTGTATGGCCGCCACCGCCGGCCGGCCGGCAGCACAGGGAACGGTCCCTGCATCCGAATCGGTCCTGCTGAGCCTCCACCGGATCCTGCGGGCCGTCCGGCCGCGCGGCCAGGGCTGACACCGCCGTCGAAGGCTAGAGGGCTGAAACCATCCCGCTGAAATGGCGTCGCCCGGAGCGGGGGCTCCAGGCGACAAAGCGCGAGTGCATCCACGCACCGGACCCGCTCTGTTCGGTCCCAATCTCCAGGGCAACCCGGGAGGGCAGGAACACTGGCGCCTCGAATTCCACGTCCCACGTGAAAGAGTCGCCACGGGCAGGGCCGACATCTGCGAGCGCCCGCGAGGCCAGGTACATCCCGTGCGCTATCGATCGCCGCATACCCAGGGCCTTCGCTGAAAGCACGCTCAGGTGGATCGGGTTGAAGTCCCCTGATACTGCGGCGTAGGCACGGCCCGTGTCGACGCCCAGGTGCCACAGGGCCGTAGGGTCTGGTGCCGCGAAGTCGGCCCTGGCTGGAACAGCAGTGGGTTTGTCGATCCCTGGCAGGAACACCCCTTTGGCGAGGTAGGTGGAGACTCCGTGCCAGTACACATCGGGCGAGCCCGCACGGCGCACCTCCGCCACGACATCCACCTGCGTTCCCGCACGGTGGCCCCGGAGGTTTTCGACCCGGGCGGTGATGTCCAGGACGTCTGTAAAGACCAGCGGTGACCTTTGCTCAACGCTGTTGCGAAGGTGGATCATCCCCAGCAGGGGCAGCGGGAAGTCGTCCCGGTTCAGGACGCTCATGGCCAGCGGGAACGCGATGGCGTGGATGAAACCGGCAGGCAGGACGTCGCTGGCCGTCTCGCCGATCAGGTGCTGGTAGGCAGTGAGGTTTTCGACGGCGACCGTCACACCCCGGACCTCATGGCTTTCGGCCGGGAGGACCGCGGAGTCGTGCGTTCCCAGGAGCCTGCGCCTTGCCGCCTGCGCGGCGGCATTGACGTAGAGCTTGGACAAGGACGGCATCTCGGCCAGGATCACCGGTTGCAGGAGGGTCATGCCCCTACCAGGTTTTGCCCGCACACCCGCAGCACCTCCCCGTTGATTCCGCCCGCGGCGTCGCAGGCAAGGAATGCGATGGTCTCGGCGACGTCGGACGGCAGCCCGCCCTGCTGCAGCGAGTTCAGGCGCCGCGCCACTTCGCGGACGGCAAAGGGGATACGGGCTGTCATCTCGGTTTCGATGAATCCGGGGGCGACCGCATTGACGGTGCCGCCGCGGGACCCGAGCAGTGGGGCGCTGGCACGGACCATTCCCATCACTCCCCCCTTGGATGCCGCGTAGTTGGTTTGCCCCCTGTTCCCGGCAATGCCGCTGGTGGAGGCGACAGAAACGATACGCGGCGAAGACCGGAAGTGTTCGGAGGCCAGCAGTGCTTCGTTAATCCGGAGCTGGGCGGCGATGTTGATGCTGATGACCTGGTTCCACCGTGCCTGATCCATGTTGGCCAGCAGCTTGTCCCGGGTGACGCCCGCGTTGTGTACCACGATGTCCAGCCGTCCGTGCCGCTGAACGGCGTGGTCGATGATCCGCTGCCCGGCATCGGCGCCGGTGATGTCCAGCTGCAATGCTGTGGCCCGTACCTCGTTGGCCACGGTTGCCAGCTGGTCTCCCGCTGCCGGAATATCCACCAGGACCAGCGTGGCGCCGTCCCGGTGCAGGGTACGGGCAATCTGGGCACCGATGCCGCGGGCGGCGCCGGTTACCACCGCCACCTTCCCTGCCAGGGGCCTTTCCGGGTCGGCGGGAAGACCGCCGTCCTCCGTTGAGACCGTCAGGAACTGACCGTCCACGAACGCCGAACGGCCGGAGAGGAAGAATCTGATGGCACCGAGGGTGCTCGGGCTGGTGGACGTGGTGCCGCCGGCAAGGAGTACACCGTTGCCCGTGGCACCGGCCCGCAGCTCCTTGGCAAGTGAACGCAGGAAGCCGTCCACCCCTTGGCGCGCTGCTGCCTCCGCCGGGGAAGATGCCTCCACGGCCGGGCGCGACAGCGTGATGATCCGGCCACCGGCCCGCAGGTCGCGGAGGGAACCGGCCGCTGCCAGCACGGGCTTTTCCAGGTCCGCCGGGTGCTCGAGGTCATCGAGGACCAGGATGATGGCACCCAGCTTTTCGGCAGGAACAGCGTGCCTCCTGACATCCAGCTCCCAGGACAGCAGCTCCGCGGCAAGCTTGTCCGCTCCCGGGGTGTCCCCCAGGACAACGACCGGCCCGGCCACCAGGGGCTGCCCGGGCTCGTACCGGCGCAGGACAGCAGGCTGCGGCAGGCCGAGTTTCTTTGCCAGGTTGCGGCCCAGGCCGCTGTTGACCAGTTGCGTGTATGTATCCGTCATGCCGTCCCCTACAGAGATTCCAGGATTGCGACGACGCCCTGGCCGCCGGCCGCGCAAACTGACACCAGGCCGCGCGCGGGACGGCCGGTGGAAGCCGCCTTGGCGTGGAGCATCTTCGCAAGCGTACCGACGATCCGGCCACCGGTCGCGGCGAACGGGTGGCCTGCTGCCAGCGATGAGCCGTTGACGTTGAGGCGCGAACGGTCGATGCTGCCGAAGGCACCGTCGAGGCCGAGGCGGGTACGGCTGAATTCCTCGTCTTCCCACGCAGCCAGGGTGCTGAGGACGGTGGCGGCGAATGCCTCGTGGATTTCGAAGTAGTCGAAGTCCGCCAGTGTCAGGTTTTGGCGGGCCAGGAGCCGGGGGACGGCGAACACGGGGGCCATCAGGAGCCCGTCCTTGCCGTGGACAAAATCCACTGCCGCGGCCTCGGCGTCCACCACCGCCGCCAGCTTGGGCAGGTCGCGGGCATCTGCCCAGTCGTCGGACGCCAGCAGCACGGTGGAGGCACCGTCAGTGAGCGGCGTGGAGTTGCCGGCCGTCATTGTCGCATCTGCGCCGAGGTTCCGGCCAAACACGGGTTTCAGGGAAGCGAGTTTCTCCAGGGAGGTCTCTGCCCGCAGGTTGGCGTCACGCGTCAGTCCACGGTAGGGGGTCATAAGGTCATCGAAGAAGCCGGACTCGTAGGCGGCAGCGAGGTTGCGGTGGCTGTTCAGTGCCAGTTCATCCTGCGCTTCCCGGGAAATCTTCCACTGTGCAGTGGTCAGGGCCTGATGCTCGCCCATGGACAGGCCGGTGCGCGGTTCTGCCGTCCCGGGTGCCAGCGGTGCAAGATCCTTGGGCCGCAGCCGGCTCAGGATCTGCAGGCGCTGGGGAAGAGTCTTGGCGCGGTTGAGGTCCAGGATGACCTCCCGGAGACCCTCGCTGACCACCACGGGCGCGTCCGAGGCCGAGTCCACGCCGCCGGCAATCGCCGAATCGATCTGCCCGAGCTTGATCTTGTTCGCCAGGCCAACCACCGTCTCGAGACCCGTGGCGCAGGCCTGCTGGAGGTCATAGACGGGGGTCTCGGCGGAAAGGGCCGAGCCCAGGACGGCTTCGCGGGTGAGGTTGAAGTCCCTGGAGTGCTTCAGTACTGCCCCTGCGGCAACTTGGCCGATCCGCTCCTCCTGGAGCCCAAAGCGTGCAATCAGGCCGTCCAGGGCGGCTGTCAGCATGTCCTGGTTGGAGGATTTTGCGTAAACGCCGCCGGCGCGGGCGAACGGGATCCTGTTGGCGCCGACGATCACCGCCCTCCGGGTTGCCGGAACCGCCGGCATGGCTGCTCCGCCGGACGCGGGGTTGGACTGTCCGTCTGTGGACATGGGTGGCTCCTCTGGTCACATGTGGTTACCGATACCCAGCGTACCTGATACGCTTGGTATCGTGAACTTTCAGGACACACACCTCCCGTTGATCAGCGACCTGCCGCCTGCCACGAGCCCGGACGGGCGTTCGGCACGCTGGCAGAGCCACCGGGAGGAGCGGCGCCGGGAACTCATCAAGCAGGCGCGGCGTGCAGTGCACGCGCTGGGCAGTGACGCTTCCATGGAGGACATCGCTGCGGCCGCGGGAACCTCGAAGTCGGTTTTCTACCGCTATTTCGGCGACAAGGCCGGGCTGCAGCAGGCCGTCGGCGAAGTGGTTCTCAGCCAGATGCAGCACCGCATGCAGGAAGCCGCCCAAAGCGCTCTGACGCCCCGGGAAGGATTGTTCGCCATGGTCTCGGCCTATCTGCAGATGGCGGACACCAGCCCCAACGTCTATGCGTTCGTTACCAGCTATGCCCCCAGCGACCCCGCAAACCCTCCGCACCCTGCCTCGGCGGGGGGCCCGCTGGGCCACTTCTTTGACGCCGTTGCGGACATGATCGCCACTCCCATGCGCTCGCACCTGGGCGACGTCAAGGAGACCGTCATCGGCTACTGGCCCAAGGCGGCAATCGGGCTGGTGCGCAACGCCGGCGAACAATGGCTCAGCACCCCGGACTCCCCTGACAAGCCAGACCAGGAGACCATGGCCGGCCAGATCACGGCGTGGCTGTGCGTCGGCATAGCCCCCGAGCTCACTCCTGCTTCACCGACCACCTAGTTATCCGCCAAAGAAGGACTGTGACATGACTGACGTAGTGGACCGCCCCGCCCGCAAGGGGCTTCGCCCCGCGGCACCTCCTGTAGCCAATCCCCCGGGCGAAAGCCCGGCCCCCGCCGTCGACGTCGAGGCACTGGGCCGCCAACTCCTGGGCAAGTGGGCCGGCGTCCGGCTCCAGGCGAGGGATCTTGCCGCCCGACCGGAACTGCACAAGATCGAAGGCCTGACGCACACGGAGCACCGCACCCGCGTCTTCGGCCAGCTCAAGTACCTGGTGGACAATGAGGCCGTGCACCGTGCCTTCCCCGCGGACCTGGGCGGCTCGGACGACCACGGCGGAAACATCGCGGGGTTCGAGGAACTGGTGGTGGCGGACCCGTCGCTGCAAATCAAAGCCGGCGTCCAGTGGGGGCTCTTCGGATCCGCCGTGATGCACCTGGGTACGGCCGAACACCACAACAAGTGGCTGCCGGGAATCATGAACCTGGAGATCCCGGGCTGCTTCGCCATGACGGAGACGGGTCATGGCTCGGACGTGGCGAGCATCGCCACCACCGCCACCTATGACCCCGCCACCGAAGAGTTCGTCGTCCACACCCCCTTCCGGGCCGCCTGGAAGGACTACATCGGCAACGCCGCGACCGACGGCCTTGGCGCTGTGGTTTTTGCCCAACTGGTCACCGCTGGGGTCAACCATGGAGTGCATGCCTTCTACGTGGACCTGCGGGACCCCGAAACGAAAGAATTCCTGCCCGGCATCGGCGGGGAGGACGACGGTATCAAGGGCGGCCTGAACGGCATCGACAACGGCCGGCTCCACTTCACCAACGTCCGGATCCCAAGGACCAACCTCCTGAACCGGTACGGCAACGTCGATGCCGACGGTACGTACACCTCGCCCATCGCCAGCCCCGGCCGGCGCTTCTTCACCATGCTGGGAACGCTGGTCCAGGGCCGCGTGTCACTGGACGGCGCCGCCGTCGCAGCGTCCAAGGTGGCCCTGAAGGCAGCCATCCAGTACGCCACCGAACGCCGCCAATTCAACGCTTCCTCCCACACCGAGGAAGAAGTCCTGCTCGACTACCAGCGGCACCAGCGCCGCCTGTTTACCCGGCTTGCCACCACCTACGCGGCCGGCTTTGCGCACGAACAGCTCCTGCAGAAGTTCGACGACGTCTTCTCCGGCGCCCACGACACCGACGCCGACCGCCAGGACCTGGAAACACTGGCGGCAGCACTGAAGCCATTGAGCACCTGGCACGCCCTGGACACGCTGCAGGAATGCAGGGAAGCCTGCGGCGGCGCCGGGTTCCTGATCGAAAACCGGTTTGCCTCACTGCGCGCCGACCTTGACGTCTATGCCACCTTCGAGGGCGACAACACCGTTCTGCTCCAGCTCGTGGCGAAGCGCCTGCTGGCCGATTACGCCAAGGAGTTCCGCAACGTGGACTTCGGCGTCCTGGCGCGGTACGTGGTGAACCAGGCTGCCGGCGCAGCTGTCCACCGCACCGGACTTCGCCAGGTGGCCCAGTTCGTGGCTGACACCGGTTCGGTCCAAAAAGCTGCCATCGCGCTCCGGGACGAGGAAAGCCAGCGCGCCCTCCTCACGGACCGGGTGCAAACCATGGTGGCCGAGGCAGGGGCGGCGCTGAAGGGCAGCAAACGGCTTCCGCAGGACAAGGGCGCCGCCCTGTTCAACCGGCACCAGAACGAACTCATCGACGCCGCCCAGGCGCACGCGGAGCTGCTGCAGTGGGAGGCCTTCACGGACGCCCTGCAGCAGGTGTCCGATCCCGGCACCAGGAAGGTGCTGACCTGGCTGCGGGACCTCTTCGGCTTGTCGCTGATTGAGAAGAACCTGTCCTGGTACCTCATGAACGGCCGGCTCTCCATGCAGCGGGCGCGCACTGTGGGCGGCTACATCAACAGGCTGCTGGAGAAGATCCGACCACATGCCCTCGACCTGGTGGAGGCCTTCGGGTACGGCGGGGAACACGTCCGGGCTGCCATCGCCACTGGCGCTGAAAAGAGCCGCCAGGACGAGGCGCGTGCGCACTTCCGCGCTGAGCGCGCCAGCGGGCAAGCCCCGGTGGACGAGAAAGTCCTGATCGCCAGGGCCGCGGGCCGGAAGGCCTGACCCGGGCGGACACCGGGAACCAGGCAAACAACGACGGCGCCGCCCCCTG
>DATIMT010000062.1:0-1860 GCA_035475035.1 Arthrobacter sp.
ACTCGCACACACGCAGCCGCTCCATCTCCTTGCTGCGGATGACATCAGCCAAGGCCATGGCCGCCTCGGTACTCATCCGGTCGGCAAGGGGGGCCTCCGGTGCCGTGGCATGGAGATGCCAGTCCCAGCCGTCGTGCTTCATCAGTTGCGGCAGCGCATTCGCGTCCCGCAGCAGCCGGTTGACGGTCTCCACGGCGGCGTCTTCATCCGCTGTCCACGCTGCCGACAGTTCACGTCGAAGCTGCAGCACGCTTTCCAGTTCCCCGGCGTCCCGGCTCCGGGATCCGGAAAACCCTTCCGCGGCCAGGAAGCTGTCCAGGTCTGCGATGGAGGCCAATCCTTCCCTGCCGTTCGCGGCCGTGTTGATGAGGTTCACCACCGTGCGCAGCGCCACTTCTGTGTCAGGGGCGAAAACCATGTTGACTCCTTACAGCCGCCAAGCGTAGTGTCATGAGCATTACCCCACTTTACTCCTGACAGGAGGCGACGTTGCCTGCCGCCAAAGACCACAACCGCGTCCGGGAACTGCCCACCCAGCGTCCCGGCTTCCAGGCCTCCGGCCTCGGCATCGCGCTGTTCTCTTCCGCCGTCTTCGGCCTGTCGGGATCCTTCGCCAAGTCGCTGCTGGAAACGGGTTGGTCGCCCGGGGCGGCAGTCACGGCGCGCCTGACCGGAGCCGCGTTGATCCTTGCCCTGCCGGCGGTGTGGGCGCTCAGGGGTCGCTGGCACCAGTTGCGGGACAACTGGCTCACCATCGGGCTGTTCGGGCTGATCGGCGTAGCGGCGTGCCAGTTGTTCTACTTCAACGCGGTGGCCCGGCTGTCCGTGGGCGTTGCGCTCCTGCTGGAGTACCTCGCCCCCGTGATCATCGTCCTGTGGCTTTGGGCTGCAAGCCGCCGCCGCCCCCGGGTGCTGACTGCCGGTGGGACGCTGCTGTCCCTGGCCGGGCTGGTGCTGGTCCTGGACCTCACCGGCGCCGTGGAGGTGGACCTCGTGGGGGTTCTGTGGGGCATGGCGGCCGCGGTCTGCCTGGCGATCTACTTCTTCATTACCGCCAGGGAAAATGACACCCTTCCACCCATCGTGCTGGCCTCGGGCGGCCTCATGGTGGGGGCCGCTGTCATGTGGCTCGCTGCCGCCACGGGCCTGCTGCCCATGGCTTTCAGCACAATGGACACCACCCTGGGCCCCTGGACCACGCCCTGGTGGGTCCCGCTTGCCGGCCTGGTGGTGCTGGCCACCGTGCTGGCGTACGTGTCGGGGGTTATGGCGGCCCGCGCCCTCGGTTCCAAGGTGGCTTCCTTCGTGTCACTCACCGAGGTCCTGTTCGCCGTGGTGTGGGCGTGGCTGTTGCTCGGGGAACTGCCAGGCGCCATCCAACTCCTGGGCGGCATCCTCATCGTCGGCGGGGTGATCCTGGTCAGGCTCGACGAACTGCGGGCGCCTGCCGCAACTGCTCCCCATGACGGCGGCAAGGGCACCCAGGTGCCGGCGTCACCGCTGGAGCACGCGAACGACGTCGAACCCGTCCCCTAGCAGCCGGCCCAGCCCGTCCCGTAGCAGCCCACGCAGAAGGAGCAGGCGTCCCCTCGAGCCAGGCGCCGTCGTCGCGCGTTAACACAAAAAGGGGGCAGGGACACCGCCTGGTGTCCCTGCCCCCCGCGCCCGCCAGCGGCGGTCAGCCTAGTGAGAGGCCTGGCTCTGCTCTTCAGCGTTGCGCTTGGCCTGCGAGCCGGCTTCCTTCAGCGCCTCGGCAACCTTGGTGAGCATCGCCGTGTGGGTACCGGACCATTCGTTGCGGAACTTGGTCGCGTCCGGGCCTTCCCAGTTGGTGCTGCTCAGAACCTTGGTGAGAGTGGA
>DATIMT010000063.1:0-10656 GCA_035475035.1 Arthrobacter sp.
CTCACCCGTGCCGGTCAAGACGAGCTCAGCCTGTGGGTCCGGCGGCTCTACACCGCCCCGGGCAGCGGGGAGCTGGTGGCGATGGACTCAAAGGCCCGGCTCTTCCCGGCAGGGCTCAAACGTTTCCTTCACATCCGTGACGACAGCTGCCGCACGCCGTACTGTGACGCCCCCGTCCGGCACCACGACCACGTAAGGTCCTGGCACAAAGGCGGATCCACCAGCGCCAGCAACGGCCAAGGCCTTTGCGAAGCCTGCAACCACACCAAAGAAACACCAGGCTGGACCGCAAAATCCATCCCCGGACCGCGGCACACCGTGGCAACCACCACCCCAACCGGCCGCACCTACCACTCCACAGCCCCACCACTACCGGGCGCATCAGTTGCAGCTGGGCGTGATTGCGATACGCCACCCCGATCAAACCCGGCAGCCCAAGCCCTGCGCTCAGGGGAGCAAGAAGGTACTGCCCGGCCGCCCAGCAGGGCGAGGAAGCCGGCCGGCTACGCGGTCCACGGGTTTGGAAGGATGGTGCCGCCACGCATCCACGGGCCCCGGCAGCTCCGCCAGCGTGCCAATTGCTGGGAAAACGGCGTTCCGTAACGGCATCGGCCGGGGGTACGCGGAGCAGTCGTAAGGTCGCGCTCCTCGAAATGTCGCCCGCCTCGTTAAACAGCTCTGCCCCGGGAGGAACCACTGGTTCCCACCGGGGCGGAGCTGCCACCCGCCGTCGGACAGCTTGGATGGGGAGGCAACATCCAGGTTGTCCGGAGCCGTGTTGGCGGTGTGAGGACTATTTGCTGATTGCGGACTTCATCTCATCGGTCGCTTTTTTGCCTGCATCCTCGGGAGAGAGCCGTTCGAACAGGACTTCCGAGGTGTACCGCTTGATGATCTCCTGGATGGCACCTGCACCCTTGGGCGGCGGCGCCGGGGCCTCGCCGAGCTCATCCTTGATCTGGTCGATGAAGTTGACCACCTTGACGTCGGCCGGGGTCAGTTTCGGCTGGATGGCGGCGCGGACATCGGAGTTCGGGTAGACGCCGCGGTCAGCGAGGAGTGCCTCGCCGGCTTTGACATTGTTGGTCAGGAAGTTGATGAACTTGGCGGTTTCCTGAGGGTGCTTGGTGCGCGAGGAGGCGGACCAGAACTGCGAAGCCTTGTACCACAGGCCTGCATCTGCCGCAGAGCCGCTCTTGGTGGGGAACCGCAGGATCTTCAGGTCCCCGCCGCTAGCCTTTTCGAGTGCCGGAGCCTGGTTGGACCACCAGAAGGCCATGCCGTTCTTGCCCGTTGCCAGCCCGCTCTGGTCAAGCGGAGCAGCCTCAGCTTCCACCACTTCGGACGCGGAAGGCACTGCCTTCTTCTGGCTCAGCTGTTTCAGGAACGTCCACCACTCGGCGATGTCGCCCGGCTCAAAGCCCAGCTTGCCGTCCGACGTGTACAGGGACTTGCCGTTCTGCCGCAGCCAGACACCCAGGGAAGCCTCGTCAGTTCCATAGGCTGCAGCGCCATAGGTTCCCTTGGGCGACTTGGCGGTGATCTCTGCGGCGATGCGGCCAAAGTCGTCCCAGGTCCACTTCGTGTCGTCCGGGAGCGGGACTCCGGCGGCTTGGAAGACGGCGGGGTTGGCCAGGATGGTGGCGGCGTTGATGCCTGCGGCGATACCCGTCAGGCCTTTGTCGCTCTTGCCGGCATTCAGTGCTGCTTCATCCAGCTTGGAGGTGTCGATATCGTACTTGGACAGATCCAGGAGGGCACCGCGGCTTGAGTACTCGGTGATGTACTTTTCGTCCATCTGGATGATGTCCGGGGCATCGTTGGCCGCCACCTGGGTAGCCAGCTTGTCCCAGTAGCCGCTCCAGTCGCCGAACTCGGGCTTGACCTTGATCTTGGGGTTTTCGGCTTCGAATTGCTTGATGGCTTCCTGGGTCAGCTGGGCGCGCTTGTCACCGCCCCACCAGGAGAAGCGAAGCTCCACGGTGCCGTCTGCACTCTGCGGGGCGGCACCCCCGCCGCAGGCACTGAGGGCCATGATGGCCGCCACTGCGGCTGCGATGGCGCCGCCTTTACGGGTTCGGCGCGATGCGCCTGAAGTTGGTGCCCCTGCCCGCTGCTTGGCAGCAGACGCAGGATGGGGAAAAAGCGGCACTGTGAACTCCGATCTTCTTTGATCCAGGTGCGGTGATTTTTGGTGAAACGGGTGCGGATTTGAAACAGGTGCGGACTCTTCAGCAGAAGGCTGGCCGTGTAACAGGAAAGCGCTTTCTGCACCTAATACTACAAGTTAGAAACTTGTAATACAAGGGATCCGTGCGGGCAAGTCTGCCCACAAAAAGAACGGCCCGCCACCAGGACGGGCCGTTCTTTTGCGCTGCTTGTTACTTGATGCCGGTGGTGGCGATGCCCTTGATGAGGAACCGCTGGCCGAAGAGGAACACCAGGAAGACGGGGAGCAGGGAAACGATGGACATGGCGAACAGCGATCCCCAGCTGGTGGCGGACTGCGAATCCACGAAGGCCCGCAGCGCCACCGGAACAGTGAACATGTCCGGGTCCGTGAGGTAGATCAGGGCGCCGAAGAAGTCGTTCCAGGTCCAGATGAAGGTGAAGATGGTGGTGGTGGCCAGGGCCGGCACCATCAGGGGCAGGATCACCCGCAGGAAGATGCGCGGATGGCCGGCGCCGTCGATCCTGGCCGCCTCATCCAGCTCTTTGGGGATGCCGCGGATGAACTGCACCATGAGGAAGACGAAGAACGCGTCCGTGGCGAGCAGCTTGGGCACGATCAGCGGCCAGAAAGTGTTTACCCAGCCGATCTGCGAGAACAGGATGTACTGCGGAACGATCACTACGTGGAACGGCAGCATGATGGTCAGCAGCATGATGCCGAAGAACAGTTTCTTGGCCGTGAACTGCAGCCTGGCAAACGCATAGGCGGCCATGGAGCACGAGACCAGGTTGCCCAGGATCGAACCGATCACCACGATGGCCGAGTTGATCATGTAATGGCCGAACGGATGAGTCAGGGCTGACCAGCCGGACGTGTAGTTGCTCATCTCAAGGCTGTTGAGCCACAGGCCCGGCTCCCGGAAGATCAGCTCGTTGGGACGCAGCGAGGACACCACCATCCACAGGAGCGGATAGATCATCAGGCCGCCGGCCAGGATCAGGATGCCGTGCTTTATCAGCGATTTTCCACGCTGGGCCCGGCTGAAAGCCAAGGTTCCCCGGGACTCGCGGACCCTGCGCTTGCGGTTCGTAGGCTTGCCGGCGCCCCCGGTCTTCTTCTCCGGGGTGGGCAGCGTCTCAAGCTTAGTCGTCATAGAAAACCCAATACTTAGAAGCGATGAAGTTGATGGCGGTGAATACGCCGATGATGAGCAGCAGCACCCACGCCATGGCGGAGGCGTATCCCATGTCGAACTGGCCGAAACCCTTTTGGTAGAGATACAGCGTGAAGAACATGGTGGAGTCCGAAGGCCCGCCGTTGCCGCCGGAGACGATGAACGCCTGCGTGAACGACTGGAAGGAACCGATGATCTGCAGCACCAGGTTGAAGAAGATGATGGGACTCAGCATGGGCAGGGTGATCTGGCGGAACTGCTGAAGCGTCGATGCACCATCCACCCTGGCGGCCTCGTAGTACATATTGGGGATCTGCCGCAGGCCTGCCAGGAAGATGATCATGGGGGCGCCGAAGGTCCAGACGTGCAGCAGGATGATTGAGCCCAAAGCCGTGCTGGGGTCCGAGATCCAGCCCGGGCCCTGGATTCCGAACATGGCCAGGACCTGGTTGACCAGGCCGGTGGTGCCGAAGATCTGCTTCCACAGGATGGCAACGGCAACGGATCCGCCCAGGAGGGACGGCAAATAGAAGACCGAACGGTAGAAGGGAAGACCGCGGAGCCCCTTGTCCAGGACGAGTGCAATAAGCAGCGCCACGGCGAGCTGCAGCGGCACACCGACAAAGACATAGGTAAACGTGACGCGCAGCGAGTTGTGCAGCCGGGCGTCACTGAGCATTCGGGTGAAGTTGTCCAGCCCGGTCCATTCCGGCGGCTGGAGCAGGTTGTAGTCCGTAAAGGAAAGGTAGAGGGACATCAACATGGGGCCGATGGTGATGGCTACCAGGCCCACCAGCCACGGCAGCAGGAAGATGTAGGCGGCCTTGTTGTCCCGCCTGTTGGCCTTCTTCTCCTCGGGGGTGGCTTTGCCTTTCCGCCGGGTGATGGAGCTGAGCTCGCTGATGGCGCTCACAGGAGGGGCTCCGTCGCGGACAGCGGGCGCGAGCGACGCGGCACTTCAGCCGGACGCGGCGTCCTGGGGATGTGTTTTACGGCCATGTGGTCTCCTTTGGTCATCGTGGCCTCCACGTTGCGGTCATCGGCAGGCGATGGGGTGTGCGTCACCTCCCAGTACGAACTGCTGCTTTGCAGGCTGCAGCGGTTTCGCGCCGAGGGTGCCTTCGAAATACGGCTCCGTACCAAAGTAAACGCTTTCTTGACTCCTGTATAGCCCTTTGTTAGTTTTTGAGAAAACGTTTTCTGCTACCCGGGTCACTCCACCCTAAACGACAAGCTGAGGGGCACAACCTATGAAGTTTGGTCTCAAAAAATCAGTCGTGGGCGCCACCAGCGCTTTCGCTGCACTTGTCATGATGCTTACTGGTTGCGGCAGCAGCCCCCAAGCGGGAAAAGTGGGGACGGCAGAAGACCCTGTGACCATTCGGTTCGCCTGGTGGGGCAATGATTCCAGGGCGAAAACCACCATGGAAGTCATCAAAGCTTTCGAAGCCGCCAATCCCACTATCAAGGTCCAGGGCGAGAACACCGAATTCAGCTCCTATTGGGACAAGATGGCCACCCAGATCGCAGGCGGAACAATGCCGGACGTCATTGCCATGAGCGGCGCCTACCCCAGCGAGTACGCCAGCCGCGGGGTCCTCCTGAACCTGGACAAGGTCAAGGACCAGATCGACACATCCAAGTTCGCCGAAGGAACCGTTGACCTGGGAAAGATCGACGGCAAGCAGTACACCATCACGGCCGGCGTCAATTCCATGTCCATGGTCCTCGACCCCAAGGTCTTCGAAGCCGCAGGCGTCGCCATTCCCGATGACGAAACATGGACCTGGGACGACTACGCCAGGATCGCAGCCGAGATCACCCAAAAGTCACCCGCCGGAACCTTCGGCACCACCCCGATGGCGAACGACTCCTTCCTTGCCGTCTGGGCACGTCAAAACGGGGAAGCCCTCTACACGGACGACGGAAAGAAGATGGGCATCAGCGAGGACACTTTGACCCGCTGGTTCGAGCTCAACAAGAAACTGATGGATACCGGTGGCGCCCCGTCCGCCTCGCAGACCGTGGAAGACGGTTCCGCCCAGCCGGAGATGACCCTGATGGGACAGGGAAAGCAGGGCATGAAGATCTCCTGGAGCAACCAGATGACGTCCTATTCCGGAGCACCCCTGGTCATGGTCAAGCTGCCCGGCGAAAGCAGGCAGACCGGCTCGTGGCTGCGCTCCTCCATGGAGTACGCCATCTCATCCAAGTCGTCACAGCCAAAGGAAGCGGCCCTGTTCATCAACTACCTGGTCAACAACATGGACGCCGCTTCCAAGATCAAGAGCGACCGGGGCATGCCTGCCAACACCGAAGTGAAGGCAGGAATCACTCCCCTGCTGAAGGAAACCCAGCAGAAGGAGGGAGCCTACCTGGACCGCGTCGCTGCCTTGAAGGTCCAGGCCCCCAAGCCGTTCCCGCCAGGATCATCGGCCACGATGGAAGTTTTAAACCGTTACAACACGGATGTACTGTTCGGGAAGATTGCCCCGCGCGACGCTGCCAAGGGCATGATTTCAGAGGTCAACCAGAACCTTGCCTGACCTCACACTCCGCACCGTAATGCCGGAATTAACACGAAAGGAGGCAGGCACGATGACCACAACAGCGCGCCCCAGCGCCATCGCCGGCTACGACGACTGGCCTGCCTACGTCCGGCAGCGTCCCCGTCACCAGGCGTCCACACAGCCCGCGCAGGAACTTGCGGATGCCCTGGGCGTTCCGGGTGGGTCCACCACCCCGGAAGTCACCGTGCATTGGGAGGAATCGTACGACGGCGTCACCACCTCCCAGCTCAGCTGGCAGTTGGGCTTCGGGCCGCGGACTACGGGCTGGCTGGTCAAGCCCGCCGGACGTTCCGGGCCCCTGCCGGGGGTCCTGGCGCTGCACTGCCATGGCGGCAACAAGTTCGGCGGCGCCGACCGCCTGGTGGAGTTGCCGGTCAGCCACCCCTCGGCAGCTGCAGCCCGGGCCGGCCACTACGACGGGCACGCCCTGGCCACGGACATCGCACGCCGCGGCTTCGCGGTCCTCGCCCACGACACCTTCGCGTGGGGCAGCCGCGGATTCGACCTCTCCGCTCCGCCTTGGCGGACCGCCTCGGCAGCAGCGGCGAGGCAGGCGCAGTGGCGGGAGGACGGCGTCGTACCTTCGGACGCGGACGAATACAACGCCGCTGCCGGTTACCACGAGGATACCGTTGCCAAAGCTGCAGGCCTGCTGGGCACCAGCCTGGCCGGAATGGTGGCCCACGACGACCTCGCCGCGCTCGAAATCCTCGCGGGGCTGCCGGACGTGGACCAGGACAGGCTGGGCTGCATCGGCTTCTCGGGCGGCGGCGGCCGCTCACTCGCCCTCTCAGTCCTCAGTCCCCGCATCCGGGCCGCCGTGGTGACCTGCATGATGACCACCTTCGATTCCCTGTTCCCCGCCTATCTGGACGCCCACTCCTGGCTGCTGCAGACGCCCGGGCTGTGGAAGCTGGGCGACTGGCCTGAGCTCACCGCCCGGGCGGCAGCCGCCCGGTTCCTGGTGCAGTACGCCCTGGCCGACGAACTCTTTCCGGAGGACGGGATGCGCCAGGCACACCAGGTGCTGAAAACCCTGCATTCCGGCACCGACAGGTATACAGGCAGCTTCTCGCCCGGGGGGCACGTCTTCACCGCGGCCATGCAGGGCGAAGCCCTTGATTTCCTGGCCGCAACGCTTGCCTTCTGACTCGCCACCACTACATCCCCCAAGGACCCACGTGACCACACAACACGCAACGGACACCGCGCACCCGCACACCGCATCTACGTCGATCCCGCGGGTTGCCCTGGTGGGCGTGCACGGCTTCGGCGAACGGCATCTGGCCAACCTGGCCCGGCTCGAAGCCGCCGGCACCCTCGAACTGGTAGCGGTGGCCGATCCCAACCCGCCGCAGCCGGGCAGCATCGCCGATTCGGTCGCTGTGTTCCCCGACCTGGACTCACTGCTGGCCGCACAGCCGGGGGTCGACGTCGCCATTCTTGCCACGCCCATCCAAACGCATGCCCCGCTGGCCATCAAAGCCCTGTCTGCCGGGATGGACGTCCTCGTCGAAAAGCCGCCGGTGGCTTCCCTGGCCCAGTTCGAGCAGGTCCTGGCCGCTGCCCGGGCGAACGGACGCCTGGTCCAGGTGGGCTTCCAGAGCTTGGGGTCCCATGCCCTGCCCGCCATCAGTGACCTCGTGGCCGCCGGGGATATCGGCACCGTCCTGGGCATCAGCGCCACCGGGCAGTGGCTCCGGACCAAGGCATATTTCCAGCGCTCGCGCTGGGCGGGGAAGCGCAGCCTGGATGGCGTCGACGTGGTGGACGGTGTGGCAACCAATGCCCTGGCCCACGCCGTTGCCACGGGCCTGCACCTGGCAGGCGCCCGGACCCTCGCGGATGTGGCTTCCGTGGAAACGGACCTGTACCGGGCCAACCAGACCGAAAGCGACGACACCTCGGTGCTCAGGGTCCGCACCACCCAGGGAAGCACCCTGCTGTGCGCCCTCACGCTCTGCGCCCCCGAACAGCTGGACCCCACCGTCACGGTGCACGGAACCCTGGGCGACATCACCCTCTCCTACACCCGGGACGAACTGGTTATTTCCACACCCGACGGTGAGCGCCGGGAATCGTACGGCCGCACCGACCTGCTGGAGAACCTGCTGGACGCCCGCGCCACGGGGGCACGGCTGCTCTGCGCGCTCGAGGACACGGGCGCCTTCACCGCCGCTCTGGAAGCCATCCGCACGGCGCCCGCACCTGCCCTGATCGACCCCACATATGTTGTTTGGGAAGGTGAAGGCGACGACGCCCACCCGGTGGTCCAAGGCATCACTGACCTGATCGGCCGCGCCGTCAAGGCGCAGGCCACCTTCGCCGAACTCGGCGTCCCCTGGGCCAGGCGCCTCCCGCCCGTGCGTACGCTGACCGTGGACGGCCACCCGGTGGCGGACTACCAGGACGGCAGCCACATCCGCGCGGTCTCTTCCCCACGCCCCTATTTGCACCCCGTCCGGACCCTGAACGGCACCGTGGTGACGGACCACCAACCGCTGGACCACGTGTGGCACCTCGGCGTTGGGGTGGCGCTGCAGGACGTGGACGGGATCAATTTCTGGGGCGGACGCACCTATACCCGGGAGGCCGGGCAATACGTCTGGCGCCCCGACCACGGCAGCATCACCAGCACCGGTACCAAGTCGGTGCAGGCCGATGCCGGCGACGGGCACGCGGGCCGGCTTCAGGAGACCCTGAGCTGGAACGGCCCGGACGGCTCCCCCACCATCGTGGAGGAACGCTCGTGGGCCTGGTCCGGCGTCGCGCCCTCCATCTGGCGGCTGTCCCTTGACTTCGCCCTGTCCCCGGCCGGGGACAAGCCGGTCAACCTGGGGAGCCCTGGATCCAACGGCCGGTTCGAGGGCGGCTATGGCGGCTTCTTCTGGCGCCTGCCGCAGTGCGGGGACGCGGCGGTATGGACGCCGCACGGCGCCGGCGAGTCGCAGACCCACGGCAGCGTGGCGCGCTGGCTCGCCTGGTCGGGAAAGTTCGACGGCGGGGCCGCCACCCTGGTGTTCCTCGCCCCGGAGGGATCCACGGATCCCTGGTTTGTCCGCGTGGAAGGCTACCCGGGCGTGGGCCAGTCGCTGGCGTGGGATGCCCCCGTCATCGCCCGGCCGGGCGTCCCGGTGCAGCGCAGCATCACCGTTTTTGTGGCCGACGGAATCCTGTCCACAACCGACATCGAAGCATTGATCAACCAGCAGGGGGACCCGTCATGACCCAAACAACCACCACAGCAGTCCCGCAGCGGGAGGGGCGCCTGGCTCCAGGGTCAAGGACCGACCGGCTCGTCAAGCGGCAGCGCGTCCTGGACATCCTCGACGCCGCCGGGCAGGACTCCCTGCTGCTGACCACGAACACCGCACTGACCTGGTACCTGGACGGCAGCCGTGTCCATATCAGCCTGGCCGGCGACCCCATTGCCGCCGTTCTGGTGGACCGCGGCGGCGACCACCTGGTGACGTTCAACAATGAAGCCGGCAGGATCACCGCCGAAGAACTTCCCGCCGGAGTCAACCTGCACACCGTCCCGTGGTACGGGAACCTGCACCAGGCCGCCGCCGCCGTCGGGAACAGCTCCCGGCCGCCCATGGCGGAAGCCGACGCCGCCGCGCAACTGCGCGCGGCCCGCCAGCAGCTCCTCCCGGCGGAAAGTGCCCGCTATTCCCTGCTCAGCGCGGAACTGGCCGGCATCATGACCGACGTCCTGTCCGCTGCCCGCCCCGACACCACCGAATTCGGGCTGGTCTCGGCACTGGCCGCCCGCGTGGTGGGCGCCGGCGCGGAGCCGCTGGTGCTCCTGTGCAACGGCAGCTCCCGCAGCACCTTCCGGCACCCGCTGGCAACCCATTCCCCCCTCGGCAGGCGCGCGATGGCGGTGGTCTGCGCCCGCCGCGACGGCCTGGTTGCCAACATCACCCGCTGGATAAGGTTCGACGCCGGCACACCGGAAGAGCGCGACGCCGAGGCACGCATCGCGGCAGTGGAAGCGGACATTTTCGATGCCACTGTTCCCGGCGCCCGGCTGGACAGGATCTTCGCCGAGATCCAGGCCGCCTACGTGCGGCACGGGTTCGGGGCGGACCAGTGGGAACAGCACCACCAGGGCGGCCCGGCAGGTTACGCGGGCCGGGATCCCCGGGTGACGTCCGAGGCCACCGACACAGTGGTGCTGGGCCAGGCCTTCACGTGGAACCCCTCCGGGCCCGGCGTCAAGATCGAGGACACCGTGCAGCTCACAGAATCCGGGCTGCAGGTCCTCACAGTGGACCCCCGCTGGCCCGTGACCACCGTAAACGGGCTGGACCGGCCGGCGACGCTGCAGTTGTAGCGACCGCGCGCGACACGCAGAAACCCCGGGACCGATTCAATCGGTCCCGGGGTTTCGTTGTTGGTGGTTGAGCCTCCGTAGAAACCTGTGCTTACGGCAGGACGAGTTCCCCGTCCACGCGGCGCGGGATCTGCAGCGGGTTGTCCTCGCGCAGCGCCGGGTGCAGCACTGCTTCCGGTGCGTCCTGGTAGGCCACCGGACGCTGGAACCTGCGGACCGCCGTCGCGCCGACCGACGTGAAGAGCGACGTGGTGGCCGGGTAGGGGCCGCCGTGCTGCTGGGCCCAGTTGACGGCCACGCCCGTGGGCCAGCCTCCGAACAGGACACGTCCGGCGAGCCCGGACAGCTGCTCCGCCAAACCGGCGATGTCCTCATCGGGTTGGGCGTGCAGGGTGGCGGT
>DATIMT010000064.1:0-12242 GCA_035475035.1 Arthrobacter sp.
CTTTGCTGCCCAGCTCCGGTAGGCCCGATGCCACTCCCGGGCCCCCTCCACGGCTCCAAAGCGCCGCCGGAAAAACCCAACGGCATCGTCGTTGGCTCGCCTTAGGTGCGTGGCAGGTAACTGAAACGTGCGACGCAAGCCGATGCCGTCGTCGTATGTCCCAAATTTTTTCTTATCTAGGAGTTGTTCATGGCTGATCCGGCACGTGCTGCCAAGTTGGCGCAGCGGATTAAGGTTGTTGTTGCTGAGGCCCTGGGCCGGAAGGTCAAGGATCCCCGGCTGGAGGGTATTACCGTTACCGATGCCCGCGTGACCAACGATCTGCAGCATGCCACTGTCTACTACACCGTCTTTGGTGACCAGGCTGTCCAGGCTGATGCTGCCAAGGGGCTTGAGAAAGCCAAGGGTGTGCTTCGGCAGGAAGTTGGCCGCAACATCACGGTGCGACTGACCCCCACCCTTGAGTTTGTGGCTGACCAGATTCCGGTCAACGCCTCCAACCTGGAGGAGCTGCTGCGCGAGGCCAAGAAGCGTGACGCCGAGGTGGCCGCGCTGGCCGCCAAAGCCAAGCACGCCGGCGACGCCGACCCGTACAAGTCCGACGCGTCCGCTGATGTGGACATCGACGAGGACGACTTCGACGAAGAGGACCTGGACCTCAGCGATGATGGGGACCTTGACGAGGACAGCAACAAATAAGCGGCGGACATCCGCTGAACATGCAACAGGACCCGGAATCATTCCGGGTCCTGTTGCAGGTGGTGCCGGCGCTTACCGGATGTCAACCTTGATGACCTTGCCAGCCGGCGGCTGGGATGGGTCGCCCAGGGCGTCGACTGTGGCGTACAGGGTGTGGCCGCTGATATCGACGTCGGCCGGCATGTTCACCGCCAGGAACTGCGAGCGGTCACCATCACAGGTGAACTTCAGGATCCCGCCGCCAAACAGCGAAGCGACATAGACGTCACCGTTGCCGGCCACAGCCACGCCTGTGGGGGTTAGGATGTGGTCGGCCCAAAGGTCCGTATCACCGTTCCACGGGTTGATCCTGAAGATCGCGCCACGGGCACCCAGTTCCGGTCCTTCCGGGCCGCCGGGCAGCGACGTAACGTACAGCATCCCGTCAGGGCCAACAGCGACGTCGGTGGGGACAGGCTCAAAGGCATACTTGTGGCCAGCCACGCAGTCCGGCACCTTCATGGTGCCACCCTGCATGTCGGTGGGAACCACCAAGCCCGCGGGGATGGTCGCCGGACGAGCCGGCAGCACTGCGATGGTGTCAATGTCACCGCTCTCCAGGTCGACCTTGAGGACCGCGTTCATGCCGGCGTCGGCAACATATGCCATGTTGTCGCGGACCGCCAAGGCGTACGGGTGGGAATCCACCAGGCCCTTGTAGCGGGCAGGCGGGAAGGCCGGCCAGCCGGCGAGGCACTCGTCGCTGACGTCACGCCCAAAACCGTAGTGCTGGGAGCCGTCAGGGTTATGCTTGCGTTCGAAATCGGCAAAGTTGGCGATGGTGTCCACGTCCCCCTTGGAATCGATGGACTTCAGGTAGCCATGAAGCGCGGCGGGGTTTCCCTCACCGGCGCCTGTGCTCTCAAGGAAATAGGTGGTGTTGCCGCGTGTATCGGACCCGGCAACCTCCCAGCCCTGCTTCGCGGTATAGAGGGCTTCGGTGGATCCATCGCGGTTGATCCGGGTGAGTTTCCCCGCGAAATCCTGCGACGCCAGGACTGACTTTCCCGTTCCTGCCGCGGCGTGCAGAGGTGAGACGAGGCCGTCTGCGAGGACATCGTATTCCGGCGCGCGGGTTGAGGCGGCAGCTGGTCCTGCTGACGCGATGGCGGCGGCCGAGGCCGCGATACAGGCTAAAAGTGCGAGTCTTTTCTTCATTGGGT
Source organism: Arthrobacter sp. (assembly GCA_035475035.1). Classification (GTDB taxonomy): domain Bacteria; phylum Actinomycetota; class Actinomycetes; order Actinomycetales; family Micrococcaceae; genus Arthrobacter. The sequence continues at coordinate 1,902 of DATIMT010000064.1, forward strand.
ACTCCGGGGTGCGAGGCCCTTGCGGGGCTGGATGTGAAGCCTCGGCAGAGGCGAAATGTATCCCCGGGCGCAAGCGTAGGCTTCTACCAGCTGGTAGTCGTTGGGGGCATCCCCCCTTCTTCGCCCCCTTTTCATCCCCCAAGGGGGCACCTGTGGCTAGGATCGTGCTATGACGACCCCAGACCTTGCCGGCGGCTCCTTCAAGTACCTTGAACAGGCCGTGGAGCTGGCCACGCAGAACGTAGGCCAGGGCGGCGGACCCTTCGGCGCGGTGGTGGTGACACCTGACGGGCGCGTCCACTCCGGCGTTAACCGGGTGACCCGGGATAACGACCCCACGGCCCATGCGGAGGTGGTGGCCATCCGGGCGGCCGCCGCGGCAACCGCGGATTTCGATCTCACCGGCTCGGTCCTCTACGCAAGCTGCGAGCCGTGCCCCATGTGCCTGGCGTCCGCGCTGTGGGCAAGGATCGGCCGCGTCTACTTCGCCGCCGACCGCCACGGTGCGGCGGCGGCCGGCTTTGATGACGCCCTTTTCTACGACTACTTCAGCGGTGCCGCGCCGGAGCTGATGCCTGTCACCAGGGGCGACATTCCGACGTCGGACGTCCCCTTCCAAACGTGGCGCGCCTTTGACAGCAGGAAGGAATACTAGCCGTGGAAACCACACTTCTCAGCTGCCCCTCCTGCGGTAAGACCAACCGGGTGCCTGCCCAGGCTTCAGGCCATCCCCGCTGCGGCAACTGCAAGGCGGATCTGCCATGGATCGTGTCCGCAGGTGACAGCGACTTCGCTGCCGTGGCGGAGCAGTCTCCAGTTCCGGTGTTGGTCGATTTCTGGGCCGCCTGGTGCGGACCCTGCCGCATGGTCAGCCCCGTGCTGGACACGCTGGCCCGGGAACGGCCCGGGAAACTAAAGCTGGTGAAGGTGGACGTGGATACATCGCCCGGCTTGTCGCGCCGGTTCGACGTCCAGGCCATACCCACCCTGATGGTGCTCGTTGACGGGAAGGTGGCAGCCCGCCAGGCCGGCGCCGCACCGGCGAATGTCCTCCGCTCCTGGCTGGACAAGGCCCTCCCCGCCGCCCGGAGTTAGATGCTGGCTCGTTTTACAACCCGGCGGCCGGAAGCCGGGAAAGCCCATCCAGCAGGTCCTGCTTCCGGCCGCACAGCGCGATCCGTACCCACCCTTCGCCGATGGAGCCGAAGGCAGTCCCCGGAGCCAGCGCCACACCGGAGTCCGCGAGGAAGCGCCGGACCCAGGCCCGCACATCCCCACCGGTCACGTGGGACATGTCAGCCCACAAGTAGAAAGCGCCCTGGGCCGGAAGGTAGCGGATCCCCTTCGCAGCCAGGGCCGCCGACGCCGCGTCCCGGTTCTCCCGGTAATGCTGGTGGGCGTGCCGGACGTAGTCCTGGGGCCCGGTGAGGGCCGCCAGCGCCGCGTACTGCGGGGCAGACGCCACGCACGAGACGATGGATTCCATGACATTGTCCATCTTCTGTTCAAGGCCCGGAGGGCAGACGAGCGCCCCGATGCGCAGGCCCGTCAGGCCGTAGGTCTTGGACAGTGTCAGCGAAGTGAACACGCGCGCATTTGCCGGGCTGTCGCCGTCGAACCTTGCCGGGCTGATGTGGGGCACATCGTAGGTGAAAGCCTCATAGCACTCATCCGAGATCACCCAGATATCGTGCCGGCGGGCCAGGGCCATCAGTTCGCGGACCAATTCTTCACCGAGCACGGCGCCGAGCGGGTTGGACGGGGAGTTCAGCACCAACGCCCGGGTCCGGCTGGTGATGAGGGCCTCCACGTCGGCCACCCGTGGCTGGAAGCCGTGGTCCGGGTGCAGCGGATAGCCCACGGGGACGGCATTGAGCAGCCTGCTGGTCATGGCAAAGGTGGGGTAGCCCGGGTTCGGGATCAGGATTTCGTCGCCGGGGGAGAGCAGCAGGCTCATCGCGAAGTGCAGGCCCTGCTGCGCGCCGGACACCACGTAGACGCGGTCAGCGCCGACGTCGACCCCTTGTTCTTCCCGGAACCGGGCCGCGAACGCTTCACGAAGGGCAGGAATCCCGGCATTGGGCGTGTAGTTGGTTTCGTCGCGGTCCAGGCAGGCGATACCCGCATCCAGCACATGGCGGGGGAGCGGGAAACCGGGCTCCCCGATGCTCAAGACAATGGCTCCGGGGGTACGCCACGCCGCCTCGGTGATCTCCCGGATCTGGTTGACGGGCACGTCGCGGACATGGGCGGCAAGCTCAGGCATGCCAGCCATCCTAGTCGTCAAGCCAGGTGCGGGGCGTGGGCGGAGGCGTGGGCGGGCGCGCCAACCTGCGCCGATATACTGGGAGGCGTGCTTTCTGGACTGGTGATAGTGGACAAGCCGCAGGGATGGACCAGCCATGATGTGGTTGGCCGGATGCGGCGCCTCGCAGGTACCCGGAAAGTGGGGCACGCAGGAACCCTCGATCCCATGGCCACCGGCGTGCTGGTGATCGGCATCAACAAAGCCACGCGCCTGCTGACTTACATCGTGGGCACCTCCAAGACTTACACCGCCACCATCCGGCTGGGCCAGTCAACTGTGACGGACGACGCCGAAGGGGAAGTCACTGCCACGGCCGGCACGTCCGGTGTCACCGAGCAGGCAATTTACGACGGCGTCGCAGCCCTCACGGGCGACATCCAGCAGGTGCCCAGCAGCGTCAGCGCCATCAAGGTGAACGGCGAACGCGCCTATGCACGGGTACGCTCCGGCGAGGACGTGAAGCTGGCCTCACGTCCCGTCACCATCCACCGGTTCGACGTCCACGGCATCCGGCGGAATCAGGAAGCGGATGTGGTTGACCTCGACGTCACCGTTGAATGCTCGTCGGGCACGTACATCCGTGCCCTCGCAAGGGACCTGGGCGCGGCTCTGGGCACGGGCGGGCACCTCACCGCACTCCGCAGGACCCATGTGGGCCCCTATTCGCTGGAGCAGGCGCGCACCCTGGAACAGTTGGCCGAAGAGCTCGACGTCCTGGAAATGTCGCAGGCTGCCCGCGCACTGATGCCCAACCGCGAGCTGAGCGCCGAGGAAACCACGGAGATATCCTTTGGCCGGCGGATTGCTGCCGGCGCTGCCCCCGGAAGCCCGGCCGCTGCCACCGCCGACCATCCGGCCGCCGCCTTCGCCCCCGACGGGAGCCTGGTCGCGCTTCTCGCCGACGCGGGCAGTTACGCCAAGCCGGTGCTCGTCTTCGCCCCCGGCACCGGAGCGGCCACCGCCGCCACTGCGGAGGCCTAGGCGTGGACGCATATTTTTGGATCATCCTCGCCGTCGGCCTGGTGTCCACACTGGTATCCCTGGGTGCCGGAATCCTGAAAAAGGCGCCCAACGACGTCACCATCCTTTCCGTCGTGGCCGTGGAAGCAGCCCTGGTGGTGTATCTGGTGGGATCGATTGTCCGGGTCATTGCCGGTGAACCGATTGCCGGTGAGGCCTGGGAGTTCTGGGGGTACATGGCCACCGCCATGCTCCTGCCACCGGCGGCGATCTATTGGTCCATCCTGGAGCGCACGCGGTGGAGTAATTTCGTCCTGGCCGCAGTGGGCGTCACGGCGCTCGTCATGGCCGCCCGTATGAACCAGATCTGGTACTGAAGTGGGAGAAGCAGCATCAATGAACGACAAGCAGACCGGTGATGCACCCGTCCGGAATACCCGCAACACGGGGCCCGGGCGGCTGCTGATTGCTGTGTACGGGGTTTTCGCCATCTCGGCCACCGCCCGTGCCGGCTACCAGATCCTCACCAAGTTTTCGGAAGCGCCGCTGGCGTACCTGCTCTCTGCCTTCGCCGCCCTGGTGTACGTGGTGGCCACGGTGTCGCTGGCGAAGGCCGGAACTACGTGGTTCAAGATCTCCGTCGCCGCGGTGCTCGTTGAGCTCGCCGGTGTCCTGGTGGTTGGAGTCCTGAGCATCCTGGACTCGGTGCAGTTCCCGCACGAGACTGTCTGGTCCCTGTTTGGCCGCGGCTATGGCTTCATCCCCCTGCTGCTGCCCATCCTGGGGCTGGTATGGCTCTACCGGCGCCGGCCGTCGGCGGCACCTGCGACACCGGCCAAAGCGGCGCAGTGAATCCGGGTAACCTTGAAGAGTTCCGCGGCCGGCATGGCTCCGGAAGGTCGATGTTTGCAGGCAGCTTAAGGCGAGGGTGATGGTTTACATCTGGAACGATCCGTCCGATGTCCCGGCGGACTTCGGCCCATCTGTTGTCACTTTCGGCAACTTCGACGGCGTCCACCGCGGCCACCAGCAGGTGCTGTCCCAGCTGATCCGTTCCGCCCGCCTCTCCCATGCCAAGGCCGTGGCTGTCACCTTCGACCCCCATCCAGCAGTAATCCACCGCCCCGAGGCCGCGCCGGAGCTGATCATGGGCCTGGACGACAAGCTGGAGGCGCTGGGCGGGCTCGGCCTGGACGCCATCCTGGTGGTGAAGTACTCGCTGGACCTCGCCAGCCTGACGGCCGACGAATTCGTGGAGCAGTACCTGGTGGACTGCCTGCACGCCAGCCATGTGGTGATCGGCCATGACGCCCGCTTCGGACGGGGAAACTCCGGCGACCTGGACACCATGAAGGCGCTGGGCGAAAAGTTCGGTTTCGACGTGCAGGTCATCAGCGAGTTCGGGGCCGAGGGCTACCCCCTGCATGACGACGACGGCATGGACCGCCGATGCTCCTCCACCTGGGTCCGGGAAGCCTTGCAGGAGGGCGACGTCGCAACTGCCGCCTCGGTCCTGGGCCGGCCGCACAGGATGCGCGGCGAGGTGGTTCACGGTGCCGCCCGCGGCCGGGCCCTCGGTTTCCCCACGGCGAACCTCTCCTCAAACGCCACGGGGTTGATCCCGGCAGACGGCATCTACGCCGGCTGGCTGGTGGACCAGGCCGGGACGCGCTGGCCGGCAGCGATCTCGGTGGGCTCCAACCCCACGTTCGACGGCGTGAGCCGCCAAGTAGAGGCGCACGTCATCGACAGGCCCAAGGAGGCAGTGGAGGACTTCGATCTCTACGGCCAGACAGTCATTGTTGAATTTGTGGCGCGGCTTCGGGGCATGGTGGCCTACCGTGGCCCTGAGGCCCTGGTGGAACAAATGCAGCTGGACGTGGCGCAGGCCCACCAGCTCCTGGCCACCCACTGACTGCAGCATCCGCAGGGTGGCACCAACGAAAGGCAGAACGTGTCCGTCGAAAAGAACACCCGCAAGCTGGATAAGGGGATCGTCCGTGACTTCAGCTCACGGATGAGCTACGCCTCCTACCTGCAGCTTCCCACCCTGCTCAGTGCGCAGCAGCCGGTGAGCGAGCCCGAACACCACGACGAGCTGCTGTTCATCATCCAGCACCAGACCACGGAGCTGTGGTTGAAGCTGGTCCTGCATGAACTGCGCAGTGCGGCCGCATGGCTCCGTGAGGACGACCTGGGCTCGGCGCTCAAGGGCATCGCCCGGGTCAAGCACATCCAGAAGACGCTCACCGAGCAGTGGTCTGTCCTGGCGACCCTGACACCCACCGAGTATTCGCAGTTCCGGGGCTTCCTGGGCAACTCTTCAGGGTTCCAGTCCGCCCAGTACCGCGCGGTCGAATTCGTCCTGGGCAACAAGAACCGCAAGATGCTTCCGGTCTTCGAATCCGATCCCGAGGCCCATGCCATGCTGGAGGAGCTGCTGGCCGCTCCCAGCATCTACGACGAGTTCCTCGCCTACCTCTCCCGTCAGGGTTTCGACGTTCCACGTTCGGTCCTGGACCGCGATGTGACCCGGGCGCACGAGTTCAGTCCCGAACTGGTCCCGCTTTTCAAGCACATCTATGAGAACGCGGCGGCCAACTGGGCGGCCTACGAGGCGTGCGAGGAACTGGTGGACCTGGAGGACAACTTCCAGCTCTGGCGGTTCCGGCACCTGCGCACCGTCCAGCGGACCATCGGCATGAAGACCGGCACCGGCGGATCCAGCGGAGCCACCTTCCTGCAGAAGGCACTGGAACTGACGTTCTTCCCGGAACTATTCGCTGTCAGGACGGAGATCGGACAATGAGCATCGACCAGGAAAACCCCACCGACGTGGCCATCGAAAAGCTCCGCCGGCGGGCCGAAGAGCTGGACCGCCAGGACACCCTGGCCCATTACCGGGGCCACTTCATCGGCGCGGACACGCCCCTGTCGTATTTGGACGGCAACTCCCTGGGCCGGCCCCTTAAGCGGACGGCCGACGACGTCGCAGCGTTCATCCGGGACGAGTGGGGCGGCCGCCTCATCCGCGGCTGGGACGAAAAGTGGCTCAACATTCCGCAGGCCATCGGCGACCAGCTGGGCAGGGCCGTCCTTGGAGCCGCTCCGGGACAAACCATCATCGCCGATTCCACCACGGTGGTGCTCTACAAGCTGATCCGCGCAGCCCTTGCCGCCGTGCAGGACCCGGACCGCAACGAGCTCGTCCTGGACACGGAGAACTTTCCCACTGACCGCTACCTGGTGGAGGGCATCGCCCTTGAGGAAGGCCTGACCCTCCGTTGGATCAAGCCGGACCCCGCTGCCGGGGTGACCCTTGAACAGGTGCGCCAGGCCACGGGACCGCGCACCGCCGTCGTCCTTCTGAGCCAAATCGCCTACAGGTCCGGCCACCTGGCCGACCTGCCGGGGATCACCGCGGCAGTGCACGACGCCGGTGCCCTGGTGGTGTGGGATCTTTGCCATTCCGCCGGGTCGGTGGAGATCGACCTGGATGGCGCGGACGTGGACTTCGCTGCGGGTTGCACCTACAAGTACCTCAACGGCGGCCCGGGGTCGCCCGCGTTCGCTTACGTGAACCAGCGGCACCTGCCCGCGCTCAACCAACCCATCTGGGGCTGGATGGGCCGCAAGGATGCCTTCGAGATGGCGGCAGGCTATGAACCGGCCCCCGGCATCCGGGGTTTCCTTAGCGGTACCCCTGCCATCTTCGGCATGCTCGCCATGCAGGGCACCCTTGACCTCATCGAGGAAGCGTCGATGGCCGCCGTCCGGGACAAATCCGTGGCACTGACCGGTTTTGCCGTTGAGGTCTTCGATGCCTGGCTGGCCCCGCTCGGTGCGGAGCTGGCGTCGCCGCGGGATCCGGGGGAGCGGGGCGGCCACATCACGGTGGACCACCCGGACTTCACCAAAGCCACGGTGGAAGCGCTCTGGGACGGGGATGTCATTCCGGACTTCCGCTCCCCGCGCGGCATTCGGGTGGGGTTGTCACCCTTGAGCACCAGTTTTGCCGAAGTACTCCAGGGTATGGCGGCCATCCGCGACCGGTTGCAGGGCTGACTGGGCACGATTTCCACCACACTGTTTCGACAGGTTAGGCCGGGGCCGGTAAACTTGACGATGGAACCGGCTGCAGTCCGTGGCGGCTGGTTCCTGTTGTTGGCGGCAGCCTCCGGTTTTCACGGGGGGACGTATACGGCAGACCCGGCAGTGAGTTACTGACCTGGGCCCTCACGGCACATTTCCAAGGAGTTATTGTGGCACTTGACGCCGCTGTAAAGCAGTCCATCATCAAGGAATACGCAACCGCCGAAGGTGACACCGGTTCACCCGAGGTCCAGGTTGCCGTCCTGACCCAGCGGATCAAGGATCTGACTGAGCACATGAAGGAGCACAAGCACGACTACCACACCCAGCGCGGTCTGCTGGCCATGGTTGGTCGTCGCAAGCGTATGCTGAGCTACCTGAAGAAGACCGACATCGCCCGCTACCGTTCGCTCATCGAGCGCCTCGGCCTGCGCCGCTAGTCTGGCTTCGGGCGGCCCTTTCCTTCCGGAACGGGCCGCCTTCTTCAAATAAAACTAAACAGGAGGATCAACCGCATCACGCATTCGCGGTCCTCGGTAGTGATCCCCGGGAACGGCTTCGTTGACTGAAGCCGGCGGCCCGTGGGTCTCGATCGATGACCGGGTGCAGGGCCAGTAGACAGATGCTGGCTGGGTTGATGCGGCTGGACTTCCGTAAAAAAGAAACGGAGGTGACTCTCTTGGAGGGTCCCGAAATCCAGTTCTCGGAAGCAGTCATTGACAATGGCCGTTTCGGCAAGCGCGTAATCCGCTTCGAAACCGGCCGCCTTGCCAAGCAGGCAGCCGGCGCAGCCATGGTGTACATCGACGATGACACCGCGCTGCTGTCCGCCACCACCGCCGGCAAGCACCCGCGTGAAGGCTTTGACTTCTTCCCGCTGACGGTCGACGTCGAAGAGCGCATGTATGCCGCCGGCCGCATCCCGGGCTCGTTCTTCCGCCGTGAAGGCCGCCCGTCCACCGAAGCCATCCTGGCATGCCGCCTGATGGACCGCCCGCTGCGCCCCGCCTTCATCAAGGGCCTGCGCAACGAGGTCCAGATCGTGGTCACCGTCCTGGCGATCAACCCCGACGAGCTGTACGACGTGGTGGCCATCAACGCCTCCTCGATGTCCACTCAGCTGTCCGGCCTGCCGTTCTCCGGCCCCATCGGCGGCGTCCGCGTTGCCCTGGTGAACGACGAAAACGGATCCCAGTGGGTTGCTTTCCCCAAGCACTCCCAGCTGGAAAACTCCGTGTTCAACATGGTGGTTGCCGGCCGCGTAGCCGGTGACGACGTCGCCATCATGATGGTCGAGGCCGAAGCAACCGACAACTCCTGGAACCTCATCAAGGAACAGGGCGCCACCGCCCCCACCGAAGAGGTTGTGGCCGAGGGCCTCGAGGCGGCCAAGCCGTTCATCAAGGCACTCTGCGACGCCCAGGCTGACCTGGCCGCCCGCGCTGCCAAGCCCACCGTTGAGTTCCCGGTCTTCCTGGACTACGAGGACGACGTTTACGCCGCCGTCGAATCCGCTGCCGCCGAAAAGCTTGCCGCTGTCTTCCAGATCGCCGACAAGCAGGAACGCGACAACGCCTCCGACGCGCTCAAGGACGAGGTCCTCGCCAACCTGGCCGGCCAGTTCGAAGGCCGCGAGAAGGAACTGTCCGCAGCCTTCCGCTCGGTCACCAAGCACGTCGTGCGCCAGCGCATCCTCAAGGACCAGGTCCGCATCGACGGCCGCGGCCTGACGGACATCCGCCAGCTCACCGCCGAGGTTGAGGTCCTGCCCCGCGTTCACGGTTCGGCCATCTTCGAACGCGGCGAGACCCAGATCATGGGTGTCACTACGCTGAACATGCTCAAGATGGAACAGCAGATCGACTCGCTGTCGCCGGTGACGCGCAAGCGCTACATGCACAACTACAACTTCCCGCCGTACTCCACCGGTGAAACCGGCCGCGTGGGCTCGCCCAAGCGCCGCGAAATCGGCCACGGTGCCCTGGCTGAACGTGCCTTGGTGCCCGTCCTGCCGTCCCGCGAGGAATTCCCGTACGCCATCCGCCAGGTATCCGAGGCCCTCGGTTCCAACGGTTCGACGTCGATGGGTTCCGTCTGCGCCTCCACCCTGTCCCTGCTGAACGCCGGTGTGCCCCTGAAGGCCGCCGTCGCCGGCATCGCCATGGGCCTGGTCTCCGACCAGGTGGACGGCCAGACCCGCTACGCAGCCCTGACCGACATCCTTGGCGCCGAAGACGCCTTCGGTGACATGGACTTCAAGGTTGCCGGCACCGCCGAGTTCGTCACGGCCATCCAGCTGGACACCAAGCTCGACGGTATCCCCGCTTCCGTGCTGGCAGCAGCCCTGAAGCAGGCCCGCGAAGCCCGCCTGCACATCCTCGAGGTCATCAACTCCGCGATCGACACCCCGGACGAGCTCTCCGAGTTCGCACCGCGCGTCATCGCCGTGAAGATCCCCGTGGACAAGATCGGCGAGGTCATCGGCCCCAAGGGCAAGATGATCAACCAGATCCAGGAGGACACCGGCGCGGACATCTCCATCGAGGACGACGGCACGGTTTACATTGGCGCCACCAACGGCCCGTCTGCTGATGCAGCACGGTCCGCCATCAACGCCATCGCCAACCCGCAGGTCCCCGAGATCGGCGAGCGTTACCTGGGTACCGTCGTCAAGACCACCACCTTCGGTGCCTTCGTGTCGCTGACCCCGGGCAAGGACGGCCTCCTGCACATCTCCGAGCTCCGCAAGCTGGCCAACGGCAAGCGCGTGGACAACGTCGACGATGTTGTTTCGGTGGGCCAGAAGGTCCAGGTGGAGATCACCAAGATCGACGACCGCGGAAAGCTGTCGCTCGCCCCGGTGGTAGCCGAGGAAGAGGCTGCGGCCGACACCGAGCGCGCCCACACCGAGGAGCCGGCTGAAGGCGCTGACGTCTAACAGCCCGGGCTTCCCGGCATAAGCAGTGAATCGGCGGGGCCCG
>DATIMT010000065.1:0-2998 GCA_035475035.1 Arthrobacter sp.
CCGAAGGCCACTACGACTTCGGCTGGCTGGATGAGGTCATGGACAACCTCGCCGGGATCGGCGTGAAGGTGGCCCTGGCCACCGCCACCGCCGCTCCGCCCGCCTGGCTGGTCCGCAGGCATCCTGAAATCCTCCCGGTCATGGCGGACGGAACCGTGCTGGGGCCGGGCTCACGGCGGCACTACACGCCGTCGTCGGCCGTTTACCGCCGCTACGCCGCCGGGATCACGCGGGTGCTCGCGGAACGCTACAAGGACCACCCGGCGCTGGCCCTGTGGCACGTGGACAACGAACTCGGCTGCCACGTCTCGGAGTTCTACGGAGAAGAGGACGCCGCCGCCTTCCGCGCCTGGCTGGAGCGCAGGTATGGCAGCATCGCTGCACTCAATGCTTCCTGGGGGACGGCATTCTGGTCCCAAAACTACGGCTCCTTCGACGAAATCCTGCCGCCTTCCGTTGCGCCGTCCACCCTGAACCCGGGCCAGCAGTTGGACTTCCAGCGGTTCAACTCCTGGGCCCTGATGGATTACTACCGGGAACTCGTGGCCGTCCTCCGCGAAGTCACCCCGGACATCCCCTGCACCACCAACCTGATGGCCTCCAGCGCCACCAAGTCGATGGACTACTTCGACTGGGCCAAGGACCTCGACGTCATCGCCAACGACCACTACCTGGTGGCGGCCGACCCCGAGCGGCACATCGAACTCGCGTTCAGCGCGGACCTTACCCGGGGCATTGCGGGCGGCGACCCGTGGATCCTCATGGAACATTCGACGTCGGCCGTCAACTGGCAGCCGCGCAACCAGCCCAAGATGCCCGGGGAGATGCTGCGCAATTCACTGGCGCACGTGGCCCGCGGGGCAGACGCCGTGATGTTCTTCCAGTGGCGCCAGAGCTTTGCCGGGTCCGAGAAATTCCACTCAGCCATGGTGCCGCACGGCGGACGGGACACGCGCGTGTGGCGGGAGGTGGTGGAGCTCGGCGCCGCGCTGAAAAAGCTCGGGCCGGTGCGCGGTTCCCGGGTCCAGTCCCGTGCCGCCATTGTCTTTGACTACGAGGCATGGTGGGCCAGCGAGATCGACTCCAAGCCGAGCATCGACGTGAAGTACCTGGACCTGTTGCGGGCGTTCCACCGCAGCCTGTTCCTCCGCGGGATCTCCGTGGATCTGGTACATCCCTCCGCCTCCCTGGAAGGATATGACCTGGTCCTGGTATGCACGCTGTACGCGGTTTCGGATGATGACGCGGCGAATATCGCTGCTGCGGCCGCTGCCGGCGCCACGGTCCTGGTCAGCTACTTCAGCGGCATTGTGGACAAGCAGGATCATGTGCGGCTGGCTGGCTATCCCGGCGCTTTTCGGGAGCTTTTGGGGGTGCGGGTGGAGGAGTTCCATCCCCTGCTCGCCGGTTCCCAGTTGAAGCTGAGCGATGGCACGCTGTCTTCGATCTGGAGCGAGCATGTCCACCTGGCCGGCGCCGAGGCGGTGCAGACCTTTACCGAGTTCCCGCTGGAGGGAGTCCCTTCCCTCACCCGCCGGGCCGTCGGTTCGGGCGCGGCCTGGTACCTGGCCACCTTCCCCACGCCAGATGGGATCGAGGCCGTGGTGGACAAGCTGCTGGCCGAGTCCGGAGTCTCCCCCGTTGCCGCCGCCGATCCCGGTGTGGAGCTGGTGCGCCGGTTTACCTCAGATGGGGACAGCTTTCTGTTCGCGATCAACCACACGCGCTCGGATGCCTCCGTCTCGGCCGCCGGCACTGACCTGCTGACCGGTGGGGCGTTTGCCGGCACCGTGCCGGCCGGCGGTGTTGTGGTGGTCGCCGAAGACCAAGCGGACATTTGAGAACGACGGCGGCGCCTCCTTTGGCGCCGCCGTTTCGCTTTGCGCGGGCAGCGTGACGGATACCTTTTCCTTGTTATCCACATAGGGCTTTCGGGTGGCGGTTGATGTCAGACCCTGGTGCCAGACTTTGGTTATGGAAGCAGTTTTGGGCACGGTTACAGCGTTGGGGGCCAAGTCTCAGGCGCCCGTCGCCGCCGATGCGCCTGTGTCGCCGCGTGCTGTTCCGGCTGCTCCTGAACCCCTTCGCTCCTCGTCTGCTGTGCCGGGCTTTGCCGCTGTGCCCACTGCGCCTTGCCTTGCTGATGTGTCGGCTCTGCTGCGCTCCGTTCCGCTGGCTGCTGATGGGGCGGGAAAAATTGATCAACTGCGGGAGCTGGAGGACCTGAAGTGCCTTGCGGGTGCCCGTCAGGCACGTACCGCGGTGGCGTTTGATCTTCAGCAGCGGTGTGAGCAGGCCGCTGCCGGAGTTCCGGCTGATCAGCAGGGCGCGGGGGTCGCGGCGCAGATCGTGCTGGCCCGGCGGGAGTCCCCCGCCCGGGGTTCGAGGTTGCTGGGCCTGGCCAAAACCCTCACCGGGATGCCGCACACCTTCGCCGCGTTCCGCAGCGGGCTGCTGAATGAGTGGCGGGCCACCCTGATCGTGAAGGAAACCATCTGCCTCAGCCCCGAGGACCGGGCCGGGGTGGATGAGGAACTCGCCGCCGATACCGGCACGCTCGACGGCGTCGGCGACAAGGCCATTGTGGCCGCGGTTCGGGCCGCGGCGTACCGGCGGGACCCGGCCTCCATCGCCCGCCGTGCCGCACGGGCGGTCACGGAACGAACCGTGAGCCTACGCCCGGCACCGGACACCATGACCTACCTGACCGCACTGCTCCCGGTCGCCCAGGGTGTCGCCGCGTACGCCGCCCTGACCCGCGACGCCGACAGCCTCCGGGCCAGTGGGGATGAGCGGTCCCGGGGGGCAGGTCATGGCCGACACCCTCGTCGAACGCGTTACCGGCACCCCCGGCGGGATCAGCGGGGTGGAGATCCAGCTCGTCATGACCGACCGCACCCTCCTCCAAGCCGACGCCGAACCCGCAAGGCTGCCCGGTTACGGCACCATCCCCGCAGCCTGGGCCAGAAACCTCGCCCTCACCAGTGCCGGTCAAGAT
>DATIMT010000066.1:0-5263 GCA_035475035.1 Arthrobacter sp.
GAGCGCCCCTGTGCCAAGTTCCGCGTGCTCCGCCTCAAGCCTTGCGCGCAGCACGGGGTCCGTGCCCGGGAACTCAAGGACGTCCAGGGCGGCCCGAACGTACAGCCCGGAGCCGCCGGCCAGGATGGCGCGCTTGCCGCGGGCATGGATGTCATCGATGACATCGCGGGCCTGTCGCTGGAAGTCCGACACGCTGGCTTCCTGAGTGACGTCCAGGATGTCCAGGAGGTGGTGCGGCACTCCCCTGCGCTCGGCCATCGTGATTTTCGCGGTGCCGATATCCATTCCACGGTAGAACTGCATGGCATCAGCGTTGATGACCTCGCCGCCCAGTTCGAGGGCAAGGTTGACGGCGAGATCGGACTTGCCGGAGCCGGTGGGGCCGACGACGGCGATGACGGGCGGGGCAGCCACCTGTCAGCGGGTGCGCAACGGCAGCGACGGCATACCAAGCGAGACTGAACTTGGTCCTGCTCCGGAACCGGGGGCAGGCGCCCCACAGGAGTCAGCCTGGGACCTGTCCCACGCGTCCCCCGCCCGCGACCGGCGCAGGCTGTAATCCTCAAGCGTGGGATCGGCCACCAGGTGGAAAGCAGCGGCTTCGGTAATGGTGACGGTGACGAGGTCCCCGGGCCTGGGGGCCGGAGCGCCGTCAGGGACCGAGAAGTGAACCAGCCGCTGGTCCTGGGAGCGGCCGGACAAACGGTGGGTTTCCTCCGACTTCCGTCCGGACTGGGCGGTCACCATGACCTCCAGCCTGCGGCCGAGCTGTTTCCGGTTTTCCTCGGCGGCGATGCGGTCCTGCAGGGCGGTAAGGCGCTCGAAGCGTTCCTGGACCACGGCCTTGGGCAGCTGTTCAGGGAGCTCGGCAGCGGGTGTGCCGGGGCGCTTTGAGTACTGGAACGTGAAGGCGGTCGCAAAGCGCGATTTTTCCACGACGTCCAGCGTCGCCTGGAAATCCTCCTCGGTCTCGCCGGGGAACCCGACGATGATGTCAGTCGAGATGGCGGCATGCGGGATCTTATCCCGGACCTTGTCCAGGATGCCCAGGAACTTAGTGGACCGGTAGGAACGCTTCATGGCCCGGAGGATGCGGTCCGAGCCGGACTGCAGTGGCATGTGGAGCTGCGGCATGACGTTGGGGGTCTCTGCCATGGCCTCGATGACGTCATCGGTGAAGGCGGCGGGGTGCGGGCTGGTGAAGCGGACCCGCTCAAGCCCCTCGATGTCGCCGCAGGCGCGAAGGAGCTTGGAGAACGCCTGGCGGTCACCGAATTCCACTCCGTAGGAGTTGACGTTCTGTCCCAGGAGGGTCACTTCGATGGCACCGTCATCCACGAGCGCCTGGATTTCGGCGAGGATGTCCCCGGGCCGGCGGTCTTTTTCCTTTCCGCGGAGCGCCGGCACGATGCAGAACGTACAGGTGTTGTTGCAGCCGACGGAGATGGACACCCATCCGGAGTAGACGGAGTCGCGCTTCGTGGGGAGCGTGGACGGGAAGACGTCCAGGGACTCCAGGATCTCCAGCTGGGCCTCGTTGTTGTGACGTGCCCGGTCCAGGAGGGCCGGCAGGGCACCAACGTTGTGAGTGCCGAAAACTGCGTCCACCCATGGCGCTTTCTTGAGGATGGTTTCGCGGTCCTTTTGGGCGAGGCACCCGCCCACGGCGATCTGCATGCCAGGGTTGGCGGCCTTCACGGGGGCCAGGATGCCGAGGTTGCCGTAGAGCTTGTTGTCGGCGTTTTCCCGCACAGCGCAGGTATTGAATACGACGACGTCAGCATGTTCGCCATCCGCCGGAACATAGCCCGCATCCTCGAGCATGCCCGCCATCCGTTCCGAGTCATGCACGTTCATCTGGCAACCGAACGTGCGGACCTGGTAGGTACGCGGCGGCAAGGCGTTTGATTGCCGGGCGGAGTCGGCCTGCTGGACGGCCGCGGTTTGCGCAACTGCGCCTGTTTGCAGAACGGCATCTGGCTCAACGGAGGCGGCAGCGCCGGAACGGGGGGAAGGAATGGTCAAACTCACCAGTTAAGGGTAACGGCTTTGGAGCGCGCCGCCGTCGGGATCCTGCCGGGAATCCAGGACCTCATTGACGATCCTGAATGCCTGGGACGGTTGGTAGCCCTTCCTTGCCAGCATGGAGGCCAGCCGCCGGACGGCTTTGTCCCGTTCCGCATGATCCGATAAATCCGTGCCGGGCCTAAGCTTGCGCTCGACCAACGTGCGCGCCGCGGCTTCCTCGTCGGCGTCGGTCAGTTGATCGAGGGCAGAAGCCGCGGTTTCCTGGTCGATGCCCTTCTCCGCCAGTTCGCGCCGGAGGGCGCCCTTGGCGAGCTTGCGGGACTGGGACCGGCTCCTAACCCACATGTCCGCGAACTCGGCATCATTGATCAGCCGGACCTCCTGGAACTTGTCCAGCACCGCCTCGGCGACCTGTTCCGGGATATTCCGCTCCGCCAGTTTCCGGGCGAGCTGCAGCCTGCTCTTGGGGGCTGCCGTGAGTTGCCGGTACACGATGGCCTGGGCAACCGCGAAAGGGTCCGGTTCGGCGTCTGCAGCCTCCGGATCCTCAGGGACGGCGAAGCCGTCCGACGGCCCTGGGGAAGGGCTGCCGGAACGGGCCCGCCGTGAACGTGATCCGGTCAAGGGCTAGAACCCGTCGACGGCTTTCAGCTTTGGCGCGTCCTTGGACTCGTCCTCGGCAGGCTTTACCCCCACGCCGAGCTTCTCCTTGATGAGGCGCTCCAGTTCCGCGGCGAGCTCGGGGTTGTCGCGGAGGAACCGGCGGGAGTTCTCCATGCCCTGGCCCAACTGGTCACCGTCATAGGTGAACCAGGAGCCGGACTTCTTGATGATGCCGTGCTCCACGCCCATGTCGATGATGCCGCCCTCGCGGGAGATGCCCTGGCCGTAGATGATGTCGAACTCGGCCACCTTGAAGGGTGGAGCCATCTTGTTCTTGACGATCTTGGCCTTGGTCCGGTTACCGACCGAATCAGCACCCTCCTTGAGGGTCTGGATCCGCCGGACGTCGATGCGGATCGACGCATAGAACTTCAGGGCCTTACCACCGGTGGTGGTTTCAGGGGAACCGAAGAAGACACCGATCTTCTCACGGAGCTGGTTAATGAAGATGGCGGTGGTCTTGGTCTGGCTCAGGCGGCCGGTAATCTTACGCAGGGCCTGGCTCATGAGCCGTGCCTGGAGGCCAACGTGGCTGTCGCCCATGTCGCCTTCGATTTCTGCGCGGGGCACCAGGGCAGCAACGGAGTCGATGACGATGACGTCCAGGGAGCCGGAGCCCACCAGCATGTCCATGATCTCGAGCGCCTGCTCACCCGTATCCGGCTGTGAGACGAGCAGGGCGTCGGTATCCACACCCAGCTTGGCGGCGTAATCGGGGTCCAGGGCGTGCTCGGCGTCGATGAAGGCCGCGATCCCGCCGGCGCGCTGGGCGCTAGCCACAGCGTGGAGGGCGACGGTGGTCTTACCCGAGGATTCAGGACCATAGATTTCGACGACACGGCCGCGCGGGAGCCCGCCAATGCCAAGGGCGACATCCAGTGCGATGGAGCCCGTGGGGATGACTTCGATGGGCGCGCGGACTTCGTCGCCCAGGCGCATGACCGAGCCCTTGCCGAACTGCTTGTCAATCTGGGCAAGCGCTGCTTCCAGCGCTTTTGCACGATCCGGGGCTGCCGCCATGCTTGACACCTCTAATGCTTTCTCGATGGTGGCCTTCGCGGCCGTTTTATTGGTCATCTCTGACGCTAATGGGACCCACTGACATTCCGGCCTGAGGACAACGGCTATGTGGAAAACCCAATGGAAAAAGCATAGCGTTATCCGAACAGGTATTCGAAGAGTGAGGGGTTTTGCGGCGTGTCAACCCCGCCGTCGCAGCCCGGTCAGTCGCGGCGCGGGGCAATATCGCGGCCGAGGCGCCGTTCGGCCGGAACGTCCTGGACATCGCAGACCGCCAGCCAGACCTTGCGGGGCTCAACGCCGGCAGCCAGGGCCTGGTCAGCGGTGCGGCTGCCGACGCCGGCCAGGACCAGAGTACTGCTCAGCACACGGGAGTACCCCGCGCCGAACTCGTCATCCATGAGACGCCAGTACTCGCTGATTCGCATCGGTAAATCCTCTCATGACCGCGGACCCTAGAATTGTTGCCATGAGCAACTCCCCGGATCTCCCGCCCCAGCAGGACGCAGGCGATGATGCCGCCGATACCGCGCTGCAGAATGTCGAGCACCAGATCAGCCTCTTTTGGCGGCGGGCCAGGGCCATCTCCAACCAGCTTTCGCGCGAGGTCCACCCCGATATGGAACCTGCCGCATATGGACTGTTGACCGTTATCCGCCGTGAGGGACCCATCCGCCTTACCGAACTTGCCATGAATATCGGGGTGGGCAAGCCGTCCGTCAGCCGGCAAATAGCCTTCCTGGAAAGCCTGGGACTGGTATCCAAGGAAGCTGATCCCCTGGACCGCCGGGCGCAGTCCATCCGCCTCACGCCCAAGGGCGAAGAGAAGATGCATCAGGTCCAGGACGCCAGGCGCCAGGTTTTCCAGGAAAGGCTGCGCGAGTGGCCGGTTCCGGACCTGCAGGAACTGGCCCGCTACATGGCCATGCTGAACTCCACCTACGAGCGTGACGGCTTTCCCAGGGAAGGCGCGGGGGCGTCCCCCGCCGGGGAGGAATAGGCTCCAGGAGCAACAGCAGCCGGAACTTTGTCCCGCCCGCGCGAATGCAGGAAGCCCCCGGCCAGGCCGGGGGCTTCGTGCATTACAAGGCCCACCTTCGGTGGGGGCTGCCTTTACCGGGCGCCGGAGAGAAGGCCTGTGGAGAGTTCGTCGTTCAGTTCAGTGTTGAGGTCGCGTTCCAGGTCACGGCCGTAGCGCTGGGAGAATTCCTGCGGAACGGTGTCGGGAACGGCAACGCCTTCGGCTACTGCCACACGGTCGCTGACCTCACGGAGCATGCTTGACAACGGAACATCCAGCGCCGAGCAGATCGAGGACAGAAGCTCTGACGATGCTTCCTTCTGGCCGCGTTCCACTTCGCTGAGGTACCCCAGGGAGACTCGGGCGCTGTGCGAAACTTCACGGAGCGTACGCCCCTGACGCTGGCGGACATCGCGCAGGACATCACCAATTTCGTGACGAAGTACTACCATCTTGCGCTCCTTCTGTTCGCTCTTAGCCTGTTCGGCGAGGCCCACATCCTTCCAGCGGACAACGCCGTTTACGGATACG
>DATIMT010000067.1:0-6390 GCA_035475035.1 Arthrobacter sp.
CCGTCGTCGACGCCGTTGCGCCCTACGTAGTCAACATGCACATCAAAGACTTCGCCTTCAGCCGCAGGGACGGGTGGGTCGGCTTCACTTTCTCCGGCACACCACTGGGCGAAGGCCTCCTGGACTATGACCACATGGTCCAGGCCATCAGACCCCAAACACGGGACATCAACCAGATCGTGGAACATTGGCTGCCCTGGCAGGGCTCCGAGGAGGAGACCCTCCGCCTCGAAGACCAGTGGACCCGGCAAAGCCTTGAATTCCTAAGGAGCAAATGACCATGTCAACAGCACAACTGAGCGTTGCCGTAATCGGCGCCGGCGGCAAAATGGGGATGCGCGTCTCCGCCAACCTGGCCAAGAGCGGCCACACCGTCTTCTACGCGGAGAACTCCCCGGCCGGACAGGACCGTGTCCGCACCGCCGGCCGGGACATCACCCCCACCGAAACAGCGGTCCCGCAGGCGGACGTCGTCATCCTCGCCGTTCCGGACACGCTGCTGGGCGCCATCTCCGAGGGCATCGTGCCGCGGATGAAGGCCGGCTCCATCCTGCTCACCCTGGACCCCGCCGCCGCCTACGCCGGGCTGCTGGCCAAGCGCGAGGACGTCACCCAGGCCGTGGCGCACCCGTGCCACCCGTCGGTGTTCCTGGAGCGCTACACGAAGGAGGAATACGAGGACACCTTCGGCGGGGCAGCGGCACCTCAGAACGTCGTGGCCGCCATCGAAACGACCGGCCCCGATGCCGAGCAAGCTGCGCAGAAGGCCGCCGCCGAGGCCGTCATCAAGGTCATCTACGCCCCGGTCATCGACGTGCACTGGGTCACCGTCAAGCAGCTCGCGGTCCTGGAGCCGACCCTGGTGGAAACAGTGGCCTGCATGATCGGCACCCTGCTCAACGAGGCCCTGCACGAGACGGTGCACACCGCCGGCGTTCCCGAAGCCGCCGCCAAGGCCATGCTGTTCGGCCACGTGCAGATCGCCCTGACCAACGCCCTGCGCGGCTCCAACCCGTTCTCCGAAGCCTGCGAAATCGCCATTCAGTACGGTAAGAACACCATCATCAAGGACGACTGGAAGAAGATCTTCGACGACTCCGAGCTGGACAAGGTGATCGCCCAGATGCTCAAACTGGATGCCGTCCGGCGCTGATATGTAGATCCCGTTGTCAAGAGGCATAGATGAGCGACTCCTTGGTTTTTTTCCGTGGAGTCGCTCACCGTGTGACCGGCCGGACAGGTTTCGTGCTGGCGAGTCTTGCTCGACTGCAGTGTCAGGCTGATATTCGCGGATTGGTTACCGCAGGACGATTATTCGGCCGGAGCGTATCGGTGTCTAGGATCGAGCGTCAACGGTACTTGTACCGTTTGCTCATAGCGCCGTCTTGAGTTAGCTCCATGTGCTGCCACGTCACTTCCACCATGCCCGGGTGGCCACGTTTTTGTGTTAGGCCGCGTTCACGCGTTCTCCTTGCTGCAGTGGCGCGGCCAGGGACCAGCACCAGCCAGCGAGTTCGCGGGCGATGGCGGTGTTGGCCTTGACTGGCATTTTCTTTCGGGCATCGAAGTACTCCCATTTGTGGTGCAGCCGGTGGTTTCCCTCCAGGGCACGGATGCGGGTGGCCGGGTCGACAAGGTCGAGCTGACGCAGCAGCCGTTCCCCCGGTCGGGCGTAGGGGCGGCGGTGCTGCCACGCCGCTTCGATCAGCAGTTTGCGGGCATAGGTGTTGCCGGCCTTGGTGATCGGGCCCTGATGCCGGGACTGGCCGGAGGACTCCTCACTGGGCACCAGTCCCAGATACGACCCAATGCTGGATCCGGTGAAACGGCTCCAGTCCCCGATTTCCACGGCCAGTCCGAACCCTGTCGTGATCTGGATCCCGCGCAGACACATCAGTGCGTCGATCAGCGGGGCATACCGGCACTGCGAAGCCGTGGTGGCGACTTGCCTGTCGATGCGTTTGAGCTGTCCGGCAAGCAGTTCGGCCTGCTCGACATCGGCCTGATAGGTGAACTGCAGGGCCGGTAGGTCAAAGCGTTGGCGGTGCAGCCACAGGCCGTGTTCCTTGGTCCACTTGGTGTCCTTGGCGTAGCGGATGCCATGGCGCAACAGGATCGCGTTCACGTGCTGGCGGGCTTGTTTGAGGTCCTTGGCGGTGCCCGTGCGCAGCCGGGACAGGTCACGCAGGGCCTCCTCATCCTCGCCCGGAATCCGTACCTCGACGACGGAGCCCACGGCCAGCATTTCGGCCAGCACTCGGGCATCGCGCCGGTCCGTTTTGATGTGATCTCCCGGAGCCCGGAGCAGTTTCGACGATGCCGCGATCACGCAGTTGATGCCCGCGGCCCGTAGATACCGGGCCAGCCCGAACCCGGTAGGGCCGGATTCGTAGACGACCTTCACCGGTGGGTCCAGGCGGCGGATCCATTCCAGCACCAGGGCCGGGTCGGCGGCCGTGGTGTGGCAACTGATTTCGCCGGTGCCTGGATTCAGTGCGTGACCTACCACGTTCACTGCGTGAACATCCAGCCCGATGAAAGTATGCTCAAACATAGGTCGGGACCTCCTAAACTTCACATGTGGCACTACCATTGCACTCCTGACGAGCCGGTCAGGCCAAGGGAGCCGCGTCAATGGCAACCCACGGAACCTGTGAAACCGAAGGCCCCGGCCCCCCCACCAGCCCTGGCCCAGTTCCTGACCCGTCCGGATAAAGGACATCACCGCCGGGTGACAGGTCCCGCAGCGCCGCTTTCACGAAGAGGCGAAGGATCACGTCAAGCCGGGCGCTGCGGGACCGCCCGGCGATAATGGCCGACCGGACTGGCCAGGAACTGAACCACACTTCATATCGTCTAGGGCCCCGCTGGCATCGATCATCTCGCTGCGACTGGGCAATGGTTGTGGACCGTGCGTGCAGTGCTGGCATTGCCAGCACTGCAGACACGATTTTTTGGAGCAGGTGGCAGCTGACCTGACAGCCTGCGCACCTTTCCGACGGAACTCCTTGGAACCAGGGCGCATCATATCCGGTTTGGCCGGGATTCCTCGTCAGCGGCACGAAGCCGGCCAAAAAGGAGGTATCGGTACTTGGTTCGGGCCAGGAGCCGATCAAAAAACGGGTACTGACTACTTGGGGGCAGGACTGAATCCCTTGGATATTCTTCGATCCATCCGACGGCCGTAAAGGGGCGGCCCGGAACGCACGAGGAGAAGTAATGTCATATTTGAAGACAGAGGACGGCGGGGCGTCCGCACGGATGGGGGCGCGCAGATTTGGCTTCTTTCATGCCTTGGCTGCGGGACGGGGCAGGTCGGCGGCCCTGACCGGTCTGGTGACAGCCGGCCTGTTGGTAGCCGGCGCGGGCATGGTGCAGGCGGACGACATTTCCAACGGCTTGGACGGCACCATTGACTCCACGGTGGAGGCGATGCCCTTGAACGTTGGCGGCCCTGCGGGTACGACAACCCTCTACGTCTCGCCGACGGGCGGCGATGGCAAAACCGGCTGCAACCTGACCGGGAGTACGTCGGTCACGGTGGCGTTGGCGTCAGGCAATACGGCGGTGGCGACTGTGAGCCCCGGGACCGTGACGTTCACCAGCTGCGGGGATACCAAGATGTTGACGGTCACGCCCGTCTCCACTGGCTCAGCAGGCATTACAGCAAGAGTGATCAACAACACGACCCCGGGCTCATTCAATGTGGCCCCGGTCAGCTTTACCGTTAATGTTGCAGCGCCGGCCAATACGGCGCCGGTCGTTAGCGTCGGCGGCGTCACGGCGGGATCGTCCTATAGCAAGGGATCGGTGCCCACAGCCACGTGCTCGGTGAGCGATAAAGAGGACGGCAACAAGACCTTTCCCGCCACTCTGGGAGCTGTGTCGGGTCCGGACATGACCGACGGCATTGGGACCCAGACCGCCACCTGCTCCTACACGGATGCCGGCGGAGCGAGCGCCAGTGAGTCGGCGACGTACAACATTGTGGACTCAACCCCGCCCGTTATCGGCTATACCCTTACCCCGGGCGCTCCGGACGGACTGAACGGCTGGTACAAGGCCGGCCCCGCCCTCGTTTGGTCCGTGACCGAAGCGGAATCGCCCAACTCCTTGATGAAGACCGGCTGCGTGGACCAAACCATCCTCGCCGATCAGGCACCGACCACATACAGCTGTTCGGCTGCCAGCGCCGGCGGCTCCGGGGCGCAGCAGGACGCAACCATCGCCGTCGACGGAACCGCTCCCTCGGTCAGCTACACAAGCGCCACCGGAACACAGGGGTCCAACGGCTGGTACATCACGCCCGTTACCGCCACCTTCACCGCTACGGATGCCACCTCAGGTCCGGCCACTGACTCCCAAACCGCAGGGTCCTCGGGCGAGGGTGCCGCAGTCGCCGTGGACAGCCCGGCATTTTCGGATATGGCAGGCAACATCACGCCGGCTGGTGCTTCGCAGCAGAGTTTCAAGATCGATCTGACTGATCCGGTGGCCTCCTTCGACAGCATCCTGGCCCCAAGCTACTTCGGATCTGTCCCGGCCGCTCCGACCTGCACCTCGACCGATTCCACATCCGGCCCGGCCAATTGCACCGTTACTGGTTACAGCGCCGCCGTCGGGACACACACCCTCACGGCAACAGCCATGGACATGGCGGGACGATTGTCGACGACCAGCCAGGACTATACGGTGCTGCCATGGACCCTGAAGGGCTTCTACCAGCCCGTGGACATGGGAGGAGCGTTCAATACAGTCAAGGCGGGCAGCACCGTGCCGGTAAAGTTTGAGATCTTCGCTGGAAGTACGGAACTGACCGACACAAGCTATGTGTCCATGGGCGCCAAGCAGATTGCGTGCTCGAACTCGGCCGTCCTCGACGAGATTGAACTCCTCGCCTCCGGCAACACCTCGCTGCGGTACGACAGCACAAGCGGGCAATTCATCTACAACTGGAAGACGCCCGCATCTTCCGGCGCCTGTTATGCACTGACGATGACGGCAACCGACGGATCGACCCTGAGCGCTAACTTCAAGCTCAAGTAAGCGATCGCGAGGACCAGCAGAAGTGGCCGGCTTTCCCTGTCGGCCACTTCTGCAGTGTCATTGCGCTGAGGCCTGGTCCCGCCAGCTGAATTCCGGCTCGAAGCCCAGCAGTCTCCGCGCCTTGTCGATGGAGAGGATGGTTTCATGCGCGCCCAGATCCTTGGTGATGCGCACGTTGGGGAAGACCTCCGCGGCCAGTTCGGAACTGGTACGCCCCATGACGGTGTCAGCGGCGGCGATGATGAAGGCTTGGAAACCGGGCTTCGCGTTCTCCAGCGCCCGCAGCACGGCCTGGCCGCCGTCGCGCCCGTCGATGTAGCCCCACAGGTTCCACTTGCGCAGCAACGGGTCCGCATCAAAGGACGGGAAGGCGGCGTAGTCGGCCGGGTCCATGACGTTAGAGAAGCGGAACGCGGTGATGCTCAGTTCCGGATCCCAGCGGGTGAGCTGGATGGCCATCTGCTCCTCGAGATGCTTCACCCGCGAGTATGTGCTCTCCGGACGCGCCGGGTACTCCTCGTCCACCGGAATGTAGGGCGGGTCGGTGTCGAAGGGCAGGCCCAGCACCGTCTCGCTGGAGGCGTACACGATCCGCTTTACCCCGGCGCGGCGGGCGGCTTGGAAGACGTTGTAGGTGGAGAGCATGTTGTTGTGGAAGGTGGCGGCGTCCGGCAGGATGCCCGGGGCCGGGATGGCGCCCAGATGTACCACGGCATCGAAGCCGGTGTGCCTGTCGTCAATGCCCAAGAGCGCATCCACCACCTGGCCGTAGTCCGTCAGGTCGATCTGGATGAACCCGGGTTCCCGGGCGCCGGTGCGGTCCAGGTTCAGCACCTCGTGGCCGTCGGAGCGCAGCCGGGCCAAGACGCTCTTCCCGAGCTTGCCGCTGCCGCCGGTAAGGGCAATCTTCATCGGTACCTTTACCATCACCGGCCCCTATGCTTCACGGGTTTTGGGTGAGCTGAGTTTGGTTTTCTCCGGGTCCCGCTCGGCCAGTGAGCCGATCGCATCGTCAATCTTAGCCAGCACGCCGTCGTCGAGCTTTACCCCCGCAGCCTTGACGTTGGACGCCACCTGCTCCGGCCGGGAGGCGCCGATGATGGCGGACGCGACGTTCTTGTTCTGCAGCACCCAGGCGATGGCAAGTTGTGCCATGGTCAGCCCTGCCTCCTCCGCGATCGGAACCAGCTTCTGCACTCCGTCGAGGACGTCGTCGGACATCCAGCGCTTGATCATGTTCGCGCCGCCCTTTTCATCCGTTGCGCGGCTGCCTTCCGGCGCCGGCTGGCCCGGCTTGTACTTGCCGCTCAGCACGCCCTGGGCGATGGGCGACCAGACGATCTG
>DATIMT010000068.1:0-2412 GCA_035475035.1 Arthrobacter sp.
CGCACGCTGCGGCATTACGACGACATCGGCCTGCTGAAGCCCAGCAGGGTAGGCAGCAACGGTTACCGCTATTACGACGGCGCCGCCCTCCTGCAACTGCAGCGCATCCTGTTGCTGCGGGAGCTGGGCCTGGGCCTGCCGGCCATCTCCGAGGTCTTCCACAGCCACACCGATCCCGTCACTGCGCTGACCCGCCATCTCACGTGGCTCGGCAAGGAACAGCAGCGGCTGGCCCGGCAGGCGCGGTCAGTACGGCAAACAATCGAAACAGTAAGGGCAGGAGGAGAACTCATGGCAGAGGACATGTTCGAAGGCTTTGACCACACCCAGTACAAGGATGAGGTCGAGGAACGCTGGGGCAAGGACGCCTACGCCGCATCCGACTCGTGGTGGCGGGGCATGGACGCAGGCGAAAAACGGGTATGGAAGTCCAAGGTGGAGAACCTTGGCCGGGACTGGACCGCGGCGGCCAACTCCGGAGTTGATGCGGACGGTCCCGAAGCCCGGGAGTTGGCAAGGCGGCACGTCGCCTGGCTGCAGTCGATCCCTGGAACTCCGGCCACCAGTGGCGGCGACACCAAGGCGTACGTCCTCGGGCTGGCGGATATGTACGTGGAAGACGCACGCTTCGCGGCCAATTACGGCGGGGTGGAGGGTGCGGGCTTCGTCCGGGCCGCGCTTCGCAGTTTCGCGGAGAAGTACCTCTGACCAAGGCGGAAGCTGAAGCGCGTCAGCGCCTCCGGTTCCAGAGCACGACGGCGGCAGTCGCCGCGGCCGCTGCAGCAACCATCCTGCGGCGCGCCGTCCGCCGCCCGCCGTGCCAGCCGCCCCTGGTAGAGGCCTTGCCGCTTTGGCCCGACGGCCCGTAAAGGATGCCCGTCGAGGCCGCCGCCGGCTTCTTCCGGGACAGATGGGTCTTCTCCACCTGCACAGCCATGGCAGCTTCCACCTTGGCCGGCGTGACCTTGTGCTGGAGGTTCATCAGGCGGCCGGCTGGACCCACAACGGCTTCCCGGCGTGGCTTGGCTGCCAGGGCGACGATCGTTGCCGCCACCCGTTCCGGAGTGTAGACCGGCGGCATGGCCACCATTTTCCGCCCCGTGTAGTTGGCGGCATGCTGGAAGAAGGGGGTGTCAATGGCCGCAGGAAGTACCGTGCAGACCTTCACCTTCCGGATCCCGTCCAGCTGCAGCTCGGAGCGGATACTGACGCTGAGGGCACGCACCGCAGCTTTGGAGATGGAGTAGGCAGCGGTATAAGGCTGGGAGATCTCGCCTACGATTGATGCGACGTTGGCCAGCACTCCTGCACCCTGGGCCCGAAGCCGGGGCAGTGCCGCGCGGGCACCGTTGACGTAACCGACGATGTTCACGTCCAGCACCCGCTGGATATCGGCAAGGGGAACGTCCGTGATCCTGCCGAAAACACCGATGGCGGCATTGTTCACCCACACGTCCAGGCGTCCGAACTCCTCCACCGCACGGGCCGCCAGCGCGTCCACGCTTGCGGCGTCGGTGACATCCGTGGGAACCGCGATGGCCCTGCCTCCGCGCTTCCCCACCTCGCGCACCAGGCTTTCCAGGGCGCCGGCGCTGCGTGCGGCAAGGATCAGGCACGCACCCCTGTCAGCGAACTTGAGCGCCGTTTCACGCCCGATGCCGCTTGAAGCTCCGGTGATAACGACAACTGACTTCCCGACCCCCATGCCGACTCCGTCCCGCGACCCTGCAGGCCGCAGACCAAAACACTAAGCATGCTTACCAGTTCGATGGTATCGACAGGGCCGGCCCCCGACAACCGCCAGGTGGTACGGCCTCAGCGCCTGGTATCGGCCCGGCCGGCCTTGGCCCGTTTGGCCCGCCGCACCACAAGCAGGACCACGGCAACGGACACTGCAGCGTAGACGGCGTAGTTCAAGAAGCGGGAGTACTCCTCGATGAGCCGGCACTGGGTGCCCAGGAGGTAGCCCAGGCCGATGAGGGCACCGTTCCAAAGCCCGCTGCCGGCAAGGGTGAACAGGCTGAAGGTTGCCTTGGGCATGGCCGCGGCTCCCGCCGGCAGGGAGATGAGGCTCCGGACCCCGGGCAGCAGCCGGCCGAAGAAAATGGACGATTTCCCGTGGCGGCGGAACCAGCCTGCGGCATGCTCGAAGTCTTCACGGTCAACCAGGGGCAGTTTGGACAACCACCGGATGGACCGCTCCAGCCCCAGCCTTGCACCAAGCCAATAGAGCAGGACCGCCCCAAGGTAGGCGCCAAGGGTGCTGGTGGCAAAGACAAGTATGCCCGTCCCCCTTCCGCTGCATGCCCGGGCCGCCTGATGGCCCGTCCTTTCTACCTTGCGGGGCCGGCGGATACGCGCCCTGCCGGCCGCGCCTGCGTCAGCGGTGCTTGAATTCCGGTTGCCGTTTCT
>DATIMT010000069.1:0-1574 GCA_035475035.1 Arthrobacter sp.
GTGACCGGCATCGGCCACACCCGCTGGGCCACGCACGGCGGACCGACGGACCGCAACGCGCACCCGCACCTGGCCGACGGCGGCAGGCTCGCCGTGATCCACAATGGCTTCATCGAAAACTTCGCCGAGCTCAAGCTCGAGCTGCTGGAAAAGGGCGTGACCTTCCTGTCCGAGACGGACACCGAGGTCGCCGCGGCACTGCTGGCCGACATCCTGCGGAACAAGCTGGGCGGTGACACGGCGAATGGTGGCCTGACCCACGCCATGGAGCTGGCCTGCCAGCGGCTCGAGGGCGCCTTCACGCTCCTGGCCGTGCACGCGGACCAGCCCGACGTCGTCGTGGCCGCCCGCCGCAACTCCCCGCTGGTGGTGGGCCTGGGCGAGGGCGAGAACTTCCTGGGTTCGGACGTGTCCGGGTTCATCGATTACACCCGCCGCGCGGTGGAGCTGGGCCAGGACCAGATCGTCACCATCACGGCGGACTCGGTGGAGATCACCGATTTCTACGGCAACCCGGCCCAGGGCAAGGAATACCACGTTGACTGGGACCCGGCCTCGGCCGAAAAGGGCGGCTTCTCCTCGTTCATGGAGAAGGAAATCCATGACCAGCCCGACGCGGTGGCGCAGACCCTGCTGGGACGGTCGGACATCAAGGGCAAGCTGACCCTGGATGAGCTGCGGATCGATCCCGAGCTGCTGAAGCAGGTCAACAAGATCATCGTGCTGGCCTGCGGCACCGCCGCCTACGCCGGCATGGTGGCCAAGTACGCCATCGAGAACTGGTGCCGGATCCCCACGGAGGTGGAGCTCGCGCACGAGTTCCGCTACCGCGACCCGATCCTGGACCAGAACACCCTGGTGGTGTCCATCAGCCAGTCCGGTGAAACCATGGACACGCTGATGGCCGTCCGGTACGCCCGCGAACAGGGCGCCAAGACCATCTCCATCTGCAACACCAACGGCTCCACCATCCCGCGTGAGTCCGACGCCGTGCTCTACACGCACGCAGGCCCGGAGATCGCGGTGGCGTCCACCAAGGCGTTCCTGGCCCAGATCACCGCCGCGTACCTGCTGGGCCTGTACCTGGCGCAGTTGCGCGGGAACATCTTCTCCGGCCAGATCAAGGACGTCCTGGCGGACCTGAACAAGATCCCCGCCAAGATCCAGACCATCCTGGACAACGCCGGGCCGCTGCGCGAACTGGCCCGCAGCATGGCGGACGAGAAGTCCGTCCTGTTCCTGGGCCGGCACGTGGGCTTCCCCGTGGCCCTGGAAGGTGCGCTGAAGCTCAAGGAGATCGCGTACATCCACGCCGAAGGCTTCGCCGCCGGCGAGCTCAAGCACGGCCCCATCGCCCTGATCGATGAAGGCCAGCCGGTCTTCGTGGTGGTCCCGTCCCCGCGCGGCCGCGACTCGCTGCACTCCAAGGTGGTCTCCAACATCCAGGAAGTCCGCGCCCGCGGCGCCCGGACCCTGGTCATCGCCGAGGAAGGCGACGAAGCCGTCAAGGCCTACGCCGAGTACGTCTTCTACGTCCCGGAGACCCCCACCCTGCTCATGCCCCTGCTGACCAC
>DATIMT010000070.1:0-6609 GCA_035475035.1 Arthrobacter sp.
TCCCCCTTGAAGGAGACAACGGAATCCGTCTTTACGCGCACGAGGGAACGGCTACTTTCGGCAACCTGACGATCAATGAAATCAGCGCGGTATCTTAGCCCAACGCAAAAACGTTTCAGGCGGGCCGTTCTGGCGGTAGGCCGCCAGCACGGCCCGCCCGCTCCCTACCATCACCTGCCGGAGAGAGAAACATGGCAAACCTCGATGCGACTCGGCATCAAGCCCAAATCCCCTTGGACGTCCTGGTTGTCGGAGAAGCACTGGTCGACGTGGTCACCACCCCGGACAACCGGGTAGAGCACCCCGGCGGATCGCCCGCCAACGTCGCCTATGGCCTCGGACTCTTGGGCGTCACTACGGGCTTGCTCACAGCAATAGCACCCGATGCACGAGGAACATCGATAGAAAACCACCTCCGCAGGGCAGGAGTGACTCTCCTGCCAGGATCAAAATCCCTCACCCGTACGGCAACGGCAACAGCAACGCTTGGGCCCGACGGGTCTGCCTCCTACGACTTCGACATCCACTGGGACCTGCCACCAGCAAAGCCGGCCTACTTCCCAAAAGTCCTCCACACCGGTTCCATAGCCACCTTCCTGAACCCCGGAGCCAGTACGGTTAAGGCACTGCTCGAACATGCCCACACGCATTGCATCGTCACCTACGATCCGAACATCAGGCCATCCCTACTTGGCAGTCAGGCCGAAGCAAAAGCGATCTTTGAAGAACTTGCCTCCCTGACTGACGTCGTCAAACTCAGCGACGAGGACGCCCACTGGCTCTACCCTGGAAAAACACTGGAAGAAACCGCCGACCATGTCCTCCGACTGGGTGCAGGGTTGGCAGTGATAACCAAGGGGGCCGAGGGCTCCCGATTCACCGCTCCCGACGCAAGCATCACTATCCCCGCTGTCAGGGCCACAGTCGCGGACACCATAGGCGCCGGCGACTCCTACATGGCCGCGCTCATCCTGGGTCTCCTCACCCGCAGCACTGGAGGTTTCGCCCCTGCAGTCCTGGAGCAGCTGGGACGTACCGCAGCCGCAGCTGCGGCCATCACGGTTCAGCGGACGGGAGCAAACCCGCCCACGCTGGAAGAACTGCAATCCGCAGTCGAAGCACCTATCTCCGCGCCCGAAGCTTTCGCGTGCGATCAGACGTAAATAAAAGCAATTCCGCGGGCAACAAGACAACGGACCCCGTTTACCCTGTTAGGAGGAGCCGACAATGACGTCTGAAAAGACACCGGGGCAACAAGCCCCTTCGCATCCGCTGCAGTCCAACAGCAAGCTTGCACAACTCACCCGCCGTTCCGTGCTGGGCCTGGCCGGGATCGCCGTGGCAGGAGCCACTGTGGGGGCGTGGCCACGACTGACCGGCACTGATATTCCGGGCCGTGGCAGCAAGGCCCTGAACATCGCCATCCTGGGGACGGCAGCCGATGCCGCGGGACGCCAAGGCCTGATTCAGGCCTTTACCGCCGCGCACCCCGATATCCCAGTGCAGCTGCAGGCGATCCAGGGTGCGGACTGGAAGGACTTCTTTTCCAAGATTCTGACCATGGTTGCTGCTGGGACGCCCCCGGATGTCGTCTATGTCGCTACCGAGGGCGCCCAGCTATTCGCCGACAAGCTGGCCGAGCCTTTGGATAGTTATGTCCGCCGTGACGCTGCGGCGATGAGCGATTACTTTGATGACGTTCATCCGAGCCTGTTGGAAGCCTTCATGTACCAGGGAAGCCTGTACCAGCTTCCGCTGGACTGGAATGCGGCGAACATGTACTTGAATACGACTACCTTTGCCCAGGCCGGGCTTGAGCGGCCAAAGGACGACTGGACGAAGGATGACTTCAGCGCCGCCTTGAGGGCCCTGCGCAAGGCCCGCCCGGCGGATTTCACCCCGTACTACTGGACCAACCGGCTTTTTGGCGGAGTTGTGCCGTGGCTCTACGCCAACGACACCAGCTTCCTGTCCGAAACGAAGGCTCCCGGAGGGGACTGGCTTTGGGACCGCTTTTACCCCAACGACCCTGCCCGGGCGACCCGCGGCGGCGGATATCAGTGGCTGAGCCCCAACGCCGAGGATGGGCGCGTGATCGAGACCTTCGACTATCTGCGTGAACTGGTAGCCGAAGGACTCGGCGTGCGTCCCGAATCCGGGGGCGGCAACGCCCTGGTCGGCCTGTTCGGCAACAACCGCATCGGCACCACGCCGGCAGGTGGCTACTGGGCCCAAGGCCTGCACGAAGCCGGGATGACCGCCGACCAGTTCGACGTGCAATTCTTCCCACGCTGGCGGACCCAGCGGCATCAGTTCGGCGCTGCCGGCTACGCAATCATGCGCACGGCGAAAGACAAGGACGCAGCATGGGAATGGGTTAAGTTCTGCTCCACCCGCGAAGCGATGCAGCTGGCCATTCCCAAACCGAACACCACACCCACGCGTCGTTCCATGGTGAACGCATCCTTCTACGCCGCCACCGGGCCACAACACTGGAAAGTCTTCTACGACACCTTGGACAGGTTCCCCACCTCCGGTCCGATCCCCGCCCCGCCGCAGCAGGCCGCCGTCGAAACTGCCCTGATGAAAAACGTCTCCACCGCTGTCAGCGGCAGCTCCGCCGATGTGCGGACAGCGATGGGCGCCCTGCAGCGCGACCTCGAACTGGCCTTGAGGAGGAACTCATGACCACCAATTCCACCGTTCCGCGCCAAACGGCGAAACCACCTGCCGTGCACCGCTCCTTTGTGGAGCGTTGGCTGGCGAGGATTTTCCTTGCTCCCACCGTGCTGGGGATGGCCCTTTTCACCTTCCTGCCGATCATCGCCTCGCTGGTCCTGGCCTTCTTCCGCTGGGACATCATTTCAGCACCACAGTTCGTCGGTTTCGCCAACTTCGCCTCCTTGGCACAGGACCCCACCGTCCGCGTGTCCTTCCTGAACACCATCGTGTTCGTAGCTGTCGCGGTAATCCTTCAACTGGGCATCGCGCTGTGCCTGGCTTCCATGCTGCAGGCCAGGATGCCGTCCTGGCTGAGGGTGTTCCTCCGCTCCACCTTTTTCTTTCCCTTGGTCCTGTCCGCCGCGTCGGTGTCCATTTTCATGCGGTACATGTTCAACGAACAGTTCGGCGTCGTGAACTGGCTCCTGTCGCTCGTGGGGATTCCCGTGGTGCCTTGGCTGACAAGCCCCGCGGCGTCCGCCGCCGTCGTTGTCCTGGTCTATGTCTGGCAAAACTTCGGGTTCTCTTTCCTGCTCTTCCTCGGCGCGCTCAGCAACATCCCGAAAGAACTGCACGAAGCGGCGAACCTGGACGGCGCCACAGGCTGGAAACAGTTCAGCAACGTGACTCTTCCGCTGATCAGCCCCACGGTGCTCGTCGCCTCTGTCATGGCCATCATCAGCGCCCTGCAGGTCTTCGACCAGCCCTACGTCCTGACCAACGGCGGTCCCGGCGACTCCACCCGGACGGCCGTCATGGTGATCTTTGAATCCGCCTTCCAGCAGCTGGAGTTTGGCAAAGCCTCTGCCATAGGCCTGGTACTCACCGTACTGATCCTTGCCGTCACCGCTCTGCAATTCCGTCTTAGCCGCCGCTTCGTCTTCTATCAGTGAGGTCCCCCATGTCCAGCCAGACTTTGCAGAGCGGGACCGGCAAGCATTCCGGTCCCCCCACCGGCACGCCCGCTACCCCAAAGCCCCGGCGCGTCCGCCGCCTGCCCGGCGCCGGCACCGTCGGCAGATACGCGGCGTTGGCCGTGGCAGCGGCGCTGACCCTCGGCCCTGTCCTGTGGACCTTATCCACCTCACTGCGAACGCCGTCGGAATCCTTCAACCTGCCACCGTCCTTCCTGCCCATTAACGCGGACTTCACCGCCTACCAGGAGGTGTTCAAGCAGATTAACGTCGGCCTCCTGGTGCTGAACAGCGCCCTGGTGACCGGGCTGATCGCATTTGGCCAGATGGCGTCGGCCACGCTGGCCGGCTACGCCTTCGCCCGCCTGGACTTCCGCGGCAAGAACGCCATCTTCTCGCTGGTACTGGCCACCATGATGGTCCCGGTGCAGGTCACCATCGTCCCGGTGTTCATGCTGATCCGGGGAATGGGACTCTCCGACACCCTGCTGGCCCTGATCCTGCCGGCCATTCCCACAGCCTTCGGAACCTTCCTGATGCGCCAATACTTCCTGGGCCTACCAAACGACTTCGCGGAAGCGGCCGCCCTGGACGGTGCCGGACCGTGGCGAATCTTCCGTTCGGTCTACGTCCCCCTAGCGGTCCCCGGCATGGCCATCGTGGGGATCCTTGCCTTCAACTTCCACTGGAACGAGTTCTTCCGGCCACTGATCCTCACTATCAGCGAACAGAACTTCACCCTTCCCCTCGGCTTGGTCACGCTCCAGGGCAACCTGGGGACCGGCAGCATATCCGTGGTCCTCGCCGGCGTAATCCTGTCCATGCTGCCGGCACTGGTTGTCTTCATCTTCGGTCAACGCACCCTGCGGGAGGGCCTCACGGCTGGCGCCAGCAAATAGCGCAGATTTTGTAAAAGGAATACGGACACGGGGTCGGGTGCAGCAGGGCACCCCGGACACGACAGCCCCTGGACGTGCGGACAATGGATGCTCCCAAGGCTTTTCCACTGCCTGGGATAAGCACGCGGCAACAAGCGGACAGTTACCCACCACAGATGCAGCGCCCTGCCCTTTGCGAAGTAGCAGCCCCTGCCGACAAAAGATGTCGCAGCCATGCTGCTGTCAGGGCCGGAGGGATGGACGCCTGTGCAGGACAAGACGAGTGCGAGACAAGGCGCCGCTGCCGCTTGGCCACGATCCGCGGCTCGAACGACCCGTCCCGACCCCGGGGCACCGAGATCTCCACCGGCCCTGCCTCGGTCAACAGCGCCTTGGACCGCTGGCCGTTGCGGGAATGGCCGCCGTCGCGCCCGGCCGGATCATGCTTGTCATAGCCGA
The DNA here is from genome assembly GCA_035475035.1 of Arthrobacter sp. Taxonomy (GTDB): domain Bacteria; phylum Actinomycetota; class Actinomycetes; order Actinomycetales; family Micrococcaceae; genus Arthrobacter. The sequence goes on from DATIMT010000070.1 coordinate 4,973, forward strand.
GATGATCGTCCAATTCGCCATCAAGCGCGGACTCCATGACCAGCTTGGTCAGCTTCTGCAGCATCAAGAGTTACACCGGAAAATTTACAGTAACCACGAAGGCGGTCATGCGGAATCGGCAAGTGGATTCCCGGCAACTCCACACCTAGCTTGGCAACATAGCGGCTGGGAGGATCTTTGGGGAACCACCGGGCGTACTCCTCGTTCAGACCGGGGAAGCCTGTAGGAACACTCAGCAGCGGACATTGGCTGGCGTGTGGAAGCCGATGCCGGAGTGCCGGTGATGATGGTTATACCAGTTCCCGAAACGACTCAGGTCAAGGGGGATGCGTGAGTAAAAGTGTTCAGGCTGCGGCAAAGGAAGCATTGTTGGTGCCAGCGTCCAGAAACCCTAGGCCGATTCCCGCTCCTCCTAGAACACGCCTGTCACGAGCGACTACAGGGCAACAAACCCCGCCTTGGGCGCGCCGGGAACATGAAGTCCAGCGGCTGATCAGTGACCTCGCCGCCCTTGCGGTCGCGCATCGTCTCGAGACTTCATAGGGACGTTTCCGGGAAGGCTGATGAGAAACTTCGCGGGGCTATCTTCGCTTAGGCTGCCCTCCTCTTCGCCCCGGTCTCCGCTTCGGTTTCGGGAGGTGTTTCGCCACCCGCGCGGCCCGGAGGCGTTGACTCCTGCAGCCGGACCCTGGCATGCAGGACGTCCCCGATGAACCAGTCGTAAATCAGGACGCCAATCACGCCACCGACCAAGGGGCCGACGATGGGAATCCAGAAGTACCAACTGAAGGCGCCATCAACCGTTCCGGGCAGCGCGGTTTGGCCCCACCCGGCGAGCCATGCGAACAGCCGTGGTCCGAAGTCACGGGCGGGGTTGATGGCGTAGCCGGCATTGGCGCCAACGGACATGCCGATGGCGGCGACGGCAAGCCCGATCATGAACGGACCCAGGTTCGCCTGCACAGCCGTGTTGCGCATATCGATGATGGCCACCACGAACATGACCAGGAAGGCAGTGCCCACAATCTGGTCAATCAATGGGCCCGTTGGGTTTCCGTTGAAGTACGGCGCCGGGAAGGTGGCGAAAATGGAGTAGCTGGCAAGTCCCTTCGGGTCCGCGCGGCCGGTGCCGACGGCTTTGTTATAGGCGTCGATGGCATCGTGGTACAGCAGGTACACCATCGCGGCCCCGGCGAAGGCCCCCACCACTTGGGCTGCGATATAGGGGCCCACTTTCCGCCAAGGGAATTTCCGCCGGACGGCGAAGGCCACGGTCACGGCCGGGTTGATGTGGGCGCCGCTGACACCACCTGCAACGTAGACCGCCAGCGTCACCGCAAGGGCCCACCCCCAGGCAATGAGCAGCCAGTCGCCAGCGGCCATGAAAATCGTGGTGGATGTCGCAGCCCGGCCGGACCCGGGCAATGCGGCAACAGCCATGGCAACAACGCCGTCGCCGAAAGAGATCAGCACAAACGTGCCCAGAAACTCTGCAAGAAGCTCACCCCACGTTCCACCCAACTGCTTGAGCCCGCTGCCATTGCGGACAGCATTCCTTAGTGGACTGATATCACTCATCGCACTACCTTCTTAGCGATTTTTGCTTCATCTTTAGGTTCATCCGGACGGATTGACAA
>DATIMT010000071.1:0-14725 GCA_035475035.1 Arthrobacter sp.
CCCCGATAAATGGGGCGCCTCGATGGTGTCGGTGCAACCGGGTACCGGCAAGATCATCTCGATGGCCCAGAACACCTCGTTCCTGCCCGGCCAGGGCTTCGACTCCCAGTTGAACTTCAATGTGGACAAGCTGGACAAGGATGGCAACGACCTCAACGGCGTAGGCGGTTTCCAGCCCGGTTCCACCATGAAACCGTTCACCTTCGCGGAGTGGCTCAACGAGGGCAAGACCATGAACACCGTGGTCAATGCAGCCCAGCGCGTCTACCCGCTCAACTACCCGTGGAAGAACACCTGCGGCAAGGTTAACGGCGCATACAACACAGCGCAGAAGGCGTTGGGCGCCGCGGATGACCTCCAGAACGCTGAACCGCAGTGGTACCGCCCGCTCACCGTCCTTGAGGGCCTCTACAACTCCATCAACACCGTGACGTTCGCGTCCGCGGCCCAGCTGGACTTCTGCGGTATCCAGAAGATTGCGGATGCCGTGGGCCTGCACAGCGGGCTGCCCTCGGCGGACGGCAGCGAGCCGCACCCCAAGGTGGACATGATGACGCTGGGCAACCTCCTGGGGTCCACCCAGACGTCACCGCTTACCATGGCCAGCGCGTTTGCAACCTTCGCCAACGACGGAAAGTACTGCGAACCGATCGCCATCACCTCGGTCACCGATGCCACGGGCAAGCAGCTTCCGGCGCAGTCCAGCAGCTGCCGTGACGCCATCAAGCCGGAGGTTGCCCGCGGTGTGAACTACGCGCTGCAGGAAGTGTTGAACCGGGGTTCAGGTTCGCTGATTCAGCCCCGGATTTCCACTAAGACCAGCTTCCCCATTGGCGCCAAGACCGGTACGTCCAACCTCAATGGTTCCACCTGGGTGGTTGGCCACACCACTGGCCTGGCCACCGCGGCCTGGTTCGGTGACCCCTTGGGCAACCAGGGCCGTGCCGGCCAAAACATCACCGTCAATGGAAAGTTCTACCAGGGCATCGATGGCTACATGATCGCCGGTCCAATGTTCTCCAACTTCATGGCCAAGATCGCACCGGCGTACGGAACCAACCCGTTCCCCGCACCGCCGAGCAACATGATCAACGGGACCACCAGTAATTCCTCGCCTTCAAGGACCACCCCGCAGGCCAGCCAGGCTCCCGTGCCCGCTCCGCAGGCGACGCAGGCTCCCGCCACCCAGGCGCCGGCGCCAAGCAGCAACGGCAACGGCAACAACGGCAAGGGAAACGGCTAAGCGCGCATGAGCATTGACACCCTGGCAAGCCGCGCCCGTGCAATCGGGCGCGGCTTTGCCGTCACTGCCGGTGCCGGGGCCGCGGCAGGAATGGCAGCCTTCGGTTACGGCCTGTGGGAGAAGAACCAGTTTGTCCTCCGCGAGGAAACCCTGGCCATCCTCCCTCCCGGCCGGGACCCGTTCCGGCTCCTGCACCTGAGCGATATCCATTTCGTGCCGGGCCAGCGGAGGAAGGCTGACTGGCTCGGGTCCCTTGCGGACCTGCGGCCGGACCTGGTGGTGAACACTGGTGACAACCTCAGCCATGTGAAGGCTGTGGACCCGCTGCTGGCTGCTTTGAAGCCGCTGCTGCAGTTCCCCGGCGTCTTTGTCCCGGGCTCCAATGATTATTTCGCGCCCAGCCCGAAGAACCCTGCGTCCTATCTGTTGGGACCGTCCAAAGCGAAGCCGAAACCAGCGGCCCTTGACTGGCCGCGCCTGCGCTCGGGCTTCGGCATGAGCGGCTGGGTTGACCTGACCAACCGCAACCAGTCACTGGTCCTCAACCGCATGCGCTTCGATTTCTCCGGCGTCGATGATCCGCACCTCAACCGGGAGCGCTACTCCGGCTGGCCCCGGGGAACCGTCAGCCAGGATGCGAATGACCACCTCAAGGTCGCGGTGATCCACGCGCCCTACCAGCGGGTGCTGGACCACTTCACCGAAAGCGGTGCAGACCTCCTGCTGGCCGGCCACACACACGGCGGCCAGTTGTGCATTCCCGGCTACGGTGCCTTGGTTGCCAACTGCGACCTTCCCACCTGGCGTGCGAAGGGTCTCAACGACTGGTCAAGCAACGGCAGCACGACGCCGGTCAACGTCTCCGGCGGCATCGGCACCTCGCGCTTCGCCCCGGTAAGGATCGCCTGCAAACCCGAGGCCGTCCTGCTGACCCTTACCTCCCCCAGCTAACCCCGTTGCTCCATCCGATGTGGTTGCCATAACCGGGGTTTAGGGACCCGACCTGATAGGGCAAGCGGGATTACGGTCTGCAATAACTGGGCAAGCAGCCGGGCGGCGTCACGATCCCTGTGAATCGTCTCACGCCATGGCATAGGGTAGTTGCTAGAGGAAACTACATTCGTTTTAGAGCTTGAGAAGCGGGCATGGCCAAGCAGACTCCATTTTTTCGATCCATCAGCCGTCTTTATCCGCACGTCCGGCCAATCATCCCCAGACTCCTGCTGGGGCTTCTCTGCGCCCTCCTGGCCAGCATCGTTGCCCTGACCATTCCCCAGGTGTTGAGGGTCCTGGTCAACACCGCGCTGCAGCCGGGTGCGACCGCGGACGGGGTCTGGATTTCGGCCGGCGTCATCCTGGTCCTGGGCATCGCCGAAGCGGGACTGGTGGCGCTTCGCCGCCAGTTCGTCATCAACCCGGCTACCACGGTGGAGACCCGGATGCGGGTGTCCCTTTACGACCACCTGCAGGAACTCACTGTCTCCTTCCATGACCGGTGGGGTTCCGGGCAGCTGCTGTCCCGGGCCATGACGGACCTTAACTTCCTGCGCCGCTGGATGGCGTTCGGCGCCATCATGCTGGTAGTGACCACCCTTACCGTGATCATCGGCATCGTGGCCATGTTCGCCATGAGCTGGCAGCTGGCCTTGATCTTCCTTGCCGCCGCCGTTCCCATCACGATCAACAGCTTCCGGTTCCGCACCCGCTTCAGCAAGGTGGCACGGCGCAGCCAGGACCAGGCCGGCGACCTTGCCACCACCGTGGAGGAATCGGTCCATGGCATCCGCGTGCTCAAGGCCTTCGGAAGAAGCCGGGAAGCACTGGAAAACTTCAATGAGCAGGCGGAGGAACTGCGCCAGACCGAGATCGAGAAGGCCCGCCACCAGGCAACATTCACCATGGTGGTCACCCTGCTTCCCGAGCTAGCGCTGGGAGCCGGGCTGGTGGTGGGAGTCATGCTGTGCGCCAGCGGTCAGCTGAGCATTGGCGCCCTGGTGGCGTTCTTCGCCACCGCGGCTGTCATCGCCTCGCCTGTGGAGTTCTCCGGCATGCTGCTGGCCATGGCACTCACCGCCAAGACCGCCGTCGACCGCCACTACGAAGTGATGGACACGCAGAACACCATCACCAGCCCGGCCGAGCCCCGCAATCCAACTGAACTGGCCGGCGCGCTCCACTTCAACAACGCCACCTTTGCCTTCGAGGACGCACCGGAGAAGCCAATCCTGAAGGACATCGCCCTGGACGTCCGGCCTGGTGAGACCATGGCCCTGGTGGGCATCACCGGCAGCGGCAAAAGCGCGCTGATCCAGCTGGTGCCCCGCCTGTATGACGTCACCAGTGGTGCAATCACCATTGACGGCATCGACCTCCGGGACTTCGACGTGGAGGAACTGCGCAGGGTGGTGGGCGTGGCCTTCGAGGACACCACCCTCTTCTCCAACTCCGTGCGGGACAACGTCCTGCTCGGCGCCCCGGTCCGCTCCGAGGAGGTCCTGGACGAAGCGCTCGACGTGGCGCAGGCGCACTTCGCGTACTCCCTGCCCGAGGGCGTGGACACGTTGATCGGCGAGGAAGGCCTGAGCCTGTCCGGCGGACAGCGCCAGCGGATCGCCCTGGCACGCGCCATCGCCGCCCGCCCGCGCGTCCTTGTCCTGGACGATCCCCTTTCCGCCCTGGACGTGCACACGGAAGAGTTGGTGGAGGCCCGCCTGCGGGAAGTACTCAAGGACACCACCACCCTGATCGTGGCCCACCGGCCATCCACCGTGGCCCTCGCTGACAGGGTGGCCCTGCTCGAGGACGGCCGCATCACCGCCGTCGGAACGCACACGGAACTCCTGGCCGGCAACCACCATTACCGGTACGTCATCGCCAGCCTGGACCCGGAACCGCGGGACCTGGACTCCGAACTGTCAGAGCTTGAGGACCAGGCTGAGGAAGTGAACCGATGAGCGCCGCAACCTTCGGCACCGCCAACGAAGACAACGCCCACCTCAGCAAGAGCGACAGCAGGGCTGTCCGACGGCGGTCGCTCGCCTTGCTGGGGTCGCTGATACGTCCGGTGCGGGTACGGTTCTGGCTGACCATCGCCATGGTGGTCCTGTCGCAGGCGGCACGGGTGGCAGGTCCGGCGCTGATCGCGTTCGGGATCGACCATGCCCTCCCTGCCCTGCGGGCCGGCGACAACGTCCCGTTGATGTTCACCGGTGCCGCCTACCTCCTCGCAGCGATTGCGACGGCTGGGCTCACCGCCCTGTACGTCACCTCCACGGCACGGCTCAGCCAGGCGATGCTGCTGGACCTGAGGGTGCGCGTTTTCCGGCACACGCAGCGGCTCAGCCTGGAGTTCCACGAAAAGTACACCTCCGGCCGGATCATCGCCCGGCAAACCTCGGATCTGGAGGCACTGCGCGAACTCCTCGATTCGGGAGTCAGCTCGCTCGCCTCGGGAATGCTCTTTATGGCCTTCACCGCCGTCACGATCTTTGCCTTGGATTGGCGGAGCGGCCTGCTGGTGCTGGCTGCCGGCGTGCCGATGTTCTTCCTGTCCCGCTGGTACCAGAAGCACTCGCAGATTGCCTTCCGGGAGTCCCGCGTGGTTTCCGCCCGGCTGATCGTGCATTTCGTGGAAACCATGACCGGCATCCGCGCCGTCAAGGCTTTCCGCAAGGAGAAGGAGAACTCGGAGCGCTACGGAAAACTCGCCGAGGACTACCGCCTGGTCACCGTGCGCTCCATCAACCTCAACGGCATCTTCCAGCCCGGCCTGGTGCTGATCGGCAACGTCTGCGTCGCCGTCGTCCTGCTCTTCGGCGGCTTCCGCGTGCTGGGCGGCGGCTTGGCCGTGGGCGTGCTCCTGGGCCTCATCCTCTCCACCAAGCGGTTCTTCCAGCCGGTGGACCAGATGGCCATGTTCTACAACTCGTTCCAGAGCGCGCAGGCCGCCCTGGAGAAGGTGTCCGGACTCCTGGAAGAGGTGCCCACAGTACGGCCGCCGAAGAGCCCTGTCCCCCTGCCCGAAGCCACCGGGCGCATCGACTTCAACGACGTGGAGTTCCGCTACGGCGACGGCCCGGTGGTGGTTCCCCGCCTGGACCTGCACATCCCGGCCGGGCAGACCGTGGCGCTGGTGGGGCAGACCGGCGCGGGAAAGTCCACTTTGGCCAAACTCATCGCCCGGTTCTATGACGTCACCTCGGGCACGCTCACCCTCGATGGTGTTGACCTCCGCGACCTGGCCACTGCCGACCTCCGCCGGAACATCGTGATGGTCACCCAGGAGGCTTTCCTGTTCAGCGGCTCGGTGGCGGACAACATCGCCTTGGGCCGGCCGGAGGCATCACGCGCCGAAATCGAAGAGGCCGCCAAGGCAGTGGGTGCCCACGGTTTCATCCTGGAACTCCCTGAAGGCTACGACACCGACGTCAACAAGCGCGGCGGCAGGGTCTCCTCCGGGCAACGGCAGCTGATCAGTTTCGCCAGGGCCTTCCTGGCGCGGCCGGCCGTGCTGATCCTGGACGAGGCCACCTCTTCACTGGACATCCCCTCCGAGCGCCTGGTGCAGGCCGGGCTGGCCCGGTTGCTGGCCGGCACGGAGGCGGCACGCAGGACGGCGCTGATCATCGCGCACCGGTTGTCCACAGTGGAGACGGCGGACCGCGTCCTGGTGGTGCACGATGGCCGGATCGTTGAGGACGGCACCCCTGGGGAACTGATCGGCGGCGGTGGACGCTTCGCCGACCTGCACGGAGCCTGGAAGGATTCCCTGGTCTAAAGCCCGCGTCGCTGGTTTCGCCAGGATTTCGCATCGGGACCCGGCATCGGCTATCCTTGTAAAGTTGCTTTTGCAGCGGATCGGGATGTAGCGCAGCTTGGTAGCGCGCTTCGTTCGGGACGAAGAGGTCGCAGGTTCAAATCCTGTCATCCCGACCATCACAGGAAGAGGGTCTCCTTGCGGAGGCCCTCTTCTTGCATCTCAATGTGGTCACAGCCATCCCGGTTTAAAAGGAACGGCCCCGGAGCTGTTGCTCCGGGGCCACCCTCGCCTCCTGGTGTGAGGAAGCTATTTATCCGGGATCAGGCCAGTTGCCCACATACGTGATGGTGGTATCGGTTTTCTTGTCCTTCTTCACCTTTGCGGAGGCGGGATCAGGCCAGTTGCCTACAGCTACCGACACACCCGAGTTATCGGCGACGGAACCTGCAGACAGGACGGCCGGAGCCGCCGCAGAAAAAGCCAGGGCCCCAGCCAGGACGGCCGCGGTTGCGATCTTCTTCAACATATAAGTTCCTCAATACGAGTCGGATTCGTTACAAAGCCAGCACTGTCCTTGTTGACACACATTGTAAAATATTTTCCACAGGGCCTGTCAAGCATTTGGCGGCCCAAGTGTCCAGAAGGAGGAAACGCGTGGGCAACGGGTTCGGAGAAAAACTCCGCGCGGAGCGCCTTGAGCGTGGACTGACGCAGGCCGAACTGGGCAAGGACCTGTATTCACCCAGCTACATTTCGCTGCTGGAAACCGGCCGCCGGGAGCCGACAGCTGAAGTAATCGAAGAATTGGCGCGGAGGTTGGAGTTGGCCCCCAAGGCGCTGGAGGCGTGGAGCCAGCCCATTTCCGTGAGCGACGCCGAATACGTCCTGGCAGGCCTCTACGCACGCCAGGCATGGGATCTCCGTGACTATCCCTTGGCGGCAAGCCATGCTGCCACAGCTGCGAAGATCGCCCTTGAGGGACGGAACACCAGTGCGTGGTGGAACATGACGTACATGCAGGCCGAATGCCTCATCAAGCAGGGAAACTGGCGCGAAGCCCAAAAGATCATGGAGCACCTGCTGGAACACCCCATGGCCAGGGAATCGGCTGGCCTTGCCGTTCGGGCACACCAGATGCTGGCCGGCATTTACCAGGGACAGGGCCAACTGAGCCTTGCCGTGGACCAGGGGATCCAGGCCGTGGACCTCTGCAGGCAACTCCCCAAGGGCTCCACCCTCATCATCAACGCCCACCATGCCCTGATCGGCGCCCTGGCCGAAAGCGGACGGCTGGATGAAGCCTGGAAGTACTGCCAGGCGATGATCGACCACGTCGACGAGCTATCCATGAGCCAACTGGCCGGGGAGGTCGCCTGGGTGGTCGGAAACGTGGCCTTTATGCGCCACGACTACACGGAAGGCGTCAAGCACCACGAGCGCGCGGCCCGCCTGCTCTCCCCTGCCAACGACATCGAACTGTGGGCCCGCTTCAACAAGGCATCCGCCGCTGTTCGGCTTTCCTCCGGAATCGTTGAACCTGAAACGCTGTCCGCGATTGAACGAGCTGAACTGGCCTTGTCGATCGTCGGCGGGAACAAGTCGGATCAGCTGGAGGTCGCCTTCATCCGTGCCCGCTGGCTGTACCTGACCGGGGACATTGTTGCCGCCGTCGAAAAACTGCGCGAAATCCACGCCCAGCGTGCGGACCTGGCCAAGCACACGGCCGGCGAGGTGTCGCTGCTGCTGGGCAAGTCGCTCAAGGCTTCTGGAGAAACCGAGGAAGCACTGGTGCATCTCGAGGACGCCCAAAAGGCCTTCGCCGCAGCGGGCGCCCAGGACAGGGTTCAACAGGCGCTGGACGCGATCCTTGAGATCAAGCTGGCACAGAAACGTGCCGCCGCTGCAGTCAAAGCGAGTTAGTGAAGTGAAGCCAGGTAGCTCCGCGTGGGCGGCCCTATCTGGCTCCACTCCGCTTTAGGAGAATTTCTCCCCGGTGATCTTCTCGTACGCTTCGACGTACCTGCTCCGGGTCCGCTCCACGACGTCCGCGGGCAGTGCCGGCGGCGGGGTGTCAGAGGACTTGTCCCAGCCGGATTCGGCAGAGGTCAGCCAGTCCCGCACATACTGCTTGTCATAGGAAGGCTGCGCCTGGCCCGGCTTGTAGGTGGCGGCGTCCCAGAAGCGCGAGGAATCCGGGGTCAGCACCTCGTCGCCCAGCGTAATGGACCCGGACACGGCGTCGTATCCAAACTCCACCTTGGTGTCCGCCAGGATGATGCCCCGGTCCCGGGCGATCTTTTCCGCCGTCGTGTAGATCTTCAGCGTCAGCTCGCTCAGGCGGGCGGCGATGTCATCCCCCACCAGCGCCACCACGGCGTCGTAGGTGATGTTCTCGTCGTGCTCACCAATCAGCGCCTTCGCCGAGGGCGTGAAGATGGCGTACTCCAGCCGGGATCCGTCCACCAGCCCGTCGGGCAGCGGGATGTTGCACACCGTTCCGGAGGCCTTGTACTCCTGGAGCCCGGAACCCGTGAGGTAGCCGCGGGCAATGCATTCCACCGGGAACATGTCCAGCTTCCTGCAGATCATGGCCCGGCCTTCCACCTCGGCAGGCACGCCGTCCTCCACCGTGGAGCCCAGCACGTGGTGTTCAACGCCCACCTGATCGAACCACCAGAGGCTTAACTGGGTGAGAATGCGTCCCTTGTCAGGGATTTCGCTGGACAGCACGTGGTCGTAGGCGCTGATGCGGTCGCTGGCCACCACCAGCACACAGTCCTCGCCAAGGCGCTGCACGATCGATTCGTCGGCAGGTTCGTAGAGGTCGCGCACCTTGCCGGAGTAAACGTGCTTCCAGCCTGGCAGGTCCAGGGTGGTGGTGGCGTAGCCGCGGTTCTCTGGAGTTTCGGTCATGTCAGGCCTTTGCTTTCACGATGGGCATCGAGCCGGTGGCACCGTAAGGCACCTTGATTTCTCCGCGGGCGGCCTTGCGGGCGATGTCGGTCCGGAACTGCGAGCCTTCCAGCTGGACCAGCTCGACGCCGTCGTACGCCCTCTCGCGCGCCTCCACCAGGTCATTGCCCAGGGCCACGACGGCCAGGACACGACCGCCTGCAGAGACCACCTTGCCTTCCTCATCCAGGGCGGTGCCGGCATGGATGACGTGCACGCCGTCGAGCGCTTCCACCTTTTTGAGCCCGCGGATGCGGTCGCCGGTACGGGGTGTACCGGGGTAGTTTTCGGCGGCAATAACGACGGCGACAGCAGTTTCCCTGGCCCACCGCAGCTCTTCCGCCTTGTCCAGTTCGCCCTTGGCAGCTGCCATCAGCAGCGCGCCGAGGGGGGTCTTGAGCCGGGCAAGGACAGCCTGGGTCTCGGGGTCGCCGAAGCGGACGTTGAATTCGATGACGCGGGTGCCGCGCGAGGTGAGGGCCAGGCCAACGAACAGCACCCCGACGAACGGGGTGCCCCGCCGGGCCATTTCGTTCACGGTGGGCTGGGCTACCCGGTCAAGGACTTCCTGAACCAGCGATTCAGGGGCCCACTCAAGCGGAGTGTAGGCGCCCATACCGCCGGTGTTGGGCCCTTCGTCGTTGTCGAAGATGCGCTTGAAATCCTGGGCGGGCGAGAGTGCCACGGTGTTCTGCCCATCGCAGAGGACAAACAGGGAAACTTCGGGGCCGTCCAGGAACTCCTCGATGACCACCGAGCCTCCGGCGTCGAAGCAGGACTGGGCATGCGCCAGGGCTTCGTCGCGGTTCCTGGTGACCACCACTCCCTTGCCGGCGGCAAGCCCATCGTCCTTCACTACGTAGGGGGCGCCGAAGGTGTCCAGCGCGGATTCGGCTTCCCCGGCGTTGGTGGCCACCATGGCCATCGCGGTGGGCACGCCGGCCTCTGCCATGACTTCCTTGGCGAATGCCTTCGACGCCTCAAGCTGGGCTGCTGCCTTGCTGGGCCCGAACACGGGAATACCCGTTTCGCGCACCGCGTCGGACACACCCGCGGCCAGCGGAGCCTCCGGGCCCACCACCACGAGGTCCACAGCGAGCCGGACCGCCAACTCGGCAACCGCCTGGGGATCGTTACCGTTGATGTCGTGCGTGGGAACCAGCTTGCTGATGCCGGCATTGCCGGGCGCCGCGTGGACCTCGGACACGTTGGGATCGGCAAGCAGGGAGCGGACAATGGCGTGTTCGCGGCCTCCGGGGCCAATGACGAGTACCTTCACAGTGTCCAAGGGTACTTTGTGCACCCATCCCGCTCCTAAGCTGTGTCCTTCCCTGCCCGGTCAATCCGGGCGCCCGCCCGCTCCGAACCATAAACATGACAAAGCTGCGAGAACGGATTACAGGCCCCGCCCCCATGGCCGCACTGGCAGGCGTGGTGGCAGCCGCCGTCGTACTTGCCGTCGCGGAGCTGATCGGCGCCTTCTTCACCGCCAGGGCAACCCCCCTGTTTGCCCTGGGGTCCACCTTCATCGACTTCACGCCGCCCAGGCTGAAGGACTTTGCGATCGCCACGTTCGGCACCAACGACAAGGCTGCCCTATTCGTGGGCATGGGGCTGACCATCGCGGTGCTGGCCTGCATCCTGGGCGTGGTGGCCTACCGGAAATGGGTGCTTGGCGTCCTGGGAGTCCTGTTCATGGGGGCGGTGATCGTGGCGAGCGTGGTGACCCGCGCGGGGGTGGGAGCCGCGGACGCTATCCCGTCCGTGCTGGGAACCGTCGCCGGGCTGGTGGTCCTCCGCCGTCTGATGGTGCCGCTGTGGGGGTTGAAGGCATGGCCGGAAGCGCCGGCGGATTCAGCGGCCGACGGCGACGAAGAGGTTGGGAGCAAAGGCACCAGCCGGCGCCGCTTCTTCGCTGCTGCCGGGATCACAGCGGTGGCTGCGGGCATCGCCGCCACGGGTGGGCGCGTGCTGGCTGCCGCCCGCAGCAATGTGGCCCAGGCCCGGGAGGCACTTCGCCTGCCGGCGCCGGCAAGGGCCGCAGCACCCGTACCGGCCGGGGTCCAGTCAATGGTGCCCGGCGTTCCGCCGTGGCTCACGCCAAACGGCGAGTTCTACCGCATCGATACGGCCCTGAGCGTCCCTGAAATCAACGTCGATGACTGGGAACTGCGCGTGCACGGGCTCGTGGAGCAGGAGGTGACCCTCACGTTCCAGGATCTCCTTGACGCCAACCTGGTCGAATCCCACGTCACCCTCACCTGCGTCTCCAATCCCGTGGGCGGCAACCTGGCCGGCAACGCCAAATGGCTGGGCCTTCCCATCCGCGACGTCCTGGCCCGTGCCAAGCCCAAGGACGGGGCGGACATGGTGCTTTCCACATCCATTGACGGCTTTAGCGCCTCCACTCCGCTGGAGGTCCTGCAGGATGACAGGGACGCTCTGCTGGCCATCGGCATGAACGGCGAGCCCCTCCCCCTGGAACATGGCTACCCCGTGCGGATGGTGGTTCCGGGGCTGTACGGGTTCGTCTCCGCCACCAAATGGGTGGTGGACTTGGAGGTCACCCGTTTCGCGGACAGCCAGGCCTATTGGACCGAGCGGGGCTGGTCCGAGCGCGGACCCATCAAGACCATGGCGCGTGTGGACGTGCCCAAATCCTTCGCGAAGGTGCCGGCCGGGAAGGTCGCCGTGGGGGGTACCGCCTGGGCGCAGACCCGTGGCATCACCAAGGTCGAGATCCAGGTCGACAACGGCGACTGGGCGGAAGCCACCCTCTCCACCGAAGCTTCCACGGTCACCTGGCGCCAGTGGTCCTACGAGTGGGACGCCACACCCGGCCCCCACTACATCAAAGTCCGCGCCACCGACGGCACCGGGGAGGTCCAAACCGACAAGCGGGCGGATCCCGTGCCCGACGGTGCCTCGGGCTGGCAGTCGGTGATGGTTACCGTGCAGTAAAGGGCTGGCCCATAGACTGGCAGTATGCCGCACAACCCGCATGCCACCTTCACCGTGGACTCCGCCGTCGAACTGGCCGTGATCGAACGCAGCGGCTTTGTGGAGTCGCGGCACATCGGTTCCGCCGTCCTCCTGTCCGCGGACGGCTCGGTGGTCACCGAGCTTGGCGACATCCACACACCCATCTACGCGCGGTCCACCCTGAAGCCGTTCCAGGCGCTGGCCGCCATGCAGTCGGGTGTTCCGCTGCGGGGCGCCCAAGTGGCCATCGCGTGCGGAAGCCACACCGGGTCGCTGGACCACATGGACGTGGTGGCGGGAATGCTCAAGGCGGCCGGAGTCCGTGAGGACCAGCTGCAGTGCCCGGAAGCGTGGCCGCAGGATGAGACGGCCCGGAACTGGCTGGTGCGCTCGGAGAAGGGGAAGTCGCGGCTGGCGTATAACTGTTCGGGAAAACACGCAGCGTTCCTCTGGGCCTGCACCGAAAACGGATGGGACACCCACAGCTACCTGGAGCCAAACCATCCGCTGCAGCAGCGGGTCCGCGCCGTTATCGAGGAATACACGGGCGAGGAGATTGCGCACCTGGGGATTGACGGCTGCGGCGCCCCGGTGGCAGCGGTATCCCTGAAGGGCCTGGCCAGGGCATACTCCCACCTGGCCAAGGCCCCCGGCGACCAGAGTTTCAGCGCCAGGGCCGCCACCATTGCCACCTCGATGCTCGATTACCCCTGGGCAGTGCAGGGCCGCGGGGAAGCCAACACCCTTGTCATGGACGAGCTGGAGATCATTGCCAAAATCGGGGCTGAGGGAGTCTTGGCCATGGCCACGCCGCAGGGGGTTTCCGTTGCCGTCAAGATCCTTGATGGCAACGTCCGCGCTACTTCGCTGGTGGCCCTGACCCTCCTCGCCGCGGCGGGTGCCGTAGAGATACCCGGGGTTGCCAGCGCCCTGGAGCAGGTGGTGGAACCCGTACTCGGCGGCGGCCGCCCGGTGGGCAGGATCAGGCTGGGCCCGGCCGTTTCCGCGCTCCTGGACTGACAGCCGAACTCGACCAACTCCAAAGGAAGACTGAACGCATGGCCGTAGCCCGCCGTCGTATTGACCTCCAGGAAGGCAAAGCAGCACTGAAGGCATGGCTGGAAGCTGCCCGGCCGCCGTCGGACGCCCCCCTGCCGCGGACCGTCCTGGCCACGGCCGTCAGGTACTCGCTGGAGGAGCTGACAGCGCGTGCGCCGGGAAACTCCGTGGAGGTTCGCGTGCCGCCGTTTGGCGTCACACAGTGTGTTGAGGGGCCGCGGCATACGCGCGGCACCCCGCCAAACGTGATTGAGTGCGACGCCGCCACCTGGCTTGCGATGGTAACGGGCCAGCTGGGTTGGGCGGACGCAGTCGCGGCCGGCAAGGTGGCAGCCTCCGGCCTGCGCGCGGACCTGTCGACACTGCTGCCGCTGTAACCTCCCGAGGCCTAACCGCGCCCAATGAAGGGCATGCCCGCCGCGGTGACCACCACTGACCCCACGTTGGCCGAGGCCGGCATGTTGGCCATCATCAGCACTGCGCGCGCCGCGTCCGCCACCGGAAACATCGGTTCCACCTTTCGGCTGCCGTCCGCCTGCAACGCCCCGGAGCCGACGCCGATCGTGTCCATGATGTCGGTGACCGTGTTGCCGATATCGATCTGCCCGCAGGTGATGCCATAGCCGCGGCCGTCCAGCTCGATGCTCCTGGTCAGGCCCGTCATCGCGTGCTTGGTGACCGTATACGCCACCGTCCTCGGGCGGGGCGAATGCGCCGAGATGGAGCCGTTGTTGATGATGCGCCCGCCCTGGGGCTCCTGCGCCTTCATGGTCCGGACCGCTGCAGCGGCGCACAGCATGGATCCCGTGAGGTTGACGGCAACGGTGGCGTTCCAGTCGTCGAGGCTGATTTCGTCCACGCTGGCCGCCGGGCCAAATACACCGGCGTTGTTGAACAGCACGTCCACACGTCCCCACTGTTCCCGGGCCGCCTCGAAAAGGCGCTCGACGTCGTCGGGCCGGGTAACGTCGCAGGGCACCACGAGCGCGTCCAGGTGCCCGCCAGCCGTTTCGTTCAGCTGCGCCTCACGGCGCCCTGCCAGTGCCACCCGGTAGCCGTCGGCGAGCATCTGCCGGGCCACCTCACGGCCGATGCCGGACCCGGCGCCGGTGACGACGGCGACGCGCCCGGTGGGGTGGGAAGTGTTCATGCGGTCTCCTGGCCTAAAGCTGCGCCGGCATTGCCGACGTGTTCAGCGGCCAGCCTATGACGGTCTTGGGCCGCGGCGCAGCGAAGGTCCTGACCTTGGAGGTGGTTAAGCGCATCCGGACAAGGGATTCGGCGATGGTCACGGCTGAGGCGACGCCGTCCACCACAGGGACGCCTGCCCGCTGCCGGATCTGCTCGTCCAGGCCGGCCATGCCGCCGCACCCGAGCACAATCACTTCGGCTTTGTCCTGCGTGACCGCCAGCAGCGCCTGGCTGATGATAGCTTCCACGGCCCGCTCGGGTTTCTCCTCGAGTTCCAGGACTGCCATCCCGCTGGCACGCACGGACGCGCACCTGGCGTCCAGGCCGGCCAGCTTCAACCGGTCCTCAATGAGGGGTACTGCGCGGTCCAGGGTGGTGACGACGGAGTACTTGTGGCCAAGGAACATGGCCGTGCTGGCCGCAGCCTCCGTGATGTCGACCACCGGCACGTCCAGCAGTTCCTGCAGCCCCTCGCGGCCGTGTTCGCCGTATCCGGCCTGGATGACGGCGTCGAACGGCTCCTGGTAGGAGGTGACGGC